>JBDTYJ010000048.1:0-22342 GCA_040005755.1 Pseudomonadota bacterium
TCGAGCTCAGCGTGCGGCAAGGCGAGCAAGTGGGCCGCCCTTGTCAAATCGGGCTGCGTGTCGATGCAAGCGAGCGAATCTTCGTCTCGGGCAACGCGGTCGAGCTGGGCCGCGGCGCGATAAACCTTTGAGCTCACGCGCGAAGCACGTCGCCACCGAGCGCGCTCAAAGCCGCGAAACCTCCACCACTCCATTCACCTTCTGCAACGCCTTCATCACGTTCTTCAGCTGGCTCAAGTCAGTACAGTTGAAGGTAAAGATGTTGCGAGCGCGGCCATCATCTTCCGAGCGACAGTTGGCTTCGGTGATGTTGATCGATTCTTTGCTGAAGGTTTGGCTAACGGTGGCCAAAATTCCGGGTTTATTGGTGGTGGTGACGACTAGCTGCACGGGGCGATTAATCTTGGCCTTCGAGTCCCAGCTCACCTCAATGCGGCGCTCTGGGTCGGTGTCGAACGCCTTGCTGCATTCACGGCGGTGAATGGTGACGCCGCGGCCGCGCGTAATGAAGCCGATGATGGCGTCGCCCGGCAACGGATTGCAGCACTTGGCATAGCGCACCAGCACGTCATCAATGCCGCTCACCTTGATGCCAGCCTGATCCCGGCCGGTCACCTTGCGCACGAACTGCTCGATGCGACCGGGGCGTAGCGATGCCGGTGCCTCGCCCTCCCCGCCCGTTTCGGGCTTCACGCCGCGCATGCGGTCCACCACGTCTTCGGTTTGCAGCTTGCCGTAGCCAATGGTGAGCAAGAGCTCATCCAGGCTTTGCACCGAGTGCGCTTCGTACACGCGCCGCACCTCAGCCTCGTTCTTGATGAACTTGGAGAAGCTCATTCCGGCGCCGCGCATCTCGTTGTCGAGCAGCTCCTTGCCCAGGTTGATGCTTTTTTGACGCTGATCCGCGCGCATGTGGCCGCGAATGCGGGCTCGCGCGCGCGTCGTCACACTGAAATCCAGCCAATCCTTGCTCGGCTGCTGGTTCGGCGAGGTCATGATCTCGATCACGTCCCCGCTCTTGAGCTTGTAGCGCAGCGGTACAATTTGCCCGTTTGCGCGCGCGCCAGAACAGTGCTCGCCCACCTCGGAGTGAATCGCGTACGCAAAGTCGATGGGCGTTGCGCCGCGCGGCAAAACCCGCAAATCACCCTTAGGAGTGAAGATGTAGACCTCGTCCGGGAACAGATCGATCTTCACGCTCTCCAAGAACTCCACCGGGTCCTTGAGGTTCCGTTGGAAATCCGCGAGCTCGCGCAGCCAGCCGAAGCGCTCGGCATCCTTCGGATCCACCCCTCCGGAAACGCGCTCCTTGTACTTCCAATGCGCCGCAATACCGTGCTCTGCGACGCGATGCATCTCATGCGTGCGGATCTGAATCTCGATGCGTTGCCGCCCTGGCCCGATCACCGTGGTGTGCAGTGACTGGTACATGTTCGGTTTCGGCAGCGCGACGTAATCCTTGAAGCGCCCCGGAATCGGCGTCCACTTGGAGTGCATCACGCCCAGCGCCGCGTAACAGTCCGCTACGGATTCCACGCAAATGCGAAACGCCACCGTGTCGAACACCTGCTCGAACTCACACTGCTGCTCCTTCATCTTGCGATGAATGCTCAGCACGTGCTTGGCGCGCCCCGAAGCGTCGCTGGCAAAACCCTGCTCCGCCAAACGCGCGGTAATCGTGCGGCATACGGTCTCGATGTAGTGATCGCGCTCTTTTTGGGTCTTGTTCAGCTTCCCTGACAAAATCCGGAAGTTTTCCGGATCCAAGAAGCGAAACGAGAGGTCCTCCAGCTCGCTCTTGATGCGCTGCATCCCCAAGCGCCCCGCCAAGGGCGCATAAATATCCATGGTCTCCCGAGCGATGCGTTCCTGCGCCTCGGGCTTCATGTGATCCAAGGTGCGCATGTTGTCCAGGCGATCGCACAGCTTGATCAGCAGAACGCGAATGTCCTGCGCCATCGCCACGACCATCTTGCGGAAGCTCTCCGCCTGCCGGTCCTCGCGCGAGATAAAATTGATTTTGCCGAGCTTGGTTACGCCATCGACAATCGTCGCGATCTCTTTGCCGAAGTCCGCTTCAATCTCCTTCATGGAGGAGTGCGTGTCTTCCAGCACGTCGTGGAGCAGCCCGGCGCACACGCTCGCCGTATCCAGCTTGAGCTCGGCCGCAATGCCGGCCACGCTTGCCGGGTGCACGAAATAAGGCTCGCCGCTCTTTCGCGTTTGTTCCCGGTGGGCCCACTCTGAAAAGTGGTAGGCCCGCCGTATCAACTCGAGATCAGCTGACGGATGGTAGCTCTGTACCCGCGCAACGAGGGACTCGAGTGCCAGCACGGCGAAATTCCTGGGGGTGACGTGGCAGTAATGCCGAATAGCAACGTAACACCGCCTTCACACTCCCGCAAAACTTAGCGAAACTTTCGGGATTTCCGGCACTTAACCGCCCCGCTTGACGGGCGCATACCACTCCGCTGGGTGATTTGGCGCGTGCGCCGGTTACCCTCGGGGCACCAACTCGCAGCCGAAGCGAAAGCCGGGCTTTGAAGTGGGGGCGCCCGCGACCCCGCGACGCACCTCCCAGCCCGCCGTCGTTCCCGTCAGGCCACGAGCACGGCGCGCGCGGCGTGCCAGGTCGCTAGATCGCCGAGCGCGCGTTGCGCCATGGCCTCGTACTTCTCCCGCTTCTTCAAGCGCACGCCATCCCAAGGGCTGATGTGGGAAAAGGTAATATTGGACGGCTGATAGTCCTTCTCGTTCCGCTTCAAGTGCGTGAGCAGACCGCCCAGCGCTGTCGTGGGCGGCGGCGGAACCGGTTCCCGACCTTGTAAACGGTCGGCGACGAACAGCGCGCAAAGCAGACCACCGGCAGCGCCTTCCACATAGCCTTCGGTGCCCGCGATCTGCCCGGCGAAATACAAGCCCGGCTCGCTCGCGAGTTGCATCGTGCCGTCGAGCAACTTGGGCGCATTCAAGAACGTATTCCGATGCACGGCGCCGTAGCGATAGAACTCGGCGTTCGCGAGCCCTGGGATCATGCGGAACACGCGATCCTGCTCACCCCACGCCATCTTCGTTTGAAAGCCCACCAAGTTGTATGCCGTGCCGGCTTCATCTTCTTTGCGCAGCTGCACTACCGCATGCGGCCAGCGCCCAGTCTTCGGATCGGTGAGCCCGACCGGCTTCATTGGGCCGAAGGCGAGCGTCTTGTCACCGCGCTCGGCCATCACCTCAATCGGCAGACAGCCTTCAAAGTAACGCACCTCCTCGAAGGGTTGCGGCTCAACCTTGCGCGCGGCGCGCACCTCGCTCACGAAGGTTTTGTACTGCTCCTCGTTCAGCGGGCAGTTCACGTACGCCGTGCGATCCTCATCACTGTCGCCCTTGTCCCAGCGCGACGCTTGGAACACCTGCTCCCAGTCGATCGACTCAGCGCTAACGATGGGGCTAATCGCGTCGTAATAAGCCAGCGCGCTCGCGCCGACGCGCGCGGCGATGTCCGCCGCCAGTGCGTCGCCCGTGAGCGGCCCGGTCGCGACGATCAACGGTCGCGCATCCGGCAAACGTTCGACGATGCCCGCCTCAATCTGGATCAGCGGGTGTGCGCGCAGCCGCGCGGTCACCTCCGCCGAAAAACGCTCGCGATCCACCGCTAATGCGCCGCCCGCAGGCACCGTGGTCATGTCCGCCGCCCGCATCACGTGCGAGCCGAGCCGGCGCATTTCCTCTTTGAGCAAGCCCACGGCGTTCGCCAAAGAAGCGCCGCGGAACGAGTTCGAGCACACGAGCTCGCAGAAATTCTCACTGACCTGCGCGGGCGTCTTCGTATGCGGCTTTTGCTCCAGCAGGCGTACGGAAATGCCGCGCTCCGCCAAGCTGAGCGCGGCTTCCGATCCGGCTAGGCCGGCGCCAATGATGGTAACGACGGGCCCGGCGCTCACGGCGAGACCGAAGCTGGACCGCCACGCCGCTTGCCACCCGGTTTTGCGGGCTCCGGTTCCGGCGCGGCGCCCGCCTCGGCTGCTTCCAGCTCCGCGGGCCCGGGCTCGTCAATCGGACGCGAGTAGTCACACTCTTTGGGACCCTTGCCGCACATCAGCTTCGGGTTTTTCGCTCCGCCACCGATCACCAGGAACGGGAACTGACACTGCGGGCACGGTTCATTGACCGGCTTCTGCCAAACCTTGAAGTCACACTTCGGATAGTTCGCGCAGCCGTAGAACGGGCGCGAGCCCTTCTTCTTCGATCGGATCTCGATGATGTCCCCAGCACACTTCGGGCACGGCATACCGAGCGGCACGGGCTTGGCGTTCTTGCATTCCGGGTAACCGCTGCAGGACAAGAACTCGCCATAGCGGCCGGTCTTGATGACCATCGGCTTCTCGCACTTGTCGCAAATGTAGTCGGTCAGGCGGTCCACGGCGGGCTCGCCATTTTCCTTGGACAAATCCCGGGTGAATTTGCACTTCGGGTACGTTTCGCAGCTGAGGAAGAAGCCATTCTTACCACAGCGTTTGAGCAACGGCGCGCCGCAGTCATCGCACGTGTACTCGGTGGGCTCGGGCTCCGGCGCCCAGCGCTTGTCCTTCTTGGCGACATCCAGCACTTTGCGAAAGCTGTCGTAGAAGCGGTCGAGCAACTTCACGCGATCCAAGCGGCCCGCTTGCACCTCGTCCAAATCCTCTTCCATCTTGGCCGTGAAGCTCGGCTCCATGAAGTCCAGGTGCGTGGACACGAGCCCGTCGGTTACGCGCTTGCCTAAGTCAGAGGCTTTCATCTGGCCCCCGGGCAGCTTCTCTACGTAGTCTCGCGCTTGCACCTTGCTGATGATTTCGGCGTAAGTGCTGGGGCGGCCGATGCCGCGCTTCTCCAACTCACGCACCAGCGAGCCTTCGTTGAAACGCGCGGGCGGCTGAGTGAACTTCTGCTCCGCGAGCACGCCGGGGGGCGTGACGAGGGTCAGCGCTTCAGCCTCGTTGAGCTCGGGCAGCAGGCCCTCTTCGTCGTCCGCTGCGGCGGCGCGCTCTGCGGCCGCGTTCTTCTCTTCCTTGGCGTCATCTTCACCCGCGAACTCCTTGGGTGCTTCTTGTTCGCCCTTGGCCGCGTATTGCTCGAGCCAACCCGAGAATTTGAGCACCTTGCCGCTCGCGCGCAGCATCAAAGACTGATGCGCGGCGCCGGAGCGCGTGGGAACGGCTTCGATGTCCACGCCGGTTTGGTCGTACACGGCTTGCGACATCTGCGACGCCACGAAGCGATCCCAGATCAGCTTGTACAGCTTGTATTGCTCGTCCGTGAGGTGCTTCTGCACCGACTCTGGCGTGTGCTCGAGCGAGGTCGGGCGAATCGCCTCGTGCGCTTCTTGCGCGTCTTTACGAGACTTGAACACATTCTCCTTCGCGGGCATGTGCTTCTCGCCGAAGGTGGTCTTGATGTACTCGCGCAGCTCTAAAATGGCGTCCGGGCTGATGCGCACGCTGTCCGTACGCATGTAAGTAATCAGGCCGACGAGACCGCCGTCCTTCTTCAGATCGATGCCCTCGTACAAGCGCTGCGCGATGTTCATCGTGCGCTTGGTCGGAAAGCGCAGGTGGCTCGTCGCGTCCTGCTGCAGCTTGCTCGTGGTGTACGGCGCGGGCGCGTTGCGCTTCTGCTCGCGCTTGGTCACGGCCTTGACCTTGAACTTGGCGCTGTCCAGATCCGCCTTCACGGCCGCGGCTTGCTCGCCGTTCGTGACTTCGATCTTTTCGCCGCCGGCCTTGGCGAGGCGCGCGTGAAAGCTCTGCTTGGCCTTGCCGCTCAGCACGGCCCCGACGTTCCAGTACTCATCAGGTACGAACGCCTCAATCTCCCGCTCGCGCTCAACGATCAAACGCAGGGCGACGGACTGCACTCGCCCGGCACTGAGCCCAAACGCAAGCTTGGACCAAACCAGGGCCGACACGTCGTAGCCCACGATGCGATCCAAAACGCGCCGGCAGCGCTGCGCAGCGTACAGGTTCGTATCGAGGTCACGCGGCGAGTCGATCCCGCGCTGCACGCCCTTCTTCGTGATTTCCTCGAACTCCACGCGCCGGACCTCGAGCTCCGGGCGCGCTAGCTCCTCCGCAATGTGGAAGGCAATCGCCTCGCCCTCGCGATCAGGGTCGGTAGCGAGCAGGAGAACATTGGCCTTTTTGCACTCGGCGCGGAGCTCCTCCAGCACCTTGGCCTTGGTCTCGATGACCTCGTAGCTTTCCTCGAAGCCGTTTTTCACGTCGATGCCCATCTTCTTGGGCAAATCTTTGACGTGGCCCTTGCTGGCTACGACCTCGTAGCCGGCGCCCAAGTACTTCTTGATCGTCTTGGCTTTGGCTGGGGATTCCACGATTACGAGAGTCTTCGCCATGGCGGGTTCAACGTCCCTTCGACACCCTGAGTGCGAACGCGGGAGCCCTTGCGCAACCCCTCCCAACCGGAAGGACGGAACAAAGGCTAATTATTTCAGACTGTTACGAATTTGAAGTCGTCCACAGGGGTCGGTTACTAAGACTCCTTCCAGGCGCAGCGTCAAGATCAGTTCTGAAACGCGCCCCGCACGGAGCCCTATAAGGAGGCAGATTTCGTCCGCCGAACCAGCGCCGCCCAGGACCGCCTCGAGCAACGCTGTGCGCTCCTGCTCAGGGCTCGATGTTTCGGAAAAATTTAGGGTTTGTTGGTCGGGCTGCAGCAGAGGCGTCGGCCCCCGTGACAACAGAACCCCGTGCTGGTTCTGGGCGGCCAGCTCCTTCAACAAATCTTTTACGCCCATCAAGCAGCGCGCGCCCCGTTGCAGTTCGGCCAGGCAGCCGCGACCCTTGCCATGCCAGGGGGCGAACGGCACCGCGAACAGCGGGCGGTTCAGCCGGCGCGCGTGTGCCGCCGCGTTCCGGGCCCCACTGCGCAGTGGGGATTCGGCCACCACCACCAGGTGTGCGAGCGCGACCAAGTACGCGTTTCGCGTGAAGAAGATGCCCTGAGTCGCGGGCACGCTTGCCTCCACCAAGGAAAGGTAGGCCCCGCCCTTGCTGACCACCTCACGAAACAGTTCGGCATTTTCGCTCGGGAACGGCCGGTCGAAGCCGGCGGGAGCGACGACGACGGTCGGGCCCCCGCCGGCCAACGCGCCACGATGGGCGGCGGTGTCGATGCCCTGCGCCCCGCCAGACAACACGGCGATTCCCGCCTCGGCCAGCTCTCGAGCCAGTTCGAATGCGTAGTCGGCCGCCTCGCGGCTGGCTTCGCGCGTCCCCACAATCGCAACACCCGGCACGCGCGGCAGCTCGCCGCGCAAGAAAAGTTGCTCTGGCGGGGCCGCGAGATCGGAGAGCCGGCCTGGTAAAGAGCTGCCGCGCAGGCAAAGCTCGGCGCCTTCTGACATCGCCGAAAATCGGGCGCACGCGCCGCCGGTTGCGCGGTTTTCGTCAGGCTCCCGCCAAATATGGGCAGAGTACGGGGCCTCCGTGGTAACACGGCGCATGCGTTTCGTGGTGGCTAGCCATGGCCATTGTTTCGACGGCCTGTCGAGCGCCGTGCTCTTTACACGGCTGATGCACGAACGCGGTCTCGCCTCCGCGCAGTTCGAATACAAGGCCTGCGGCTACGGCCAATCGCAACAGCACCCCGGTGAAAAGCTGCTGGTCGGGGATGAGAACGCGATTTTGGACTATCGCTTCAGCGACTCACCCAAGCTGACTTGGTATTTCGATCATCACCGCACGGCGTTTCAGTCGAACACCGAGCGCGACGCTTTTCAGGCCTCGCAGAACCCGCAATTCTTCTTCGATGCGGCGTACAGCTCGTGCACGAAGCTGATCGCGGACACCGGCAAGAAAAAGTTCGGTTTCTCCGATCCGCTGCTCGATCCGTTGGTGCGCTTCGCCGACATCATTGATTCGGCGCGCTTCGACAGCCCGGAGCAAGCCATCGATCGCAATGATCCGTTGATGCGCCTAGTCAGCGTCGTCGAGCACTACGGGGACGACAGCTTTTACGCCGCGTTCGTACCGGAGCTGTTGAAGAAGTCCGTCAATGAAGTCGCGGGCTCCAGCGCGGTCAGTGAGCGCTACAAGCCGCTCGGCAAAAAGCATGAGCGCTTCGTGGAACGCGTGCGCGAAAAGAGTGAAGTACAGGGGCGCGTCGTGTTCGTCGACCTGACCGAGGCCATGCTGGAAAGCGTCGGCAAGTTCGTGACGTACGCGCTTTATCCTAAGTCCATGTATTCCGTGCTGGTTGGTGTGCTGAAGGGCGGCCCCAAGATCTCGGTCGGCTACAACCCCTGGTCCGGGCAGAAGCTCGACGCGGATATCAGCGCCATTTGCGCGCGCTACGGCGGCGGCGGGCACCCCGTGGTCGGCGGGATCTCGTTCGGCGCGAACGAAGTCGAGCGTGCTCGCTTGGTTGCGCATGAGATTGCGAAAGAGCTTGCCGGCTAGGTCCGGTCTCCTGGCACAAGCGCTGGCCGCGTGGCAGCGGCCTCCGGGGCAGCGACCGTTCGTGCTTGGTCACCGCGGCGCGCGCCACGCCGCTCCCGAAAACACCTTTGCCGCCTTCGAGCTCGCGCGCACGGAAGGCGCTGATGGCATCGAGCTCGACGTGCGCTTGGACGGCGGAGGGCGCGTGATCGTACTGCACGATCCGACTCTCACGCGCGTGACCGACAATGCCGAGACGCGCCACGCCGAGGACATTTCGAGCACTGAGCTGTCGCGCCTCGATGTGGGCTCAGGCGAGCGGGTGCCGTTGCTCAGTGATGTCCTGGCATGGGCGCACGAGCGCCAGCAACGCGTAAACGTAGAGCTCAAATCCGATGTGAGGAATCGCGCGCTGCTCCTGACACGGGTTGCCGAAGCGGTCCGCGGGTCACCGCGACCGAACCTCATTTTCTCGAGCTTTCATCCCTACTTCGTCTGGTGGCTGGCCCGTCACCTACCCGAGCTGCCGCGCGCCTGGCTCGTCCACGAAAAGCAGCACGTCCTCAAGCATGCCCCCGGGTTTGCCGCTCTCGGAGCGAACGCCGTGCATCCCCAACACACTTTAGTGACCGCACAACGCGTCCAGCGCACACACGCCGAACACGCTTTGCTCAACGTATGGACGGTGAACGACCCTGCCCGCGCCCAAGCACTAGCCAGCTTCGGCGTTGACGCGATCATCACGGACTTACCAGCTAAAATCCTGAGCGTGCTTGCGAGTGAGTGAAGCCGGAAGCGATGCGGCTACTTCACCTGATGCGCTAGGGCGAAAGGCGACGACCGCGACGACCGGGCGCGTGATGGCTGGAAGGCGCGGGGCGGCCGCTGCGGCGCGTGTCGGCGAGCGCCGCTAGGATCTCGTGCACAATGGCCAGGCCCGCGATGGCCGTGAGGCCCGCAGGATCGTACGCGGGTGCCATCTCCACCACGTCGAACCCGACGATTTCGGCGCCCACTAGCGCACGCAAAATTTGCTGCAGTTCCCAGGTGTTCATGCCGCCCGGCACTGGAAAAGAAGTACCCGGCGCGTGCGCGGGGTCGAGCGCGCTCACATCAACGCTGACGTATAGCGCGCCTTTTCGCACTAGTTTGCGCACCTGGCTGACCACCGCGTGCAGGTCCCAACGCACCTCGTCCATGTGCACGAGCTCGAAGCCGCGGCTGAGCGCGAAAGCGAGATCATCCGCGGATGAATAGGGCCCGCGCAGGCCGAGCTGCAGCGTGGAGTCTTGGCGAAGCAAGCCCTCTTCAGCGGCATGGCGAATCACGTTCGAATGATCGAGCTCGCCGCTCGAGGCTGCCGCCAAGCTATCGCTCTGCGCGTCAATGTGCAAAAAGCCGAACGCCTTGCGCTTGGCTCGTTGAATGCCTCGCAGCGCGCCGAGGGTCAGCGTCTGATCCCCACCAATGAAACCGCCGATCGCGCCCGAGCGCGTGATCAGCTCGGCGCGCGCGGTGACCGCGGCCAGCGCCGCGGCTGGGTCGTGGCTAGGCACGGCGACGTCTCCGCCATCCGCGACTCGCAGCTCGTCGTATACATCGATGCCGAGAGCGGCTGAAAACGACCGGGCCAGCGCCGAAGCTTCGCGCAGCGCGCGCGGACCGAAGCGCGCACCGGGCCGAAAGCGAGTCCCGCCGTCGAACGGCACGCCACACAAGAGCACGTCGACGGCTGGCACGGTGTCTTGGTCGTCGTGCACCGGCAAGCGCAGGAAGCTCGAAATTCCGGCAAAGCGCGGCCGAGCCTCCGAAGCTGGCGGACGAAATTTACGCGCCTCGCGAGTGCTGGCGGGTGGCGAGCTCGGGCGCACACTCGGCGGTGCAGCGCGCGTGACGCCAGCGGCAGAAGACGCCTTGGGCTCACGCTTCTTGCTGGCTGGTGGTTTACGCAAAGGTCGCACCTTCGTGACGCTGACCGGGCGATCTAGTCAGCGCAGGGAGAGTACCGCACATCCACTCCGCCGGGGGGCGACTGCTCGAACACTTTGGGATCGAGCGGCGGATTGTGCGAAACATCCACGTTTTCCAAGATCACGTCTTGATCCCCACCCGGAACCTCGAGCCGCAAGCGGCCCGGGACCTCGGCCTGACAAATCGGACCGCTGGGCGGAGCGGGCGGATCCAAGCCATCCGGATCGAGGCGTGGGCCCGACATCTTCCCCGGTCGGTGCCCGACGAGCTCTGCTCGGTATAGCTCCACTCCTTGTTGCAGCACTCGCACCTGGGTCAGCCGCACGCGCTGCGCAGCATACGAGAGCGCGTAGTCCGCCTTCAGCGGCTGCAAGTGAATCTCTTCGCTCGCTTGGTGCGTGCTCTGAATCCGCACCACGTATTCACCGGACTCCCAGGCAATCGTCGCCGCGGTCGGTTCGTGCACGAGCACGGGTGCTTCACCACGCAACAGCTGTACGAGCGCAGCTGGCGGAATCGGCACGTGCGTGAAGCGCGCCAGATTGCAGGCGTTGGCGGGCCCGTGCAGGAACTGCTTCTGCCGTAGATCGAAGAGCGCGAATGTTTTGCCGTCAGAGGTGAGCGTAGACACCGTTGCGCCAAACGGGCTCACGATGTCCAAGCGCAGCTTGTCCGGCGCAGCAACGATGTACAAGAGACTGCCGCGCAGACGGCCTTGCGGGCCGAAATAATCGAGCTTGGCGTCGCTGGTCAGAGCCCGACTACATGAAGTCGTGGCGCGCATGCGGTCCAGCGCCGCTTGCGCGCTCGGGAACTGCGAAGCCGGCGGCGGCGCGGCGCACCCGAGGGCGAACAGCGCCGGAACCAACCATGCTTTAGCCACGCAGGGCGTCCAGCAAATCGAGGTCGGGGTGCGGGAGCGTGAGCTGCGTCGCAACGATCCCGATTTGAAACTCTTCACAGAGCTTGGCCAAGCCCGCCCCGTCGATCACGGATACCGGGCTGGCACCAGGGGCGGCCGCCTCTTCCCGCGCGCCGCTCAGCACTTGACCGGTGGTGATGACCAGCCCTGCGAGAGCCGGACCGTAGTGATGCAGCGCGCCGCGCAGCTCGGTCACGCGCTCACGACCCACCTCACGGCCGTCGCGGCGCAACACCACCGCGGTGCGCACATCGCCAGAAGGACCACGCGCTTTACCGGACAGGTGCAGCTCCGCGCCGTGCAACCCGGGCCGCCGCACCTGCGTCAGCTCCGAGAAACCCATGCGTTCCAGCACCAAAGTGAGCAGCTCACCGAGGCCGCGATGCGACAAATCCTGAAGCGAGCGCGCGAAGCTGCGGCGCAGCACCTCACGGTAACGCTCCGCCGTTTGCAGCAAATCGCGCTCCAGGCGCAAGAGTTCGCCATCCAGCTGCCACTCGGTCAAGCCGATGCGGTTGCCAGAGATACGGAAGCGCGCGCGTTGCCCACGACCTACAGCGCGCGTGTTGTCCGCGCGCGCTGCAGCGAGCAGCAAGCCCTGCGTGGCCGCTTGGTCAGCGGCAAGACGACCGCGACGTTGGGCCGCCTCCGTGAGCGTTTGTGCGGCCACCGGACCACGGCTGCGATCGAAACCGAGAAGCAGCGATTCGACGGCGTCCGCCAAGTCTTTGCCGATCAAGTCGTCCATCGGCGTGTCGCGCTCCGTGCGCGCGCGGTCGTCCCGCGGGGCGCTCCGGTCGTCTCGACGCGGGCCGCGATCGCGATCCGCACCGCGCTCCGCGCCGCGGTCACGCTCTGCGCCACGGTCACGCTCTGCGCCGCGGTCACGCTCTGCGCCGCGGTCGCTGCCGCGGTCCCGCTCAGCGCTGCGATCCGGACCGCGCTCCACCCGCTGACGCTCCGGGCGTGGCTCGGCAGCGCCGCGCGCTTCCAGCTCTTGCGCGAGCTCGGGCGACAACACCGCGGGCGCGTCAGACACGGTATACGACGGCAAATCGTCGCCACCGCGCTCATCACCCGGGCGACCGCGGCCACGGCGGCGACGGCGACGGCGCGATCCATTCGGGTCGTCCAGCGCGGCTTTCGCAGCAGCGTCGGGTTGCGCCGCCGTATCCGACGGGCCGCCGAAGATTGGCTCATCGTCGTCGTCTTCGGACGCGAACAGCTCGGTCGCGTGCGCGGCGAGCTCGGCGCGCGAACGCTCACCCTCGTCCGGAGCAGCGCTGCCCTCTTCATCGTCGAAGGTAACGTGCGAGGCGTGCGGCGAGCTTGCGGCCTCTGACGGCGCTTCGTCTGCCGTGTCCACCTCGGGCTCACCCGAGAAGCCTTGCGCCGCCAAGCGCTCGAGCGCGGGCGTGCGATCGGCCAGCCCCTTTTCGATCATCGCCGGGTCCCATTCGCGGAGCGCGAACACGCCGGGCTTGATGCGCACCAGCGGATTCTCTTTGTCGCCCTTCTTGACTAGGGCCGCGAGGCGCGCGCCCATCGTGACTTCGGGGCTCTTGCCAACGTGACTGAGCAGATTCTTCTCAATCGCTACGTCAGTGATCTCTTTATAATGGAGAGGTTTCCCCACGAGGCGCAAAACCTGCGCCGCGGCTTCCGTGAACGTCATTCTGTAACCATTTCTTTCGTTTGGGAGAGAACTTGCGTTCTCACTGCCTGAAGGTGCCTCCGGGGAAGCGCACATTCGCTCCCGCCGTCGGCAGGTCACCTTCCACAATCGTCAGATAGCACGCCGGCCCGGGTCGGCGAAAGCACCGTATTTGCGGCGTTTCCATAAGTACCTTCAGCGACGCGCCGCTTTGCGAGTAAAATGCCCTTTAGTGGACCCGGGACGACTGTTCGACGAGCTCTTGGGCATCGCAGCCCGAACCGGGCTCGAGGTCCGCACGCGGTCTTTTCGCAGCAAGCCATCGAACAAGGTCCCGTTCGCCGGTGGCTTGTGCACGGTCCTGGGCACGCGCCTCGTGCTGCTCAACTTGAATGCCACCGCGGTCGAGCGCTCGGTCGCCCTCGCCGACGCGCTCGCCAGCCTGCCCCTGGCTGAAGTCACGATGAGCGCCGATGCCCGTCGCTTCCTGGCCGAGCGCGGGCGCTCACAATCCGGCGTGGTCGAGCCCGACTCCGGACCCAAACCGGGGCTCGCCAAGACCGCAAGCGTGCGCAAGAAAAAGCCGCACCAACGCTGAGCGCGGGTTAGTGTTTGATTGGGTGCCCCCCTTCGAAGCCAATGTCGAACTAGCTACTCGCACCACGCTCGGCCTGGGCGGCAAGGCCGCGCACTTCGCACGAGTGGAAAGCGAAGCCGAGCTGCTCGCGGCGCTGCACTGGGCAAGTGAGCACGAGCTCGACGTGCGCGTGCTCGGCGGCGGCAGTAACATCGTGGTCGCGGACGCGGGTTTCAACGGCCTAGTGATCGAGATGGGCCTGCGTGGCCTGTCGGTCGATCCCGTGCAGCCGTCGCTCCACACCCGCGAAGCGAATGGCCAAGACAACGCAGCCCTCGTGCAGGCCGCAGCCGGCGAGCCCTGGGACGACTTCGTCGCCGCGATGGTCGACCGCAATTACCAAGGCCTAGAGTGCCTGAGCGGCATTCCGGGCCGAGTCGGCGCGACACCGATTCAAAACGTGGGCGCCTACGGGCAGGACGTGAGCGAAACCATCAGCCACGTCGTCACCATCGACCGCGTCACCCGTACGCAGCGCACCTTCAGCGCAGCAGAGTGCCGCTTCGCTTACCGCGACAGCTTCTTCAAATCCGTCGAACCCGGTCGTTTCATCGTGACCCAGGTCAGCTTCCGCCTGCTGGCGAACGGCGCACCGGCAATCCGTTACGCGGAGCTCGAACGCACGTTCGCGTCCCTGGGCACCCCGCCCTCACTGGCGCAGGTGCGCGAGACCGTGATCGCGCTGCGCCGCAGCAAATCCATGGTCGTCGATGCGAACGACCCCAACAGCCGCAGCTGCGGCTCATTCTTCGTAAACCCCGTGCTCTCCGGGGCTGACTTCCGTACCTTCAGCGAGCGCGCCCACGGCGAAGGCGACATCCCCACCTTCCCGCAAGCCAACGGCCAGGTGAAGCTCTCTGCCGGTTGGCTCATCGAACACGCCGGCTTCCCGCGCGGCAGCCGCGACGGCGCAGTCGGCCTATCAACGAAGCACGCCCTCGCGCTCGTCGCCCACGAAGGCGCTCGCGCCGCAGACATCGCTCGCCTAGCCCAACGCGTGCAACGTGCCGTGCGGGACCGCTTCGGCGTAAAGCTCGATCCCGAGCCGGTTTTCTGGGGTTTCTAGCGAGCGCACAGCGCGCGAGCCGACCGAGCGCATCCTGCAGCCCGAGCGCGACGGCCTATTCGCACAACCGAAATCAAGGTTGGTGTTCCACCCTCGATTTCGTGAAAAACAGCGCCGTGCGAACCCGGCAACGTCGCGTACGCGAGCACGCGACCCCAACTTGGCGCATCCGAGCCCGCGCGAGGCGCGCCCCCCGAACAATCCAACGCGTCGTCAACCCGGCTCAGCCAACGCTCGCGTAAATCGCTTCGATCGCCTCATCCAACTTCGCGACCTCGGTACCACCGGCCTGCGCCATGTCCGGCCGCCCACCGCCCGAGCCGCCAACTAGCTGAGCCGAAGGCTTGATCAGTTCACCGGCCTTGAACCTATCCGTGACGGTCTTCGCAACCGTGAGCACGAGCTGGGCCTTGCCGTCGGCAATGGATCCAACGAGCACTACGCTTTGCCCGAGTTTGTCGCGCAGTTGTTCGGCGAGTTCGCGGAGCGCAGCGCGATCCGTCACTTCAGTGCGCACCCCCAGTACTTTGACGCCAGCGATGTCGCGCGCTTTCGCCAACAATGCGTCCATTCCACCGCCGCCCCCGCCGGTGGCGAGCTTGCGCTGGAGCTCGTCGATTTGTCTTTCAAGCGCTCGCTCGTGCAGCAGCAGCTTCTCGACTTTGTCCGCCACGTTCGCCGGCGTGGCCTTGGCCAGAGTCACAATTTTGGAAAAATTCGCTTCTACTTCACGTAGATAGGCGAGCGCTCCATCGCCAGTTACTGCGATGATACGGCGGACACCGGCGGACACGCCTTGTTCGCTCACGATTTTGAACAGACCGATGTCGCCGGTGGCACGCGCGTGGGTGCCGCCGCACAACTCGGTGGACTCGCCCATGCTCAGCATGCGCACGACGTCCCCATACTTCTCCTCGAAGATCATCATCGCGCCGCGCGAGCGCGCCTCATCCATATTCAGGATTTCAGTGCGCACCGTGTGATTGGCGAGGGTGCGCTGATTGACCAGATCTTCCACCTTTTGGATTTCTTCTGGGCTGAGCGCGCGCGGACTGGTGAAGTCGAAGCGCAGGCGTTCCGGGCCAACCAACGAGCCCTTCTGCTGCGCGTGTGAGCCAAGCACGGTGCGCAGTGCCCAGTGCAGTAGGTGCGTGGCCGAGTGATTGCGGCGTGTGCGATCCCGGCGCGCGCTGTCCACGATCAGATCCAGCGTTTCACCGACGCGGATCGAACCGGATTCGATGCGGCCTCGATGCGCGGTTAGGCCGTTGATGGGTTTATGGCTCTCCTCGATGACGACCTTTGCGGTCGCGGTTTGGATAGCGCCGTGGTCGCCGACCTGGCCGCCGGACTCCCCGTAGAACGGCGTCCGATCGCTGATTAGCTCCACGCTGTCGCCCGCGCTGGCCTCTGTGACGAGCGCGCCATTCTTCACGATGGCGAGCAAGGTGCCCTGATCGCGGTCTTTTTCATAGCCGGTGAAGCGCACCGCGCCGCCCGGCACTGCGGCCAGTGCTTCGCGATACACGCCTTCGACCGCAGTTTGGTCGTTCTTGAACTCGGAGCGCTCACGCGCAACGGCGAGCGCATCGTCATAGCCTTGCTCGTCGACTGCAAAGCCGCGCTCACTGCAGATCACGTTCGTTAGGTCGAGCGGAAAGCCGTACGTGTCATACAGTTTGAACGCATCGCCGCCTGCGAGCGTGGTCTTGCCCTCAGCGCCCATGATGTCGAAGCGCTCTTCCAACAGTGAGAGCCCGCGCTCGATGGTCTGGCGAAAGCGAATTTCCTCACCCTCGGCGACGGAGGCGATGTGATCACGGCGCTCCCGCAAGTCTGGATATTGCTCACCCATGACGTCCACGACGCGCATCGCGACTTCGTGCAGGAAAGGCCTGCCGATGCCCAAACGGTGACCGTGGCGAATGGCACGGCGCATCACGCGACGCAGCACGTATTCACGACCCGTGCGGTCCGGCATGACGCCTTCCGCAATCAGGAACGCGGTGGTGCGCGCGTGGTCCGCGATCACGCGCATGGACACGTCGTCTTTTTCCATGCTGCCGCGGTACGGCTTGCCGGACAGCTCGCTCGCGCGATCGACAAGCGAGCGCAGTAAATCCGTGTCGTAGTTGCTGGTCTTGCCCTGCGTCACGCAAGCCAAGCGCTCGAGCCCCGCGCCCGTGTCGATGCTGGGCGCTGGCAGCGCCTCCAGCGTGCCGCCGGCAACACTGCGCTCGAACTGCATGAAAACCAGGTTCCAGATCTCCATCCAGCCATAGCCTTCGACCGTTTGCTCCTGGCCGAACGTGTTTACGTCCACGTTCGGGCCGTTGCAGAAAAAGATTTCGCTGGAAGGACCGCACGGGCCGGTGTCGCCCGCTTGCCAAAAATTGTCGTCGCCGAGGCCCAGTACGCGGTCCGGCCCGAAACCGGTCAATTTGCGCCACAGGTCGCGCGCAAAGGTATCTTCTGGAACGCCGTTCTGACCCTTGAAGTAGGTAAAGATCAGCCGGTCCGTCGGGAGCTCGAGCTCCTTGGTCAAAAAATCCCACGCGAAGACGATGGCTTCTTCCTTGAAGTAATCGCCGAAGCTGAAATTGCCGAGCATCTCGAAAAAAGTGTGGTGGCGGGGCGAGGGGCCCACGGCTTCGAGGTCATTGTGCTTGCCGCTGATGCGGATGCACTTTTGGCTGGTCGTGGCACGCTTGTAGGCGCGCTTTTCCACGCCCAAGAACAGATCCTTGAACTGCACCATGCCTGCGTTGGCAAACATCAGCGTTGGATCGTTAGCGGGAATGACCGGGCCGCTCGGGCAAACCTCGTGGCCGTTGCGACCAAAGAAATTCAAAAACGCACTACGAAGCTCGGAAGAAGTGTTGTTGCGGGGCGCCATGGCTAGGCCGGGAGGTGTAGCATGAGCCCCGAGAGTCGCGAACGCGATGACCAATAACGCCCTGGAATTTACGGAGGAACGCGGCCTAGGCAAGGTTGTCGGAAGCGTGCGCCTCGGCTCCGGCATTCCGCTCAGCGACGGCTCGCACTCGCCGGCCACGCTGCTGCTCACCGCCAGCGGGCTATGGCTGGTTGCAGCGCGCGACCGCTTCCACGGCCTTTCGGTCGATTTACTCACGCGCGCGGACGTGCGTCTGGTGTCCGGGCGAATTCGGGATCGTCTGTGCTTCGGGCAAGAGGCGCTGATCATTCCTGCCGGGCGGCGCAGCGCGGTGGAACGGTTGTTGGCCTTGGCGCGGCTCACCTCGGCGGCACGCGAGCCGGCGCTGATGGTGAAGCGTTCGCGGTTCGTGCATGAGCCGGACGAGCTCGGGTTGGCGTGGCTCGCGCGTGAGCTAGAGCCGGGTGAGGTACTCGTGTGCTGGCTGCGCGGCGCCAACGCCGTCACGCTGACATCGCAGCTGGTCGGTCCCACCGAAACGCGACCGCAATTGTTCGTGACTGAGCGGCGCGCAGCCATTGTCGCGTGGTCCCGAGTGGGTGATGTCACGTACACAGCGCTGCTCGAGAGCAAGCTGCGCGTGCGCGCCGAAGGCGACCAAGTCGAGCTCGCGCTGGATGACGCGCTCTTCCTCAGTCGGCGTGCCGACGCGCAAGCCGCGCGTGACGCCGTCTTCTTGCTCTCGCTCGCGCCAGGCAAAGCACGGTTGCTCGAGGCTGCACGTCGGCTCTGGCTGACTCGCGCTACCGGCCGCGAAGAAGCGGAGCGCAGTTTAACGCTGCTGCAGGCGGCTATCGCTCACGGTAGCCAACGCGCGCGCTTGGCGCGTTGGCTCGCCCTCGTGGAGCAGAGCGACAGAACCCAGCCGCTCACTCTCGAGCCAGCCGAGCTCACCCGAGCGCTATCGGACGGGCGCCTGACGCCGGAGGCTTTAGCCGAGCTCTGGGCCAGTTGGGGCTTTTCGGAGCAGGCCGGGCGCGCGCTCGTGCGCAGCTTGATTGACGCCGGTGCTAATGCCTTTGCGCTCGCGCTGCAACGCCGTGTGCATGAAGCGCCCAGCGCAGAGGAAGCCAACGCGCGTGATGAGCTGCGGTTGGCGCGCTTCGCCGTTGAAGCGCGCATCAAATCCGGCGCGGACGAGCGCTTTCTCGCGTTACGCGAGGTGTTGGGTGAAGGCGGCTTGCGCGCCCACGCGCTGCCTCCACGTGCAGTGTCGAACGCCTTGAGCCGGGAGGTGATCGAAGAAACGTTGAGCCACCCGCTTTCGCGCGGTCAAGGCTCGCTAGTAGCGGGCGTGCAGAAGCTGATCGCGCACAGCCCCGCCCCGGATCACGGCGCGCTCAGTGATTACTGTGAGGCGCTCGACACCGAGCAGCACCCCGCCGCGCGCCGCGCGTTGGACGCCGCGCGCCTCGCGTTCTCCTTGCCCGCGCTGCACGCCTACGTTTCGCGCGGCAAAAAGTCGATCGGCCTCCGCGGCTACGACGCGCTTGCGCCGTACCTGCTGCTCGGAAAAGAGCATCTGGATGTACGTTCGCCCTTTTTCATGAGTGAGGCGGAGCTATTTTTCGCGATCGGTGCCGAGGCATTGCACCTCAAGCTGGGGCAAGCACGGCTCACCTCGCACGAGATTTGGGCGGGCGCGTTCGCGCATACCAAGGGCGGGGTCGAGCTCGTGCTCACGCTCTTGCCACTCGCGCAGGGCATTCCACTCGGGCCCTCCGTCACCCGTTTCCTGGAAAAGATCCCAGAGCCCGCGCTGCGCAAAGGCCTCGAAGCCTTGGTCCGCTTCGAGCGCGGCCGCCGCAAGCCACCGGCTAATGGAGCGCCCAGCGCTCTCTCCCACGTCAATGAGAACCTGCTCGAGGCCCATCGGCTGATGCAAATGAGCGCAGACCGCGCCGGGCTACTCCTGTGCGGGGATTTGCGAGCCAGCCTGCGCGCGCTGCTCCTCGTTCGGCCGGATACGCGCGCGCTGCTAGACGCGATGACCGAGCGCGACCTCGTATCCGTGCTGCTGGGTGAAGACGAGCGCGACCTCGCCATGCGCGCCGATTTGGCGGTGCGCTTCGCCGCTCTGTTCCATTTTTACGCGAGCGAGGAGTACGTCACCTTGCGCCGCGCGCTGTGCGCTTAGCGTACGAGCCCGAGGTACAAATCCTCGTACGCACGCGCCACGCTGGCCGCGCGGTGGCGGTCGTCCAATGCCGCACGCTGTTCCGCCGCAACGTGCGCCGCGCGCGCGTCATCGCCAAGCACGCTCGAAACCGCGGCCAGCCAGCTCTGCACAGCTAAGTCCGGCACTTTGACCACTCCGCTCAGGTCACAAAGTGGGCCTTGGTCGAGGGCCAGTACCGGCACGCCCAGCTGCATGGCCTCCAAGAGCACAATCGGCAAATCGACCTTGCCCCACAAATCATCGACCGGGAAGAGCACCGCGCCCGCGCCCGCCAAGAGCGCCAAAATGTTCGGTGCGTTCTCGACGAAGCGCGTGTGCGCCGGCGGCAAGCTAGCGCGCAGCCGCGCCGCAACCGCGTCGGCGGCCGGTGTTTTGCGCCGGTAAGCGAACACAGTGACCACATCGGGCAACAACGCCGCCAGGCGCTGCGCCAGCGCAGCAGTGGCTTCCGCACCGGAGCTCGTTTCGAGGTCGCCCGGGTAGATCACGTAGCGCTGCTGCGGGCTGAGGTTCAACTCACGGCGCACGCTGTTTACATCCGCCGTGCTGGGCGCGTCGAGATCGGGCACCGGCGGCGCAATGACGGCGATCGGCGGCGCGCGCAAACCGGACCCTTCGAAGCTGCTCTCGATCTGCGCGCGCGTCCACGCGCTCTGCGCGACCAGCACATCCCCGAAGAAGAGCGATTGCGGATCGGCAAAGCTGCGCGGCGGCGAAGCCACCGTTTGCACCACAGGCACCCGCCGCGCGCGCTTGAGCACGCTCCCCGCGCGGCTAGTGCGCGCGTTTGGCGCAAACACGAAATGCCACACGCTGGCGCGCGAGCCGAGCAGCACCCAAGCCGCTGCGCGCAGATTGGCCGAAAACGCCGGCGTGAACCCGCCAGGCGTGCCGTACGCTGCGACCGAACGCACGGCGCGCGCTCCGCTAGCAGCGAGCAAAGCCGGCGCGCCTGGGGTGGCGAGCACGATCGGATCGATGCGCGTCAAGTGGCGAGCCACGTCTCGCACGAGGCATTTGCTACCGTCGTGAAATGGCGGAGCAATCGGCTTCGAGACGAAGAGCACGCTGGGCGAACGGGGCGAATTCACGGCGAGCCGCGTACAATCACGCCGCGCGCGGCACAAGTGCCGACGGCTCTCAGAGCCGCGCAGCAGCCACGAGCGCAGGGGGGGCGCGCCGCACTGCGCTCGCAATCGCCGCCTCCAGCACCGAGTGGCGGAGCTCGGCGAGCCTCACTGAGTCCGTGGCTTCTTGCTCGCTGGCGGTGGCGCTCGCGTGCCCGGAAACCTTCGCCGCGATGGATTGCTCGGGCATGGTGTGGAGTACGTACTCGACGATCGCCGAATAAACGATGGATCGGCCCTCATGGGATGCCCGGAGCTCCTGAATTTTGCCCGTGACCATCACCATCGGCAGTTTGCTGGGTCGCTCGAGATTCTCGTCCGCGAGCGCAAGCACCTTCACACCCGGCAGCTCGCTCAGCTTGCGCCGCGAAGAGTCAGCCAGCTCCGACTCCATCTTCTGTGACTTGATGCCCGAACCGTTCTTCATGAAGCCGATTTTCACCAGCAGCTTGGGCGTCGGCCCCGTAGTGCGCTCTGCCTCGAGCGAGCTGATGGCCGCGCTGATTTGCGCGCGCACTGCCTCGGATTTATCGTTGCGGTGAAGCCTCAACGCGCCGAGCGCGCTCACCTCGCCCAAGTTCCTCAAAGCGGCAGCCGCCGCAGCGCGGACCGAGGCGTTCGCATCATTCAACGCGGCAACTAGCGGGGCCACGGCGTCCCCCGACAGGGATTTGCCCAAGTGAAGCGCGGCCGAGACCTTGATGCGAAAATCCGCACCGTTTTTCAGTTGCTCGCTGAGCTCATCCAAGCCCGGCGTCGCCCAGGCAGCTGGCGCTGACATAACAAGAGCGAGGGCGAGGAGGGAGCGACGTGGCCAGTGCATTCGGCGAGGTTCCGGACTGTGCTTACCATCTGCCGCGTTCCCAAATGCAGCAAGCCCAATTGCAATGGCCCCGCAAGTTTGGTGCGCTTGCCCCCCTGCGCTCCTGACATGTCTGTTTCGGTCGGTCGCGCGTCACCCTCCGGTGTGCGCCATTCGTTTCGGGCGTGCACACGGGTCAGGCGCAGGCAGTGCATCGGCTCGAGCTCGGCGGCAACGGCTGCGCATGCCCGACTTACCCACGCTTGCGCCGGAGGTGGGTTGATGTCCAACCGCGCGGATTACGAAGGCGACAACCGGCAAGCCGGCCTCACCCGCTGACCTCGCCTCATCGTGGCCGCCGGCCACGCGGCGGCGCGTCACGGTGCAAGTTGCTACCCGAACGGCACGCCCGAGGGGACGCGGCGAACCCCGTTCACGGATCGGATGAAACGCAAAAGAACCTGTTTTCTCGCCGGAAAGGACACACAGGTCATGGAACGAGCGAATGGCACGCGCGTTGCAGTTTCGCAGGCCTCACCTAATGCGTGCTCGCCGTCGCAATTCAGCGACGGAGGCCAGGAGATGATTCGATGCGAAGC
>JBDTYJ010000049.1:0-22253 GCA_040005755.1 Pseudomonadota bacterium
CGTGGCGAACCTCTGGTTCTTCATCAGTGAGGGCAAAGGCGGCGGCGTGCGCGCCGATTTCACTGCCCGCGTTGCCGAGCCCGGAAAGAGCTGCGCGGCGCACGGCTTTCGCCGGGTTGGACAGCAAGAGCGAGAGGTAAGCCACGTCGTCTGCCACGCTGTCACGAAGCGGTGCCTGCAGCGCAGTTTGGATCACCGCCGCTGCGTGCGCTTCAGCGCCTTCAGCGCGCGCGCGGCGGGCCAACGCGCGTGCGGCTACGGGGTAGCGTTGGGCGAGCGCGGCCAGCGCGGTTTCTGCGGCACTGGCCGCTTCTTCATTGCCTAGCCAGGCACTAACGGTCGCGAAACACGATTCATCACCCCAAATTGTGATCGCGCCGAGCCCGGCGCGCACCACCACGGCCGTGCCGGATTCCATCCACTTTCGAATCGTGGCCACGGCCAACGGAGCGGCGCTTTGGTCGGCGAGCCCGGTGACGATCTCGATGCATGCAGCGCGCGTGTCCGGATCCGCGTGCGCCGCGCGCTCGAGCAACGCAGGAACCGCCTTTGCGCCGAGCAGGCTCAGCGATTCGTCCGCGTCCGCCAGCAGCCGCGCATCAGACAAGGCCTCTGCGGCGATGGGCGCGATCTGTTGCAGGCCGAGTGCGCCGGCAACAATCAGCGCGGCCTTGCGCGACGCGAGATCCTCGTTCTGCGCGGCTGCCAGCTCGAGCAAGCGGGCGACCAGCGCGGGCGACGCCGGGTGTGCCCGCAGCAGCAGCTGATTTTGCGCAAAAGCACGCGAGTACTCGACCAACGCGGAAAGCACGGCGGATACGCCGCCGCCGCGAGCCCGCTCGAAAGCCGCGAGCAGCGCAGGCCAAGCTTCAGGATGCGAGCAGCGACCGGCCGCGGAAAACGCGGAGCGTTCCAGCACCGGATCGCTGAGCAGCGAGTCGATCACGCTCCACGGCAGCAGCGAGCCGAGGCGGTTGATGCCGTCCAACGCGGAAAGGCGCACGAATGCGGCTTCGTCGGGGCGCTTCAAGAAGCCGCTCAAGATCTCGAAGGCCTCGCTCGCAGCTGACCCGGAGGCCCCCAGCGCCGCGACCGCGTCCAGGGCGGCGGCCCGAACATTCGGATCGCGCACGAGCAGGAGCGGGCGCAAGACAACCAGCGCGGATGGCAGAAGCGTACGGGCGAGCGCTTCGGCGGCCAGCTTCTTGCCGTCCGCGTCCAGCGAGCCGACCTTCTGCGCGAGGGCTTCAACCGCCGGCTCGCCGAACGCACCCAGGGCCTCGACGGCCGCGTTGCGCAGCCCCACGTTGTCCCCGGGCTCGAACGTCTTGATGAGGCCGGTCAACAGCTCTTTCGCCGGAGCCAGCGAACGCACCACGTCCACCGCCTGCTTGCGCACGCGCCAGTCGCCATCACCCAGAGCGCCGAGCAAGTAGCGCGCCGCCAAGTCTAGATCCGAGCCGGGCTCACGCAAGAACTCCACCGCTCGCCGACGTGATTCGGGATCGTCGGACGCGAACGCGGCGGCCAGCTCTTGCGAGCTCATCGCATTGACCCCATTGAAGCGCGCACGTTGCTCTCCGCCAACTGACGGGTGAGCACCTCGAATTGGCTCACCTCCAGCACGAACGTGAGCATGCCGTCGTGCGTGGTGACACCGGAAATTCCGCGCAGATCATCGCCGCCGCCGAGCTGCGGCGGGGGCTTGATCTCGGCGCCCGTCTTGCCGAAAACCTCGGTCACGCGATCGACCGCGAGGCCAACGGCGCGCCCCTCGACCTCGATCAGGATCCATTTGCTCTTTCGCGGATCGCTGAACGGAGCGAGGCCAAAGCGCACGCGCAAATCGATGATGGGCACGATTTCCCCGCGGTGATCGGCCACGCCGGCAATGGCGGGGGGCGCGTGCGGCAGCTCGGCGAGTTGCACCGGGTTCACGATCTCCCGCACCGCCGCGATGGGCACGGCGTAGGCGATGTCACCAACCACGAAGCCGACCAGACTCTTTCGGGGATCGGATCGTTCTTGTTTACTGAGTGCCATCGCCTGCGCTCCTCGAAATTCCTTGGACATGACTAGCCGGACACGATCGACAGCAGATCGAGCAAGATCAAAAATTCCCCGCCAGGCCGCCCGATGCCGAGCACGAACTCGGAAACATCACCGCCCAGGGCGATGGCGGCCGGTTCGATTTCGGCGCTAGCCAAGCGCACGACATGACGTACCTCATCCACGAGTAGGCCGATCACTTCACCGGACTCCGCCTCACCCAGCAGGATGCGAGCGCGACGAGTGAGCGGGCGCTCAACCAAGCTCAACTTACGACGCAAATCCATCACCGTGACGAGTAGCCCGCGCACGCTGCAGATGCCGATCACTTCGCGCGGCGCGCGCGGCACCATGGTGATGGGCGGCGGGCTCAAGATTTCCTTGATGCGCGTGAGCTCGACGCCGTACAGCTCGCCGGCCAGCGAGAACATCAGGAACTCACGCACGGGGCCGCGATCCCCCACTCGCCGAGCCATGCGTGAGGCGGTGGATTGCGTCAGGTTAGCCATTGGCACGCTCCAACGCCCGCGGCGCTTCCACGCCCGCCAAAACTTCTTCGATTAAGCCTGCTGCGTCCAGCACCAAGCCGACGCGCTGATCGCCAAGCTCAGTCGCGCCCGCAAAGCCACGCACGGAATTCAGCGATTTGCCGAGCGGCTTGATCACGATGTCTTCTTGCCCGTACAGAAAATCCACGACCAGCCCGAGACGCCGTTGCCCGAGCGCAGCAACGACCACGAAGCGCCGTCGAGGCGCGGAATCCGCCGCGCTCTCTAGGTTCATCAGGCGGTCCAAGCGGCACAGGGGCAGGGTTTGGCCACGCAACGTGATGACCTCTCGGCTATCCACCAAGCGCACGCCCGCCTCTTCGAAGGCGATGGCTTCGGACACCGAGGACAGCGGAATGGCGAGCGTGTGCTTGCCGGCTTGAACCAAGAGCGCGCTGACGATCGCGAGCGTGATCGGCAGCGTAATCGTCATCTTGGTGCCGATGCCGGTCTCGCTGTGCACGTCGATTACACCGCCGAGCTTGGAGATGTTCGTCTTGACGATATCCATCCCCACACCGCGACCGCTGACATCGTCCGCGGACTCCCGCGTGGAAAGGCCAGGCAAGAAGATCAGCGCTAGCGTCTCGTCGCGGCTCAGCTCTTCGGCCTCGGAGCGCGAGAGCTTGCCGAGGCTGATGGCCTTGTCCATCAAGCCTTGCAAATCGATGCCGCGGCCGTCGTCCTCGACCTCGATCATGACGTGATTGCCTTTTTGAAAGGCATTCAACGCAATGGTCCCAGCCAGCGGTTTGCCGACTTCTACCCGGCGCTGCCCGACCTCGATCCCGTGATCGATGGCATTGCGAATCATGTGCATCAGCGGATCGCTCAGCTCTTCAACGATGAGCTTGTCGATTTCGGTCTCCGCGCCGGTGATCACTAGGCGGATCTCTTTGCCTACTTCACGGCTGATTTGCCGAACCACGCGAGCCAAACGGTCGAACACCTGACCGAGCGGCACCATGCGCACCTCGAGAATGCCGTCTTGCATCTCGCCCAGGCGGCGGTCGAAGTTTCGGTGCAGGCGCTGCAGCTCGGCGGCAAGCTTCCTTTGCCCTTCACCACGCAGCTTCTCTGCGATGCGGCCGAAGGCGCTGCGCACGATCGCGAGCTCACCCACGATGTTCATCAAGTGGTCCAGCTTACGAATGTCGACGCGGACCGTTTGCGTGAGCGAGCGCAACGAAGCGGTTTGCTCGAGCCCTCCGCGCTCGCCTGCGGAAGCCATGCCAACGGAGTCAGCGCGACCCAGCGCGGTCGGGCTGCGCGGCGGCATCGTGCCCTGGCCCGCGCTGGCCGCAGCGGAGCGCCGCGCCCGCCGCGGTATTTCTTCGACTACCACGTTGTCGGCGCCGAGCGAGCCAATCAGCGTCGCCAAGTCGTCGCGCGATGCCATGAGCAAATCCAGCTCGATGGTGTCGGCGCTCGTGGCTTCGCCCGTGGGCAGGTAGGTGATGATTTCGCCGTGCCGTTTGGCACGCTCTTTCATGTCCTCCAGCACCTTGTCGATGGTCGCTAAGTCGAACTGCACGCGCAGCCGATACAGCTGCATCTGTAAATCGATGTTGGCCCGCAGGCGGTGCTCTTCGTATTCCGTAAGCACGGCCAAAAGGCCTGGATCGAGCTCGTAACCGGCAACCGGGCTCTCGGGCTGCGTGGCGCTCGCGCCGATGCGATCCAGCTCGCCGAACAGCTGATCGACGTCTAAATCCTCGTCCGAGTTCGCCTTTTCGGCCTGCAGGATGCGCGTGTACGCCTCGACCGCAGCGAACAGTACATCCAACACGTCCTGGGCGAGCTCGATGCGGCCCAAGCGCAAGTCATCCAGCACGTCTTCCAGACGATGCGAGAGCGCGCCCAGGCGCACCGCCCCGAACAGACCCGCCAGCCCCTTCAAGGTGTGAACGGCGCGGAACGCTTCGTTGATCAACGAAGGATCCGTCGAGCCAGCCTTGATGCTTTGATCGAGGCTCAGCAAATTTCGAGACAAAGTCTCGATAATTTCTTGCGCTTCGGAGAAGAACTCTTCGCGCGCTTTGTCCGATAGCTCAGCCATGCGGCTTTTCGTGAGCCACTTCGTTGGAGAGGAGGCGCGAGACCTCGCCCTGCAATACGTCGGGCGTGAAGGGCTTCTGCAAGTACCCGTTCGCGCCCAGGGCTAGGCCGCGCGCGCGATCTCGCTCGGATGATTGAGTAGAGATAATCAGGATGGGCGTCGCTTGGTGCAGCTCGCTCTTGCGCATGAAGCGGATCAGCTCTAGGCCATTGATGTCGGGCATGTTGATGTCTGTGATCACGAGGTCGTACGGCCCACGCGGCAGCAGCCGAAGCGCTTCGAAGCCGCTGGAAGCCTCCGTCACCTCCAAGCCCGCTGAGCTCTGAGAACCCGACTCGAGCGCGTTCCTGACGAAGGAGCGCATGCTGACCGAGTCTTCGACCACCAAGATGCGGGACATTCGAGCTGATTCCTCCACTAAGCGTAGCAGTCTTGGCGGCCTGCCCCCAAACGCTGGGCGCGCCAAGGCTGGTTTTTCCCGACCGAAATGCCCGTGCGCCCGGCCGGTCGCGACCGTGTCAGCACGCGACCTACATGGCGGAATTCGTTGCTGCCGGGAGCGCGAGCTACGCGCCCCCGCGCGACGGCCGCGCCCGCTATCCAAAACTCTCGCCAGATGCGGGTTAGGTAGGGCTTCCGCCTGCGCGCCGCTGCTCGTGAAAAACCGTGTGCTAAGAGCGCGCATAGCGACATGACCTGTTTGCATCGCCCGTTCCGGCCCAGATGAGCGCCACGCCTCGAGTCGCCGTGATTGGCGCGGGAGCGTGCGGCATCGCGGTCGCGAAGGCGCTGCTGGATGCTGGCGTGCCCTTTCAGTGTTTCGAAAAGGGGGATCGCGTCGGTGGCAACTGGGTGTTTCGGAACAAGAACGGGCTGAGCAGCGCGTATCGTTCCTTGCACATTAATACCTCGCGCGAGCGCATGCAATTTCGGGATTTTCCCATGCCCAGGGATTATCCGGATTACCCGCGGCATGAGCTGATCGCCCGCTACTTCGAGAGTTACGCGCAGGCCTTCGGACTGCATTCACACATTCGCTTCGAGACCAGCGTAGAGCGCGCCGTGCCGCGCCCGCAGGGGGGGTTTCGACTGAGCCTTTCCGGTGCTGAGACCGCGGAATTCGACGCGCTGATCGTTGCCAACGGCCATCACTGGGATCCCGCGTGGCCCGAGCCGCGTGTGCCGGGGGAATTTAGCGGAATCGAGCTGCACTCGCACTCGTATATCGATCCGGACGAGCCGCATGCCTTACGCGGCAAGCGCGTGCTCGTGGTGGGCATGGGCAATTCCGCGATGGATATCGCCTGCGAGCTGGGCCACCCCGGCGTTGCCGAGCAGGTGTTCCTGTCTGCGCGGCGTGGCGCGTGGGTGCTACCGAAGTATGCGTTTGGTAAGCCCATCGATCAAACCTCGCTGCTGCCCGCGTTCCTACCCGCGGGCGTGCGTCGCGCGTTGGCGGAGCTCTGGTATCGCTTGGCGGTGGGTCAGCCTGAGGATTTTGGGTTACCCAAACCCGAGCATCACATCGACCAAGCTCACCCCACCATGTCTTCCGAGTTACTCACGCGGCTCGGCTCGGGGGACGTGCGCGCAAAACCCGGGCTGGTGCGGTGTGAGGGGCGAGTGGTGCACTTCAGTGATGGTACGGAAGAACAGGTGGATGCGATCATTTACGCGACCGGTTACCGCGTGAAATTCCCGTTCTTCCCGCCCGGCGTGGTCCCGCTCGAGGGCAATGACTTGCCCTTGTACTTGCGCATTTTCCCTTTAGATCGCGAAGACTTGTACTTCGTGGGGCTGGCGCAGCCGGTAGGCGCAGTAATGCCGCTCGCCGAGGCGCAGGCCAAGTTGATTGCGGAAAAGCTGAGCGGGCAATACGACTTGCCGCAGGCAGACGAAAGAAAGCAACGCACGGCACGCGAGCGCGCGGCAATGTTCGCTCGCTACGTGCCTTCACCGCGGCACACCATGCAACTCGACTTCGACGAATACATGACTCAGTTGGCGCAGGAAGCCGCCGCCGGAAGGAAGCGCGCTCAGCGCCGCGCGGCGCGAGGCGGCGCATGACGTGCCCGCAATGCCAAGAAGCGGCAGAGGATCGAGCGCGCTGCCCGGCTTGCGGCTATGAGTTCGTGTTTCGCGCGAGCGACGGCATCACGGACGTGGAATGGCTTTCGTTCGTGCGCCGCGCCAGTGGCGACGGGCAGCGTTTTTTCACGGAAAATCAGCTATATCTGGCGTACGCACGCGGCCGCTTGCAGGTCACACGCTACGTATCCCAGCGCGGCAAGCTGGGCCTGGTGATGATTGTGCTCGGGCTCGCCACTTGGGTCTACGCGCTGAAGGCGGATTGGGGCTTCACCCTAGTGCTCGGCATCGCCGTGACGCTGAGCGGCGTCGCCTGCGTGGGGACCGGGGTGGTGACGCGGCGCGACCCGGCCGAGCGCGAACCACTCAGAAAGTGGCTCGCCACCTGGCTCGAGAAGAAGCCGCTCGAGCGGCTCATCAGCGGCGCTGAGCTCGGGCAGGCCGAGCTCAGTGAGTACGGCGTGAGCGATGCGAAAGCACTCATCCTCGTGCAACGCGATGCGCTGGTGGATCTGCTGCTCAAGAACGGCGCGCAGCGTCAGTTGTGCGCTGTGATTGTGGCGGAGAGTGGCTATCCACTAGCCTTGGCGGCTGAGGCTCGGCGCTTGCTGGGCGCGAGCAGCGCGCTCCAGGTCGTTCTGCTGCATGACGCGACGCCGGAGGGCGTGGCCATGCCGGCGCGGCTTTCGAGCAGTAAGATCTTTGCCCTGGCGGGGCGCCCAGTGCTGGACGCCGGGCTTTTTCCGGCAGACGTGGGGCAAATGGAGGAGCTAGCGCCAGCCATCCCAGCCGCTCACTTTAGCCGCGTGCCGCTCGATTCAATGTCCTACGAAACGCTGCTCGCCGGCCTGCGCGGCGTGTTGGGCGGCGCGCTGTCCTTGTTCATGGGCATCAGCGCCGGCAGCCCCCAGCGTGAAGAGCTGGTTGATGCCGGCGCGGAGGAAGGGCTGTCGACGGGCTAAACCGGCATGCCGTCGCTGTGCCAGCCGAGGTGCTTCGCAGCGACCCGGCGCTCAGCCCTGCGCTTTGCGCCGCGCGCGCACACCAGCCGCCAGCAGCTCGAGTGCGGGGCGCGTTTCGGCAAAGCCGAGGCAAGCATCCGTGATGCTTTGACCGTGAACGAGGGGCTTGCCGGCGACCACGTCTTGACGGCCCTCGACCAGGTTGCTCTCTATCATCACGCCGAAGATGGCTTGGCTGCCCGCGCTCAATTGCGCCGCCAGGGACTCCGCCACTTTGAGCTGATTCCTATGGTCTTTTTGGCTATTGGCGTGGCTGCAGTCAACCATCAGCGCTGGCCGCAGCCCGGCTTTGCTCAGCGAAGCGCCCGCATCCGCGATGGCCTCGGCGGAATAATTGGGGCCATTTTTCCCGCCGCGCAGGATCACATGACAGTGCTTGTTGCCGCGCGTTGCGACGATGGCTGCCAACCCCTGCTTGGTCACGGACAGGAAACGATGCGGCGCAGCGGAAGAGCGCACGGCATCCACCGCGATCTGCACGTCGCCGCTCGTGCCGTTCTTGTAGCCCACGGGCATGGATAAGCCGCTCGCGAGCTCGCGGTGCACTTGGCTCTCCGTCGTGCGCGCGCCGATCGCACCCCAAGACACCAAATCAGCCACGAATTGCGGCGAGATCGGATCTAGGAACTCCGTGGCGGTGGGCACGCCGATTTGCACCACGTCCAGCAGGAACTTGCGGGCCACACGCAGGCCTTGGTTGATCGAGAACGAGCCGTCGAGCTTGGGGTCGTTGATCAGGCCCTTCCAACCCACGGTGGTACGGGGCTTCTCGAAGTACGTACGCATCACGATCTTGAGCTCCGCGCTGAGCGCGTCGGCCACGGGCTTGAGCAGCCTCGCGTATTCGAGCCCCGCTTCCGGATCGTGAATCGAACACGGGCCCACGACGACCACGACTCGGTCATCTTCCCCGGTGACGATGCGGGCGACGTCTCGACGCGCCTCGGCAATCAGCTCCGTGTCGGCATCCGTGACCGGCAGCTCCTCCATCAAAATGGCGGGCGGGATCAGCGGGCGGAGGCTCTCGATGCGAACGTCGTCGGTCGTGTCAGTCATTAGGTTCTATCGTTGAAGGCGGGCGGCGCGGGCCGTTTAAGTCGAGCGCGGGCGGAACATGCCACTTCAGGCGCGGACCGCAAAGTAGGCCACCTTGGCCAGGCCGAGCGGGCCCGGAGAGGCTTCGAAATCCACCAAAGCGCGACCCAGCAGGTGCAAAGAGCGGTGGCCCGGCAGGTACGGGGGAGCTGGAAAAGCGCGCAGCGGACCGCGTTGTACGGTCTTCTGGATGCGCTCCAGCAGCAGTGAGTTGTGCACCCAGCCGATGCCGCTCTGCACGTCCGCGAGCGTGGAGCTCGGGTGCCCTCCCCAAGGCGCGGTGGCCAGCGCGTACGCCGCCGCCGGCCACTGGTTGATGCCAATGGTGCCGTAACGTAACTCGGCGATGGCGCGATCGAGCGCGGCAGATAGCGTCGCGTCGCGCTCCACGGCGGGCGGGACGTACAGCATGGCGTTCAGCGTGCCCCACAACTTTTCGTTGGCAAAGCGCGTGGCGCTCGCCAAGAACTCGACCGGGTCCGCGCTGCCCACGCTCACCTCGCTCAAGATGCTGCAGAACGGTTCGACGCTAAATTGCGGAGCATTGGTGCTCGCGTCCAGCTGAGTAATCAGCGTCCACGGCAATTCACCTTCACGCGCGTCGCCGATCCGTGTCACGTGCTCGGCATCCTTCGTTAACGCAGCAAAGCGCTGATGCGCGCCAGGGTAATAGGCGCGACGTGGAGCAATGCCGGCCAGCTGCGCTTTCAGCTTGGTCAACAATGCTTCGCGCTGCCCGAACCCACGCGCTGTGACCAGCATCTTTGCGGCGTTGCAGTTGAACGACGCGTTCTGCACCACCATGCCCGCGATGCCGCGCGCCAGCGCGGTCAATTCCCCATCACTGTACACACCCGGCACCACAAGCACGGGGCTGACATTGCCCAGCTCGCTCGTTACCGGCTTCGAAAACAGCGGGGTTCCCAGCTTTTTACGCGCTTCACGTTCCGGCCCCGCTGGACCCCACACGATGCGATCATGGGTCTCGGCCGCGCCCGTGATGTGCAGCTCAGCCACCGCTCGGTGCTGCGTCAAGTAAGCCCCCACCTCTTGCCCACCGTAGACGATGCGCAGAAAGCCCCGCGAAATCAGCGGCGCGAGCGCTACCTCGAAGTAGGGACCCAGGTATGCGTTTACCGGGCTCATCTTGAGCACGCACACCGCGCCCTCGACGAACGACTTGTAGATCACGTCCAGTACCGGAATCGAAGCGACGTTGCCCCCGCCCAGCACCAATGCCACGCGCCCCTCGGGGGCTCGTTGCTTGTAGAACCCGGCCTGCACATCCGCTAAACGCTGCGCGTCCACGCCCGGCTCGAGCCAGGTTTGCGCGCCGAACGGCGCGTACAGCAGCGCGTCGTGGCTTTCGTGCGGCGTCACGCGCACGGCAAGCCCGCCGCCCGGTAGCCGCTGCAAGCGCGAAGCGGCCACGTTCGGCGCGCCATTGCGACGCACTTGATCGAGCGACTCCGCAATCTCCTTCACGTTGCGAATGATCGGCACGATGCCCGCGAGCCACTCTTCACCCTCGAGTGGCGTATCGAGCGCGACCCCTTTGGCGGTGCACGCGTCCCGCACCATGCCCGGAGCTACTTGATGAAACCGCGCGGCGATCTCACGCAGCCAAGCCACCTTCTCCGAAAGGGGCGTGCGAGCGAAGGCGGTCGCGCGCTCAGCCAGCGTGCCGAGCGCACGGTCGAGCTCGGCGACCGGCGTCTCTGCCGCGCGCGCGGCGACCGAAATACGGTTGGCCGAAGGCGCTGCGGGATCGGGCTCGTATGCAGATGCGCCCATGATTTCAACGGCATAAGCTAGCACCGCTCACGCCAACCCGTGTCCCCATTGCGCGTCCGCGCCGGGCGAAGGGTCAGTGTAGGCGGAACCGGTAGCCCTCGAAATCGGCCAAACCTGTGCTCGAACCCCGGCCCGCGAGGCTGTACCATTCGGCCCGAGCGCCCCGATCCAAAGATGTCGAACTCCCCCACGCTTCCACCCGTTACGGCACCGCAGCGTCAACCGACACCCTTCCCGGGCCTGAAGGTGGAGAGCGACGAGCGCTTGCAAGCGGCGCTGGCCGCGAGCGCGCGCGCCGAAGCGAGCCTCAACGGCCTGTTCCGGTCCATCCAAAGTTTGGGCAGCGGTATCGGCGGCGCACAAGAGGCCAACGAATCGTTGACGCAAGAGCTGGAGGCCCTGCGAGACATGCTGAGTGCGGCCAGCGACCAACAGCAGTCCTTCAAGCACAAGCTGGCCCTGCTCGAGGAAGCACTGGATCGCTCGCGTGAAGAGCAGGCACAGGAACGCACGTTCCTGATCGAACAACAGGATGCCTTCATCATCACCCTGCTGGACGACCAAGAAGTCGTACTCAAAAGCCGAGACAGCGATCTGGAAACGCTGCGCGATCGCGTGGCAGAGCTGGAGCGGCGCGGCACCCCCACGCTTCCACCGCCGGGCCCTGCTGCGCATGCCGAAGCGAGCGCGCCGTCCGCGTCGGCCTTGCCGCGTGCTTCGAGCCCAACCCAGCCCGTGCCCGCTTCGAGCCCGATCTCTGATTGGGAGCGCGCCGAACGCGATGAGCTCGAACGCACCGCTCAAAAGTTGGCCGAAGATCGCGAACGCGCGCGGGAAACCCTGCACCGCCTGCGCGTTCAGCGGGATGAAGCGCAGGGCGCGGTAGCGCGCATCAGCAAAGAGCGGGATGAAGCCTTACAACAGGTACATCGGTTGAAAGCCGAGCTCGGGGGCCCGCGCATTTCCACGCGCCCGCCGTCTGTCGAATCACGCTTCCGCGACTCTGCACAATTTCCCGTCCCTTCTTCGCCGGTGGATGTGATGACCCTGGGCGGCTTCGAGATGGACGCCCGCTTCGGTCGCCCGGTGACGCCTTCACGCCCGGCCATGCCGGCGCCGAGCATGTCGCAGTCGAGCAAGGGAGCGCCTAGCGCGTCAGAACCCGCACTGCCGCCGGTGGCACCCCAGAATCCAGCGATCAACAGCGTGCTCAGTCCCCCGCGCAGCAATCCGAACGCCGCCCCGCTGTCCACGCGCCTCTCGCCAGCGCCTTCCAGGTTATCGCCGCCGCCGGAAGAATTACGCGGCGCGCTGACCATTCCGCCTTTTTCGTCCTCCAGCAGTCAGCCAGCGTTGAAGCGAAAGCCCGACGCAAGCACGCGCCCGCTCGTTGGCTACTCCATGGGCAATGAAAGCGTCGAACCCGAGCATCTGGAGGGCGTGCGCCTCTCCTCGAAGCCGGCCGGCAGCGACAAGCGCTGAGCGAATGAGCGCGCGGCGCTCCTCGTGCTAGGAGGGCTGCGCATGAGCGACCCTGCTCCGCCGAACCCCGACTTGCCAGGCGCGCCTGACAAGGAAGCTGCCCCGCAGGCCTCGCTGCCGCGCGCCGTGATTGTCCGCGTCGGGTTGATCGTCATTGCTGCGTTGGCATCGGTGCTGATCACGAAGCTAGCGTTGTTCGCGGCGGTCGCCACTTTGCTTGGCTTCGTGTCTTTGCCGAGCGGGCCTAGCCGCTCGGTGCGCGTCGCAAAGCTTGCATTGGCGGCCGGCGCACTCTGCGCAACGTTCGGCACCTTTCGCTTCTTGGTGCTCGAGGCAGTACCGGGCATGGTGGACGGCGGCACCAGCGCGGCCGAGCAGCGAGTGGTATCGCGCTTGCGGGAGATTTTGTTCGCGGAAGACGCCTGGCGCAAAAACGCCTTTTACGATCCCGACGGCGATCACGTGGGCTCCGCGGGTTTCCTCGCTGAACTCAGCGCGGAAGTCGGCGTGCGCGGCGGCAAACGCATTGAGCCTGCGGTGCTCGAAAGCTACCCCAAGTTGGTCGACACGCGGCTCGGCCCGGCCGCTGAAATGGGCGGCTATTTAATCCTGATCTGCCTGCCCAAGCAGGGCGGCGGCTATACCGCTCAGCCGCAAGATGCGGTGGACGACGAGCGCGCGGAACGCGAATTTTACGCCTATGCCTGGCCCGCGCAGCGCGGCCAAGGGCTTGATTTCGCTTACTTTCTCGACGAGCACGAGCGCATCTTGCTGGCTGACAGTCGGGACACCGAACCACGGCGCTTGATCGGCATCGACGCGCCACCCGCGTGCGACGACATTTCTGCGCCGAGCACCCGTGACGACTGGCGTGTCTGGCGTCATAAGGTGCCACGCCTCAGCTTGCCCTTCGACCAGCACTGATTCGAACGAATGGACGCCATCTACAAAAGCGATTTGAACCGGGAAGTGGCCCCGGCCGCGCCGGGAGAGTTCGCGCCACTCGTGATCGGCCCGATGCACGTGTGGCCGCCCGTTGTGCTGGCACCCATGGCCGGCGTTACCAACTACCCGTTCCGTTCGCTGTGCCGCCGCTTCGGCGCCGGCCTGTACGTGAGCGAAATGATCACGGCGCGCCCGCTGGTCCTCGGCAACCAGAAAACCCTGCGCATCGCCGACTTCGGCCCCGAGGAGAACCCGCGCAGCCTGCAGCTGTACGGCGTCGATCCCTACTATGTTGGTGAAGCCACGAAGCGCCTGGTCGGCGAGGGCCGGGTGGATCACATCGACATGAATTTCGGCTGCCCCGTGCGCAAGGTAACGAGCAAGGGCGGGGGCGCCGCAATCCCCGTCAAACCTCGCCTGCTCGCGGCAATCGTGCGCGCCTGCGTGCAGAACGCGGGCAGCGTACCCGTGACCATCAAATTCCGCATGGGCATCCACGACGAGCTCTTGACGTTCTTGGACGCCGGGCGCGTGGGCGAGAGTGAGGGCTGCCGCGCGGTTGGGCTGCATGCGCGTACCGCAGCGCAGCTATATGACGGCGAGGCGCGCTGGAGCGCGATCGCGGAATTGAAGCAAGCCGTGCGCACGATCCCCGTGCTCGGCAATGGGGACATTTGGGAAGCTGAAGACGCGCTGCGCATGATGCGAACCACGCACTGCGACGGGGTCATCGTCGGCCGCGGCTGCTTGGGTCGGCCTTGGTTGTTTCGCGATCTGGTCAGTGTGTTCAACGGGCGCGAGCCAGAAAATCCGCCGCTGCTTGGTGGCATTCGCGAGATCATGCTCGAGCACGCCACGCTGCTCACGAGCTGGTTCGGAGAACGCAGCGCGATGCGATCGTTCCGTCGCCACTCCACCTGGTACACCAAGGGCTTCCGCGGTTCGGCCGAGCTCAGGCAGCGGCTGATGCAGATCACCACGTTGAGCGATCTGCATGAGGCGCTAGCGCAAGTCGACGCCGCTCAGCCGTTCCCGCCGAGCGCCATGCGCGTCCCGCGCGGCAAGGGCTCCGGCACCCAAGCCGTGAGCCTGCCGGAAAACTACCTACTGAATCGCGACGACGCGACCCCGCCCGGCGCGGACGCCGAGGACGAATTTTCCGGCGGTTAAGCAGGCGCGCCTCGGCCTATTTGCGCAAGGAGCGCGCCCTGGCCGCCGGCTTTCGGACAGCGAGCGGCCAATCTGTGGCGAAAGGCGGCGGATTCGGCCCAGCTTGCCCGGAACCTCGCTGAACCAAGCGCACGAAATGACGCTAGCGCGTGACGCTCCCCGAAGGCGCGTGTACCCTCTTGGGCGTCACGCGGTGAGCTTCCGACTAGGAGCCGAACATGCGAGTGCCTCCCCCAATCAAGGATTTTTTCGCGTGGCGTTGGGCTCCGTGCGTGGCGCTAACGAGTGGCTCGCTCGCGTTCGTGTGCCTGGCCGTGCTCTTGATCCCCAGCCAGATAGACGCCGCGCGTGGCGCGGGTAACGCGAGCGCGTTCGATCGCCCGAGCACGGGGTCCCGCGCCATTTACGGCGCTTCGCTCGCGCAAGGCGCGGCCTTGGCGCAAGGCGCGGCCTTGGCGCAAAACACGGCCGTGCAGCGCGCCGCGCAAAGCGAACCTCAAATGCCGCGCCTCCGCGCGCAGCCCGTCGCGCAGCCGGTGCCGGCCGCGCGCGGTTTTTCACCCGTCTTGGAGCGGGCGGAGCCGCCTCCCCCGCCGCCCGAGGCCGTGCCACCGCCGCCCGTCGTTCCACCTCCACCTCCGCCTCCGCCGCTCCTGCCTGCGGATGCCGTGCCCGCCCCGCCGCCCGCGCCCCCGGAGCCCGACGCGCCTCATCGCGAGTGAGGCGCCCGCCAGCACGCGCCACGCGTGCAGCTAGAAGTCGTCACCGCCGCGCCAGCGGTCGGTGGCACGTCGGTCGGCTTTGGTAGGCCGGCCCGCGCCACGCTCGCGCACCGCGACCCGCTCTTGTTTCGGCGGCGGCGGCGGCGAATGGTCTTCATACAGCGCACGCGCCTCGGGCGCGCCGAGGCGCTTTTCCGCCAGCTCGAGCACTTGCCAGACGATGCTCCCGCGCGGCGAAAAAGCGCGAATTTCATCGCCGACGCGAAGCAGCGTGCTCGAGCGCGCTGGCTGACCATTGACCTGCACGTGGTTCGCTTCGCACGCGGCTTGAGCCAGTGTTCGCGACTTGAACAAACGTGAGGCGCACAGGAAGCGATCGACGCGAACGGAGTCAGTCACGGCAGCTTTGGGGGTGGGTTCGAGCCGGGGCGCGTACCGATATCATGACGCGAGCCGGGTGGTTCGAGCAAGATGCCAGCCGCGACGGCAACTATCCACGCGCTGAGTAGGGCCGCCGCGACCTTCTGAACGGCAGGCACCAGTAGCGGCGGAGCCTCCTCCCCCAGATGGTAGACGAAGAGCGCCGCCTCCAGCGCGCCGCTGGCCAGCGAGAGCACGCCGAGCACAACCAGCGCGCGGCGCTGCGCGGCAGCCAACGCCACTAGCGCGCACAGCGCGCTTGCAATGCCCAAAGAACCGGCAGTGAGCGCCAAGGTGGAGTGGACCCGACCAAAGCGCTCGGACGGCGTGAGCGGGACGGCCACGAAACACAAGACGGCGCACACACCGAGCGCGCGCACCCAACGCGCCGCGCGCGATCCGACCAGGAAATGCGCCGGAATGACCGCAAAGAAGCCGGCTAGCGCGAGCGCAAAAAATAACATGCCAATCTGGGCCAAGGCCGCGCCCAGCGAATTGCTCACCCCTGAGAGTGACGTCGGTTGCGTCAAATCACACAGGAAGTTGGCAAAAAAACGATGCCCGGCCGCGCTTCGATCCAGCCAATTGCCCCCCGGGTAGAGGAGCATGGCCGCGGCTAGAAACCCGGCAAAGGCAAGCAGGCAGGCGAGCATTCCGAACGCGCAGCGGCGCTCCCACGCCTGCCTCGGTGGGGCTGGCGACAGAGGGGGGCTCAGCTGCTGATCGAGCGGGGCGCTCACACATTACTTTAGAGCCGCACCGGCTTTGCGCGCAAGCGGGCGCAAACGGTTTGAGGCCGCAGCGCGTCAGGCGCCTGTGCAGTGCTCAGCCGACGGCCAAGAATTCCAGCGCGCGCCGGCTGGGCATGAAGAAATAAGCCCCGCCACGCACCTCCACCACGCGCGGCAAGTCACGCACGCGGCGCACCGGGCAACCTTGAATCGTGAAATCACTGGCGTTGAAGGGCACTTCTCGGTGCGCGCCCAAGAGCGGGTCCGGATCACTACTGAGCCCGGCAAATGTCGGGTTCTGCGCCCAGTTCGATTGCACGAACTCGAATTGACGACCGAGGTTCGCGTTGAAGCACAAGAAGTGCAGCCCTCGCTCTTCCTGCCCAGAAACGTTGAGCAGCGCGTCCAGGTCGAAGTTCTCGTCCACGGGCGGACCATAGGCGCGGCCTCGGCGTAGGATGCGATGCCGGGCGGTGAGCATCAGACGTTCTTGGCGCGTCGAAGCATCTTTCGGATCGCCGCTCAGCTCCGGATCGTGAGGCACGGGCAGCGCCGTGTCCCGCGGATTGGTGCGTCGAATGTGGGAACCAATCGGGCAGCGCGTACCGAACGAATCATCATGCAGACCGTAACTAAACGAGTTTGAGTCGTGACCGGTGGTCGGGCCAGGCGCGTTGGGAAAGCGCGTCAACGGCGTGCCGTTCGGCCAACGCCCGACGAATTTCGAGGCCAGCCACTCGCGACCGGCACGCCCCGGCGGTGCGTCCGGAACCAAGCGGCGCGCGCGTTCGATGTATTGCCAGAACGCTTGCACGTCTTGCGCGAGCTGCCGGAACACCAGATAACTGCCATTTTTCCCGAAATCACGCGCCTCGAGGCGGCCTTCGACCGGGCTGAGCCGGTTCTGGGGGTCCGCATCGGCCGGCACTTCTGGCGATAGGGACAGCTTGCCGTAGGCGTTCTCGTGGCCGAGCAAGATCTCGCCCAGGGCAATCACGTCGTCCGCGTGGTCGCGCGGCAAGCCTTCCAGTTGCGGATTGGCGATGCCGTCTCGAAACCCGAAGTGCTCCTTGCGACGCGCTTGGTTGGAGGCCAGCGTGTCCAGCTCCTTGACGATGCGGAGGCCGTGCGCACGACACACCTGGGCGTCGATGAACTCCTGGATCTTGACCCAATCCTCCGGGTCCGCATCGCCCTCACCCGCGAACAGCGCCAAGAGGCCGTGCACGGGTTGGCCGCGATTGCCCCAAGCCCAGCGTTCGGGATCGCTCGGGCCGTCATCGCCCAAACGGCGCGCGCGGCTCGCTTCATTCATGCCTTCTTGGAATGGCAGCGAGAACCCATTCAGAGTGCTAGCGGGGAGCCCGAACCTGCGAAAGCCTTCGTGCGTGAAGGCAATGTTGATGCACAAGTCATCCAAGAACGGCGGCGCTTGAGGCGCAGAACGGCGAAAGGTCCCGAATTGGAAGGTGCTCAGTGTGCGGCTCAACCAGGCGCGTACGCGCTCCGCGTCCACGATCTCGAACACCACGTAGCGTGCGGCCGGCTTTTCGCCATAACCGCTGAGGACCAAGCCCTGAATATCGGTAAATTCGAGCGGCTTCTTCATGACAGTGGCTGCCTTCCACGCCTCAGGTAATGCGCCGAAACCACGCGCGCAGATCGATGGCGCCGGGCGCGTGATGCAGCCCGCAGCGGATCCAAGTGTTGTTGTTCAGAGCCGCGATGCTGAGCTCCGGGTAGGCGGTGTAGAATACCTGCGTGGGCCGCTGATGCGCGCGGCTCCAGGCCTTGAAGCGCTCTTCGTCCGTGGCGCCGAAGAACACTAGCAGTGCCGTGCGCGGATAGTGATGAGTGCACACCCAAGCCAAATTCAGCCCAACCGGCGCGTGGTCCACGAAATCCCCCAAGTAGCTCTCCCAACTGCTGTCGTAGTTGGTGAGGAACATCAGCCGTTGGTTGTCGTCAATCAGTAGCCATTTGGCAAAGTGAATCGAGGGGATGCCTCCCAACTGCCCGATGTCGTCGAAATAGCGTTTGGCCATCACGTCAATGTAGCCGTGCGCGGCGAGCAGCACGGCCAAGCGATTGGCGTCTTTCAACGGCACGATGTGCGTGAGCGCATTTTGCAGCGCGTGGTCTTCGGTATCCGCTATTTCGATGAATCGGCAGCGGTCTTCGTTCGTCCATGCTTCTTGCTCGGCGCGCTGCTCGAACTGCGGGTCGCTCTTTTGCCAACGCAGGATGTTCCGCAGTTGTCGCAGCACGAACACGATGAGCCCAAAAGAAAGATTCTTGATCCAGGCCCAATAGCCCTCATTCAAGCTGAGCGTGCGCGCTACCGCGCTGGGCAGCGGAGGCATCGGCGCGTCGAGATTCAAACCGGCCAGTAACGGGTCGGTGGCGGTGAGCAACCGCACGTGCTCGCGCGCGGCGTGATAGAGCTCACGCGGCGTCGATTGTGGCGCGGCGCTGCAGAAGTCTAAGAGCACATCACGCAGCCGCTGCTCCAAGCGAATTCTGCCCAGATCCCGTAGGGTGTGACCTTGGTACGCGGCGGTAGCCAAAGCCAGATTGCGCTCCAGAGCCCTGGCGAGCTCGGGGGGTGCGAGCTCGGGACCAAACCCAGCGCAGTATTCGAACGCGCTGAGCAGCGGACCGCCCACGGTGCTGCACAGCAGCTCGAGGTGCGCTTTGCGTGCGGCTGCGGCGTCATCCCACTCAGTGTCGAAGTTCGACTCCAATACCAGCAAAGGGGCATATGCGGAGCCAGGGGGCTCTTCGAGCAAGGCCAAGCGCGCGAAGTGAATGCGTAGCTCGGCATGAGCAAACAGGCGTGGTCGCGCCCCGGCGCCCGGCAGTGCGTCTTCGGATAGCGCCTTCAGCGCCGCGTGCAGCGCCGATAAATGCACCCCCGCTCCGACCCGGGCCACTACCGTCAACGTTTCTTGACGCACCCCATCACCTGCTAGCAAGCGTTCGGCTTTTGGTGCAACTGCCGCCCTCAGCAAGACTTGCAATTTCGGGAAGCTGGCGCGCAATTCGGCCCACCGCTCGAGGCTACTTCTTTGCCACCTTGCGCGCGCGTATAGGCGTTTTTCCAGCCAATTTCGCGTGCCGAAAGCAGTCGAGTTGGTGATCGTTGACCATGCCCACGGCCTGCATGTGCGCGTAGACAATGGTCGAGCCCACGAAATTGAAGCCGCGCTTCTTCAAATCCTTGCTGAACGCATCGGACACCGCGGTGCGCGGCACGATGTCGCTGCGTGAGCGGATGGCGCCCTGAATCGGCACGCCCTCGACGAACCGCCACTGGTAAGCCGCGAAGCTGCCGAACTCCCGCTGCACGCGCACGAACGCACGTGCGTTCTTGACCGCAGATTCGAGCTTCAGACGGTTGCGCACGATGCCCGCGTCGAGCATCAGGCGCTCGATCTTCTGTGTTGTGAAGCGCGCCACGTGCGCCACGTCGAAATTCGCGAATGCCCGGCGATAGGCCTCGCGCTTGTGCAAGATGGTGCGCCAGCTGAGCCCCGCCTGTGCGCCTTCGAGCACTAGAAACTCGAACAGCCTTTGATCGTCGTGTATCGGCACGCCCCACTCGGCATCGTGATACTCGATCATCAACGGGTCATCGCCGCACCAGAAACAGCGGTTTTTCTTGAGCGGCGCGGACACTTTTGCGGCAGCCATGGCGGAGAGTTTGCCTGAGCGGTGTCGCTACCGAAGCACATTTGGGCCCGCGTTGCGCCATCGCTGTACTTGGGGCGAGGCATACACGTTGCAGTGCACCGGCTGGCGGCCGCAGCAAGGGCCGCCATCACTGGAAGGGTCTCGAAAACCGCCATGCGCAAGACACCGTTGGAGATTGCGAACCCGCAAGAATGGCTCGCCAGCCTGGCAGCAGATGCCGAAGGCTTCCGCCGTTTAGTCCGAGAATCAGGAGGTGTGGGTCGCGCCGCGTACCGTCTGGCGCGGGCACGCTGCAGTGTGTTGTTCGACGCCGCACCGGAGCTGGCCGATCTGCAGGCCGCGGCCGGGCTGCTCGGCGCGCGTCTAGGCGGACACAGCGTGTTGCCGATTAGCTCTCTCCTGCCCCCTCCGCCGGAAGCAGCAGCGCGCACCCCGTCTAGCTTTCCGGCCGGCCCCACGGTGCAAGAAACTCACTCAGCGGCGCCGCCCCGGGCGAGCTCCTTGCCTCCGCCTGCTCCGTCTTCACTGAGTCGAGTGAAACCGCGACCGCAGGCCACTCGCGCCAGCGTCTGAGCGGAGTAGGAGCGATGAGCTCCTCAGAACCCTTCGCTACGAATGCGCGCGGGCGGAACTCCGTCTTGTTCCAGCGCGCCCACGACCTCGCGAACCATGTCTAGGCGGCCACACACGTAGGCGTCGAGCGGGCCGAGCGAGCGTACGGCCGTGCGTAGCTGCGCCTGCACTCGCCCCCGCTCGCCTGCCCAGGTTGCACTTGCGCCAGTGAGCGTTGCTAGAAAACCAAAGCGCGCGTGCCGCGCCGCGAAGGCCTCGAAGTCGTCTTGAAACAACACATCTTCCGGTGCGCGATGCCCCGCGATCAGCAGCAGCCGCGTTCGGGTGTCTCGCGCCAGCTCGGCCTCGACCAACGCGCGCAGCGGCGCGACGCCCGTACCGACGCCAACAAGCAGCGCCGCCGGGCTCGGATCCGCCTGCCAAATGAAGTCACCGCCAGGACCTTCGACTTCGAGCTGTTCACCTGGGAGTAGGGCGTCAATCACGTCGGCGCCCGCGCCGAATGCTACCGCGAGCTCGAATTCCCCAGGCCTTTGCGAGTCATAGGCGGAAGCAATCGAATAGGGTAGGAAAACGTCTTGGCCTTTACCTCGCACGACCACCAGGTGCTGCCCGGCCGCCCAGCGAAACGCGCCGAGCGCCGCGAAGCGCAAGCGGTGCACCCGGCCCGACAGCGGCCTGCGTGCCAACAGTTTAACTTTCGTGCGAAGCCCTGGCATTGGCGCTACGTAGGGACCGAGCAGTATTAGTGCTTCCGGCCGTGTTCGCGCCATGAATTTTTTTGGCCACGCTTTGATCGCGCGGCGCAACGAGGCTACTCGTGGCGCGGTTCGGTCCGAGTTCGTACTGGGCTCGATGCTGCCGGATTTTGCGTCCATGCTGCGCACGCGCCCGCCCGGAACCACGGACGCAGTCGTGGAGGCCGGATTGCGCTTCCACCACGCAACCGACGACGCATTTCACGGCTCGCGCGCGTTTTTGGAATTTTCTGGCCAGGCTTCGGCCTTTCTCGCTCGTCGTGGCTTGTCGCGAGGCAGCGCGCGTGCGGTGGCGCACGTGGGTGTGGAACTACTGCTCGACGCCGCGCTGGTCGAGAACAGCGCGAACGAGGCGTATTTGTCGGCGATCGAATGCGCATTGACGGTTCGAATGTCAGACCACATCCATTGGTTGAACGGTGATGGCAAGGGTCGCTTCACACATCTGTGCCACAGCTTGCTCGCGCGCGGCCCAGTCAGCGCCGATACCTCGCCAGAGCTCATCGCGGAACGCCTGCGCGTTATCTTGGCTGACCGCCCGCGCCTGGCATTGGACGACGAAGGCCAATCCGTTGTACGGGACTGGGCGATGAGCGTGCGGCCCACCATTTCCGCGGGTGCGGCGGCATTGCTGGTAGAAGTTGAGCAGCGGCTGTAACTCGGAATTAACTTGGAAAGGCAAACTATGCGCTTCACGCAAACCTGCGTTGTACTCGGGCTGTTGGCTGTGTCTACGGTTGCCTCGGCGCAGAACCGCTCGGAAATCAAAGAGCCCGGCAATCATGCGAAGTATGCCTGGGAGCTCGAGCCCCACTTGGTCGTGCGCTGGAATGACGGCTACACCCCGTGCAACAACACCGGCTTCGGCCCGGGCGTGCGCGCCACGATTCCGTTTCTAGACAACGGGCCCATCCCCAAGATCAACAACAACATGGGCATCGGCTTCGGGCTGGATTGGGCGCATTCCTCAATCGGGCGCTGCGGGCGCTACTACAACGGCACCACCTACTACGGGAACAACTTTTCGGCCGATATTTGGTCCGTTCCCGTGGTCGTGCAGTGGAACTTCTTCCTGCTGCGCAGGCTAAGCGTGTTCGGCGAAGC
>JBDTYJ010000050.1:0-22222 GCA_040005755.1 Pseudomonadota bacterium
TCCAAGGCCATCGACATGAGCTGGCACCTGGACAGCGGCACAGTGTTGTTTTTCGGACACTCCAAGCGCGCCCTGGCAGATTTCGCAGCACTGTTCGAAAAGACGTTCGGCTTGGCTTTGGTTGAGGACAGCCCGTACGCGGCGGCCACGCGCGCTGGGCTTTCGCGCGAGCTGGAACGCGCGCTCAAAGAAATCGAACCGGTGAGCTTCTCCAGCGGGCGCAAGCGCCTCGGAAAGCCAGCACAACCCGAGCCGGAAGCGCCCGTTGAAAGCGAAGCCAAAGCGTCGGCCGAAGAGGGCGAAGATGCGCTCGAACGCATCGAAAGCACGCGCTTCTTAGGACCAGAATTTCTGCTTTGGCTCTGGTTACGTGCCGAAATCGTCAATCAACCGATCCCGCTGCCAGAGCTCGGTGACTTCGACGTGTGGCTCGATAATCAAATCACGCTGCAGTCCGACATCGATCCGAATGAGCGCGTGACCGTTCGCGGCGCGGCCCCTTCGGGTAGCTCCGAGGCGCGAGAAGCCGTGCGCGCGCAGAAGTTCCCCGTCCGCGCACGCATCGCGCTGCGTAATGAAGAGCGCGACTTCGCTTGCGTGCTCGTCGCACAACGCTTCGCGATCGCGAGCGGCACCATCCCGGCCGTGCTGACGAAAGACACGGACGACGCGTTCGTCGAACGAATGACGCTCGTCGAACGCCTGTCACGCAGCTTGGACGCGCTCTATGCGGCGTTCCTCGCTGACCGCCTCAGCGACACTTGGAAGCTGGGTTGGGAGCCGGCCATCGTGTCTTGGGCCGACGGCGACGCGATCCCGACGGGGGTGCTCGCGCGGCTGATGAAGGGCGCGCGAGCTCGCGCCAAGAAGGGCAAGAGCCGTTGAAGTCGACCGAGCGCTCGACCCTGATCTCTTCGCCACTGTCGATGGCGGACTTCATTGCGCGGCTCGTATTCTTCGCCATTGCGCCTTTTGCCATCGTACTGGCCGCCGAGCTATTTCCGGTGCGCGGCGCGCTGATCGACGTCGGCCTCGCTTTGTTCGTGTTCATTTTGGGTGAAACACCGCGCCGCATTGCTTCGCGCTTTCGCCCGGTTTCGTTGTTGCTGCGCGAAGCGCTGGCTTTCGAAGATTACTACCGCGAAAAACAACCACGCGGCTTCGCGTATTACGTCGCTTACCCAGTGCTGTTTCCATATTGGCTGTGGGATCGCGAAGCACGCGAAGAGTTCTTGATGTTTCGCGGCTACACGCTGCCAAGCTTCTTGATCCTGCTCGGTTCGCTGGCCTGGCAATTCTATCGCTATTGGCTACCGGAGCTGAGCTTCCGCGCGTTCTTGCCGGCCGTCTTACTGTCTTTGGCAGTCGAAACCCTGCTCATGTTGTCGCTCCTGATGCCGATCGCCACAACCGTGGTTTGGTATCACTCCAGCTTGCGCCGAAGGCGCTTGCTCGCAATGTTGCTCATGGGCGCGCTCTCGACCACCTTTGCGCTCGCGCGGGTGCTCAACCACCGCGACCCGATCGTGTCCTACTTGACTCGCGAGCGAGTGCGCCTGCGCACGACGGCGGCCCGCAAGACCGCACACCGCACCCTAGAAAACGCCGTCGAGGTGGCATGGCGGGATCTGGTAAAAGTGCGCGGAGTCGAGGGCGACGGCAAAGTGGAAGGCAAGGCCCTGGACGACGCGCGCACTGCGTTGGAAGCCTTCTACAAGCACGACGAGGCCTTTGCTTTCGACCTCTGGGCCAGCCCGCGCAGTCACCCGCGGGTGCTGGTGTTGTACGCGCAAAGCCGGCGCCGGCGGCCGCCCATTTGGATGGCTTTGAAGGACGGCGGCGAACTGCGCAATCCCGATGACTTGCCCAAAGGCGCCTTCCTGGCCATGCGCTCGGCCGCGGACACTACGGACGCGGTGGGCATGGTTTGGGACGACGATACGACGCCTACCCGCGCGGGAACGCACCGCGAACCCCCGCCACGCACCGACTCGGTTCCGCGCTCACGCACGCACGCAGCCAAGTGAGCTACGGCAAGCGCGCGTACGTGCCAGTCATGAGGCGTGAAAATTCCTGCTGGCCGGGGAGCTTGTTCTCGATCGTGAAGGTGCAGGCGGCAGCGGTGAGCTCATAGCCTGGCGCTTGCTGAGCTCAAGTGTCGAGTTTGAAACTGCCCTCGTCCACAAGTTCTGGCTTCTGATCAGGAGCAAGCGGATCGGTCAAGCCGAGGCACCAGAAGTCCACAGCGCTGCCATCCTGACGCACGCGCAAGCGCAGGAAGTGTTTGAAGCCGGGGTGATCCAAAGCGGTAAAGGCCTGAGTTTCCTCCAGCCCTAAGAACGTGAGCGCCGCTAAGAACGCCCCAAACACGAACGCCCCGTAGAACACCGCGACCAAAAATGTGAGCGCCGCTATCACCCACACAGAAATTGAAACGTGTGCACTGCGAGCGAGCCACGTGATCGCGATCGAAGCGAACACCGGTATCAACGCGGTAGCTGCGCCGGCACCGAGTGCAAGCCCGAACACCACCACGCCCCCCTTACGCACGCCGCCGATCAAAGAATAAATCGTCGTGGTCAGCACAGTGACCAAAATCGGCGCGGACAAAATGAACCCGATTTTTTCGAACTGAACCACACCAATGTCCATAGCCGGCATGAACAGCACAGCGAGCGCGATGTGGGGCAAGAAACCCGAGTTGCCTCGCATCACCTTCCACGGCACTTGCCAAAGCAGCGCGCGGCTTTGCGCTGCGTTCGGCCACTCCGCTGCGGCGGGTAAGCGCGTGCTGCGCCGAAGCGGCGCGGGATGCAAGAACGCACCGCCGCCGCCGGCCGTCAGCTGTAGCGCCGCGCCATGCTGCAGGCGTTCGTAATGGTGCACGTCCCCAGACAGCAACAAAGCGGGCTTGGTTTCCAGGTCCAAACCGAGCACCTCAACCATTGCGGTCCCGGTGCGGCTCGGTTTACCGAAGGCGAACAGCGGATCGGGAAGCATGACCCACGGGCAAACGCCCGGATGATGCATACGCCAAGTTTCGAAGAAGCCAACCTGACGCCGATCCAGGTTGCGCAGTTGCCGATCGACCGCGAACAGGTGCAGGCGTGATGTGAGCGGCAACGCGAAGTAGCTCGCGCTTTGTACCGGCTGATAGCCGATCAGCGCGAGTGCCTTCGGTTTCTCGATTTTTCCGCCGCGCACGAACTCTTTCGCCCACTCCGCGTAGCGCTCGATCATTCGCTGTGAGATTCCGACCACGCTCGGCCGAGCCACGCCGTCCTCGTCCTCGGCGTTGCGTCGAAACATGCGCGCAAAGCCGTCTAGGCCGTCGTACCAGTCGTGATTACCGGGAATACCGAGCACCACGCGCGGGGGCCCCGTGGGCAAGGTTTCGAGCACCTGATTGAAGGGTACGATCACGCGGTTTGTGATTTCTTGCGCAGTAGCCACGGGGTAGGCCGTGTCGCCGCCGAAGAGCAAGATTTCGCCGCGCGGCGCGTGCAACATTTTACCGCCAACGTCTGGGTCAGGCAGTTCGTAGTCAGCGAAAATCAGGCGTGCCACCGCGCGGCTTACTGCGACGTCGTCGCCGGTATCGGCCACAAAATCGAGCCACAGATCGCGTTCGAGCGCATGGATCAGCGTGCCCCCGTTCGCGCCAGCGCCGAGCACTTCAGCGACGCGCGCGCAGAGCTCGAGCGGTGGATCCGCCGTCATCCAATCGCGCGAATCGATGTCTTCCGTAGCGATGGCAGCGGCCAAGAAGTGCCGCAAGTGCCCCCAGAACGAACGCACCCCGAACCAAACGACGCCGCGCGGGTGTTCCGAGCCGCGAACGAAGCGCGAACGGGCAGCGAACGACGCGCGCTCCGGGCGAAACGCGATCGAGGAGCGAGGCAGGTCAGGAATTCGTGCAGTAAAACACGATCATTTTAGGCAGGCAAACCACGCCAGCGCCGGGCTTTGTGCTCACATGCGGGTGACGCAGTCGCGATACGGCGCTTAGACTGCCCACATGAATCGCAGGTACATCTCGAGCGGCACGAAATACGAGCCCGTAGTCGGCTACTCGCGCGCCGTGCGCGTGGGCAATGCGATCTACGTTTCTGGCACCACGGCCACGAAGGAGGACGGCAGCATTGCCGCACCCGGGGACGCGGGCATGCAGACTGCGCAGGCCCTGCGCAACATCGCGTGGGCGCTCGAACGCGCTGGCGGCCGCATCGAGCACGTCGTGCGGACTCGCATCTACGTCACCAATATCGACGACTGGGAGAAGGTCGGCCGCGCCCATGGCGAATTCTTCCACGACGTTCGCCCCGCGACCTCACTGGTCGCGGTCAGCCGCTTGGTCGACCCGGCCATGCTTGTCGAGATCGAGGCGGAAGCCATCGTCGAGGCTTGAGCGCGGGCGCGTGACTCCGCGCCGCGCTTACGAATGAATGCCCGGCGCCTCGTGACCCGTTTCGTTTACGTATTCAGCATACCCGCCGCCGTACTTTCGGACGCCGTCGGGGCTCACTTCCAACACGCGGTTGGAGAGAGCGCGCAGGAAATGGCGATCGTGCGAAACGAACAGCATCGTGCCCTCGTAGCCCGCGAGGGCTTCGATGAGCATCTCTTTGGTGCCGATGTCGAGATGGTTGGTGGGCTCGTCGAGCACGAGAAAGTTCGGTGGATCGTAGAGCATTTGCGCGAGCACCAAGCGCGCCTTTTCGCCCCCGGAAAGGATGCGACACGGCTTCTCGATGTCGTCACCCGAAAAACCGAACACGCCGCCGAGCGTGCGCAATGAACCGATAGACGCATGCGGGAATTTACCGACCAGCGTGTCCCACACGGTTTCGTCCGGCTTCAGCACCTCCATCGAGTGCTGCGCAAAGTAGCCCATCTTGACGCTGCCGCCGACGTTGACCCGGCCCGAATCCGCCGTCGTAGCGCCGGCGATCAGCTTGAGCAGCGTGGACTTGCCCGCGCCATTGACACCCATCACGCACCAGCGCTCGGTCCGGCGAATCAGTAGATCCAGCCCGGAATAGATGACGCGCGAGCCGTAGGCCTTCTTCACGCCGTCCAAGTTGGCAACGTCATCACCCGAGCGCGGCGCCTTCTGAAAGTCGAAGCTGAGTTTTTCCCGCCGCCGCGGCGGTTCCACGCGCTCAATCTTGTCGATCTTTTTGACGCGCGATTGCACCTGCGCAGCATGGCTGGCGCGCGCCTTGAAGCGCGCGATGAACGCTTCTTCCTTGGCCAGCATGGCTTGCTGACGTTCGAACGCGCTCTCCGCCTGCGCGTCCAACATCGCGCGCTGGCGCTGGTAGAACTCGTAATCCCCCGTGAAGCTCGTCAGCTCGCCAGCTTCAATCTCGACAATCTTGGTCACGATGCGATTCATGAATTCGCGATCGTGGGAGGTCATGATCAACGCGCCTTCGAACTGCTTCAAAAAGCCTTCCAGCCAGAGGATTGACTCGAGATCCAAATGGTTGGTGGGTTCATCCAGCAGCATCGCGTCCGGACGCATGAGCAGAATGCGCGCCAGTGCCACGCGCATCTTCCAGCCGCCAGAAAGCGTGCCTACATCCGCATCCATGACTTCCTGCGAGAACCCGAGACCGGCCAAGATCTCTCGCGCTTTCGCGTCCAAGGCATAGCCACCGAGCTCCTCGAAGCGACCCTGCACCTCTCCGAACTCTTCGATCAGCTTCTCCATCTGATCGCCCATATTGGGATCGGCGAGCTTCAACTCCAGCTCACGCAGCCGCGTGGCGACGGCGGACACGGGGCCAGCGCCATCTAGCGTGGCGGCAACCACGCTTTGCCCGCTCATCTCCCCCACGTCTTGGCTGAAGTAGCCGATGGTGGTGTTGCGATCGATGGCAACCTGACCACCATCCGGCGGTTCTTCTTTGACGATCAGACGAAAAATCGTGGATTTGCCCGCGCCGTTGGGGCCCACGAGCCCGACTTTGTCGCCTTTGAAGACCGCGCACGACGCATCCATGAACAAGATGCGGCGGCCGTGTTGCTTGGTAACGGAATCCAGCCTGATCACGCGCGGGGGACTAGCATGGCTACCGCGCTTTGGCGAGACAACGCAGGAACTGGCGCTAAGGCCTGTCCCCGCGCAGGTCGTGGCTGCTCGAGCCGTCGGCGGCGACGCCGGCGATGAAGCGCGCGACCGTGCTCCATAACTCCAAAAATTGCTCGCGGCCGAAGGGCGAATAGCTCGGGATCCAATCGCCCGTGGCGGCTGCTTGCCCAGGAACGCCGTACTGACCCACGACATCCAAGTGGTCGGCCGCCGCAAAGTACAGCACGGGACCCCAGACCTGCGACAGCGTAGGGACCAGCCCATCACTGTCCGTGCGCACCGGGAGCGCGGCCTCATTCTGGCAGAGTTGCAACTGCTGTAGCGGCGTGAGGGGCGGATTGCCGAGCTGGCCGCGCCGCGCAATGCGATGAAAGAGCGTGTACACGGGAAACATCAGCTGCGCGTACAGATCCCAGAGTGAGCGCCATGCGTTCCGAAAATTCGGCGGCGCGGCGCGCGCCACGACCGAAGCATAGGCAATTTTCGGGTCCGCGGTGCAGGCGTTCAGCAAGTCACAACCCGCCGGCGTAAGCTGGAACAAAAGCGATTGATCCTCCACCACCGCTCGCAAGAACGTCGCCAGCTCCAGACGCCGCGCCTCCGAGAGATCCGCCAGCAACTTCTCGTACAGGTGATCGAAGGCGTTGCGTCGTTTGCGGAAGGGATCGCGCGCGCGCACCACGAAGTAGCCCAGGCGGAGCAGCAGCTTCAGTGGTAAGCGTCCGCGCTCGAGCATGAAGATCAAATAGCTACCCAGCGTGCGAATCAAGAATCGGCCTAACGGGCGCGTGAAGTACGTCGCTACGGGGGTGCCGTAGTGCGGTGAGCACACGGTAACGAGCGTATGCACCCGGTCGTAGGCGTCGAACGGGAGCGCGCCGGGCAGCGAGGCGGTGGGGGCAATCGCCAGCCGGGCATCCAGCCCCCCCGTCGAGTGCCCGATTAGATGGATGGGGCCCTCCGCGGCGCCTGCTACGGCAGCCAACGTGTCACGCACGCGCGCGGCGCGCAGGCGAATCGAAGCCATGGGCAGGGTCGGGACTTCAGTCACCGTGACCGCGAGGCCAAGCGCGGAAAAGCTCGCTTCAATGGCCTCCCGCACGCCACTGAAATAGCTAATTTCCCCCAGCTTCCCGAAGCCGAAGAAGCCCGGAATGAGGAGCACGTGATGGGTACGGCGGTTCGTGGCCAAGATCGGTGTCGAAACCTTGAGCCAGCCTGCCGAAGAGGCGCGCGCAGATCAAGCTGCCACGACGCGCCGTGCCGGTAGCGTGCGCTGGCACGAGCCAAGCCGCGCTTGCGACGGGCGGCCTCGAAAGCCACTATTCAGCTACATTTCAAGACGCGCGTGCGCTTCGGGATCGTACTCGGCAGGGTCGATCTTCTGGCCGCTGAGGTATGCTTTCATCGCCTCGAAGGCGTATTTGACGCCGTGCGTGCCGCGGCTGTCCCAGTATTCAGCGTCGAAGGGCGTGAAGCGCAACAGCACGAGCTCCGGGTCGCTCTTGCCGTCGAACCAAACGCGGTACGCCTCTTTCCAGAGCTCATCCACCTTTGCGCGGTCGGCGACCAACTCGAAGTGACCGTTGATGCTCACGAACGCTTGGTCTTTCTGAAGCGAGACCATGCCGCGGGAGTCATCGCGGATCTCGAGCACCTTGGGCGAGTCCACGCCGGTGACGAACCAGAGTGTGCCGTCGTCCGCAGTGTCCGCAACCGCCATGGGCCGACCGTGCAGATTGCCGTCGCGCGTACGCGTGATCACCGTGGCCGTATCGAAGGCGCGCAGTAGCTCGAGAAAGTGCCGTTCGGCCTTCGGCGCAGGGCCCGCCGAGGCGATGTTGGTGGGTACTTGGTTCATGCCCGGGCGTTTTGTGCAACGCCCGTGCCTGAAGGGGGCAAGCTTCGCATTCCCGTTGGAACAGGCCCTGCCAGCTACGGTAGGGCCGTGCGCGGCTGCCCCACCGTGGCAACTTCGCGCGCCCTTAATAAAGCTAGGGGGTCACGACGACGACCGGCTGCCCCGGCGCGATCGGCTTGCCCTCAGCCGCAACGACCTCCAGCACGGTGCCATCGACCGGCGACTCGATGGCAATTTCCATCTTCATCGACTCCACAATCGCGAGGACTTGACCCTTGCTGACCCTTTGCCCCGCCTTCACCAGCAACTTCCAAATGCTGCCCGGCACACCGCTCTCCACGATGTGTGCGCCAGCCCAAGCACGACCGCTATTCGTGGTCGGCGTTTCCGCTTGCTCCACACTGAAGTTGAGCTGCCCCGAGTCCACCCAGCGCTGCCGCTCTTCGGCAAATGCGCCGCGCTGCAAGGTACGGAAGGCCGCGATCGAATCCGCTTCCTGGCTGAGGAAACGCCGATAGTCTGCCAGCTTGAAGCGTTGCTCTTCGATCTTCAATTCGAGACGACCGTGCGGCACCGCCTCGCGCATCTCCAAGAGCTCCTGCGCGTCGACCGGGTAAAAGCGAATCTGATCGAAGAAGCGCAGCAGCCACGGCGTGCCGGCTTCGAAATGCTTGGTGACTTTGAAGCGGTTATACACTTGCACCGTGCGCCCGACGAATTGATAGCCCCCCGGGCCCTCCATACCGTAGATGCACATGTAGGCGCCGCCGATGCCGACCGCGTTCTCCGGCGTCCACGTACGCGCCGGATTGTACTTAGTCGTGACCAAGCGATGCCGCGGATCGAGCGGCGTGGCGACCGGAGCCCCGAGGTACACATCGCCGAGGCCGAGCACTAAGTAGCGCGCGCCAAAGACGATGTCCTTGACGGCTTGGGTATCCGGCAAACCGTTGATGCGACGAATGAACTCGATATTGCTCGGAGTCCACGGCGCGTCCTTACGCACGATCTGCGTGTACTTTTCGATCGCGAGGCGGGTCTCGGGATCATCCCAGGACAGCGGCATGTGCACGATGCGCGTGGGCACGTCGATCGCATCCACCGAGGGCAGCTCGGTTTCGGCGCGCGAAAGCACGTCGAGCAGCCGGGAGAAGCCGAGCTTTTGGCTGTCGAAGTGGATCTGCAATGAGCGAATGCCGGGCGTGAGATCGATGACCCCGGGCAGCCTTTCCACACGCAGCCAATCCATCAGGGCGTGAACGCGGAAGCGAAGCTCCAGATCCAGAACGGCATCACCATATTCGACGAGCAAGAACTCGTCGCCCGCGGGGCGATACACGACGCGCGGCGCTTCGCCCCGCGGCGGTAGGCGACGGAGCACGGCGTCCGTAGCCGGCACGGCAGCCAGCGGCACGCGGCGGTGCGCCTTGCGTTCGGCGATGGATTGCTCTTGTTCCGAGAGCAAGAGCTCCGCGGTGGCGCGTGCCACTGGCACGAAGCGCACGCGGTTACCCGGACGCAGTTGGCCGACCTTCCACAGCTCCGCGCGCACAATGGTCGCGGGGCACACGAAGCCGCCCAAGCTCGGACCGTCTGGACCGAGGATGATGGGCATGTCCCCGGTGAAGTCGATCGTACCGAAAGCATACGCGTTGTCGTGAATGTTGGAGGGGTGGAGCCCCGCCTCCCCGCCGTCCGCTCGTGCCCACTCCGGCTGTGGACCGATTAGGCGAATACCAGTACGCGCGGAGTTGTAGTGAATCTCGAAATCTGTGCTGAAAAATCGTTCAATGTCAGCCGTTGTGAAGAAATCCGGTGCGCCATGCGGACCGTACAAGACGCCAATCTGCCAGGCTTCGGTCAAGGCGGGCTCTAGGCGTTCATCCAGCTTGCAGGGCTCTGCATCCACGTTGCCTGCCGTCAGCAAGCGCAGCACGTCACCCTTGCGCAGCGCGCGGCCGGCGTGGCCGCCGAAGCCGCCGAGCGTAAAAGTCGAACGGCTGCCCAAATACTCGGGCACGTCGAAGCCGTGGCGCACGGCCAAGTACGCGCGGCAGCCCGCGCCGCGAATCGAGCCGAGCCTCAACACTTGACCGGCGCGCACCGCGACCGGCTCGAAGTACGGCACGGCTTCGCCATCGAGGTCTGCCTCCATGCGGGCACCGGCTAGCGCGATGACGGTGTCGGTCGCGAAGCACAGCGTCGGCCCGGTAATCGTGAGCTCGAGCGCCGGCGCGCCAGGCACGTTACCCACGACGCGGTTAGCGAGGCGGAACCCGAGATCGTCGATCGGCCCGGACGGCGGTATGCCGACATCCCAGTAGCCGAGGCGGCCCGGATAGTCGTGAACCGTGCTCAGCGTCCCGGGGCTCAGCACCTCCACCGTTGCGCTCGAATAGGCGAGCGTGCCGAGGTAAGCCGTCGTCGTGCGGCCCTCGCGGAAAACCTCGGTACCGAGCACATAGGACAGGTACGCTAGGTTGGTTTCAGTACCGCAAAGACGCGTATTTTCCAGCGCTTGGCCAAGCTTCTGGATGGCTTGTTCGCGGTCGGGCGCGTGCGCCATCACCTTCGCGATCATTGGGTCGTAGAAACCGCTGATCTCCGTCCCGCGCTCGACGAACGAGTCGACCCGAACTCCTTCTGGAAACGACACTTCGGTCAGCACACCCGGGCTCGGCCTGAAGCCGCGCGCTGGGTCCTCGGCGTACACGCGCACTTCGATGGCGTGGCCGCGCGGCTCTGGAACGGCCTCGAGCGGCACGCTTTCACCGGCCGCGAGTCGAATCATCCACTCGACGAGATCCACCCCCGTGACGAGCTCGGTAATGCCGTGTTCGACCTGCAGGCGGGTGTTCACCTCCAAGAAGTAAAACTCTTCGCGATCGTCGTCGTACACGAACTCGACCGTGCCGGCGGAGCGGTAGTTCACCGACGAGCCGATGTGCACGGCAGCGGCCAAGAGCGCCTTCTGCACCTCCGGCCGCAGCCGCGGGGCCGGCGTTTCCTCGATCACTTTTTGGTGGCGACGCTGAGCGGAGCAATCCCGCTCGCCCAGCGCTACGACGCGGCCCTGGCCGTCGCCGAACACCTGCACTTCGATGTGCCGGGCGCGCTCGACGAAGCGCTCCAAGAACACGCCCCCTTCGCCGAAATTCTTCTGCGCGAGCGAGCGCACGGACTCGAAGATTTCTCGAATCTTCTGGGCGTCCCGGCAAACTTGCATGCCGATGCCGCCGCCACCTGCGGTGCTCTTGAGCATCACCGGGTAACCGATGTTCGCCGCCGCGGCGACCGCCGCTTCCACATCTGCCAAGAGCGGCGTACCGGACAACAACGGAACCCCGAGGCCTTGCACCAGCTCGCGCGCGGTATGCTTCACGCCGAAGCGACGCATTTGCTCCGGCGTAGGGCCTACAAACGCAATGCCCGCTGCTTCGACCTTTTCCGCGAACGCCGCGTTCTCACTCAAGAAGCCGTAACCCGGGAAAATTGCCTGCGCGCCCGTGCTGAGGGCGGCAGCCAAAATGGCATCGCGATTCAGGTAGCTAGCAGCCGCCGCAGCCGGGCCCACACAGACACTCTCGTCCGCCTCGAGCACGTGCAGCGAATTACGGTCGGCCTCGGAATACACTGCCACGGAGCCGACGCCGAGCGCTCTTAGCGTTCGAATCACACGACAAGCGATCTCGCCGCGATTGGCGATCAGAACTTTCTCGAACATAGTTTCTTCCTCCTTCGAGGATTGCGAAGCACACTACCCAGGCGGGGCGCGGGGGTGCTTCTTGGGGCTGTCACGCCCCCCAAACCAAGAGGCGGATTGGGGTCGGGTTGTAGCCGTTGCAAGGGTTGTTCAGCTGCGGGCAATTGGAGATCAGCACGATAACATCGCTTTCGGCACGCATCTCGACGTAGCGTCCTGGAGCTGAAATGCCGTCGTCGAAATGTAATTCCCCTTCGGGGCTGACGGGTACATTCATGAAAAAATTGATGTTGGCGGTCAGGTCGCGGAGGCTTAGCTCGGGCCGGCGCTCGGCAATTTCCAGTAGGAAGTTGTCACGGCAACTGTGCATGTACTTCTTGTCGATGGCATAGCGCACCTGGTTGGACTCGGCCGCACACGCGCCGCCCAAGGTGTCGTGCCTACCACAAGTGTCCGCCGAGATCGTGAGCATGACCTTGCCCTCGGTCGACATGAGGTTCGACCCGGAGCTCAGGTAGATGCTGCCCTGATTGCGAATCGTGTCCACGGCGCTGTAACGCTCGGTGGGGTCGGCGGCGTTGAAGAACAGAGTATCGACCGCTTGGTTTCCCTCCAGGTCGACGATGCGCAGGGTTTCGCCACGCTTGACGACGTGGCTGAAGCCCAGCCCCGAACCGAGCACGGTATCGAAGATCGCAAGCTTTGGATCGAGTGAGCTTTCGGAGAGTGCCATCCTGATTTCCAATCAACGATAGTAGGCTTCGGTGAGCGCGAAGCCGCGCTCGTTTTCAGCGCACGAGATGCGACATGCGTCGTCCGCCGCCACAGGCGCTGCGCTGCGAACTCCGAGGTGCACGGGGCGGGAGGGATACGAAGCCGAGGGCTCCAGCGGATGCGGCGTGTTCGAAAGCAACACCAAGGTGTTCATTTCCGAGCGCAGCTCAACGAACGAGCCGGCTCGGGAATTGCCCTGAGCATACGAGAGCCCGCCCTGCGCATCCGGCGCAACTTTGACGAAAAAGTTCAGATTCGGGCCCAAATCACGCTTTCCTAGGCCGTACTTGGCGAGCTCGACGAGCAGGTTGTCGCGACTATTCCTGTGCCAATCATTGCGCAACGTCTGATAGTCACCCGGGCCGTATTTCTTGATGCTACCGGCCCTGTCTTCGACGCCAGTGATGGTGTCGTGCCAACCGCAGGTGTCAGCGACCACCGAGCACAAGACACGGCCCATGTCCGAATACAGCACGTTGCCCTTGGTGATGCGCGCGACGTGTTGCGCCTTCAGCGTGTCCGGCATGTTGTAACGCTCAAGCGGGAAGTCCGCATTGAAGAGCAACGCCGCAACCGCCGCGCCGCCTTCAATATCCGTCAAACGCAACACTTGACCGCGCCTCAGCACACGCGACCACATTTGTCCGCCGCGTAGCGGCTCGTCAACGAGCCAATCCGTGTTCGTGTCAGTCGTCATGTAGCAATTCTCCGTCCGCGTCCGGCGCGTTGTCTCGCCGGTGGATCAGCTCCTCTAGCCGTTTTTTGGTAGCGAGGAAATGCCCAGACAGGAACTGCTCCGGAGAACGCGGCCGAGCAACCGGCACGTCGATCACTTCCAAGATGCGCCCGGGGCGCGCGCCCAGCACGACGATGCGGTCCGAGAGGTAGATCGCTTCATCCAAATCATGCGTGATGAACAAGATCGTCACGCCGGCCGCGGCCCAAATCCGCAGCAAATGCGCCTGCATGCTGGCGCGCGTCTGCGCGTCGAGCGCGCCGAACGGTTCATCCATGAGCAGAATGCGCGGGTCGTTGGCCAGCGCACGCGCGATCGCGACACGCTGTTTCATGCCGCCGGAAAGCTGCGCGGGGTAGAGCTCCGCGTAGTCCGTCAGACCAACGAGCTTCAGCCACTCATCTGCCGCCTTCGTTGCTTTATCGTCGCGTAGACCCTTCATCTTCGGGCCGAACAGCACGTTCTTGCGCACCGTGAGCCACGGGAACAGCGTGTAGTTTTGAAACACCATGCCGCGGTCTGCGCCGGGGCCCGTGACCGGAATGCCGTCGACAGCGACGACGCCCGAGCTCGGATCCTCGAGCCCGGCCACGACGCGAATCAGCGTCGACTTGCCGCAGCCGGAGGGACCGATGACACTGATGAACTCGTTGCGCCGCACCTTGAAGTTGATGTCCGAGAGCGCGATCAGTTTTCCGTTCGGGCTATCGGGGCTGTCGAACTCACGGAACAGGTGCTCAATGCTGAGCACCACTTTACGTTTGTCGATCTCCGCGAAGTACTCGGCGACTTCTGGAACGTGATCTGTGTAACTCGGTAACTGAATGCGGTCGTCGGACATGAACGGTGGCTTTCGCAGCGCGGTGTCGGTGAAGTAGCGCTGTTCGACGGGGTTCCAGGACCTTCAGGTGCGTGCCAAGCGAGCCCGCTGCGGCAGCGCGCGTCGCAGCGCGCGTAAGGCGCGGGCAAGCGCGGTTTGACCCGTTTCCCAAGGAAAGAGGTAGCGACCCAAGAGCGCGAGGGACTGGTCCGTAGCGAGGCCGACCAAACCAATGATCACGATTGCCGCGTAAACGTTGTCGAAGTGCCGATAGCGCTGCTGTTGGTAAAGCCAGGCACTGAGCCCAGACTTCTCACCGATCAGCTCGGCCACAACGAGGTACGTCCACGCCCAGCCGATCAGGATGCGCATGTCGCGGTACAGCCCAGGCATCGCGCCCGGCACGACCACGTTCCAAACCAACTGGCGCTTGTTCGCGCCCAAGGTTTGTGCGGCGTGCAGCAGCGAAACCTCCACCGAGCGCGTGGTGTTGGACACAATCAGCACCATTTGAAAAAAGGTACCGATGAAGATGATCGTGATCTTGGGTTCGTCGTTCAGGCCGAGCACGGTCAGCGCAAGCGCGCCGAACACCGGCGCCGGCATGTAGCGCACGAAATCGACGAACGGCTCGAACAGCCGTGCGAAAAACGGGAAGGTGCCGCACAAGATGCCCAGCGGTAACCCGAGCAACGCAGACCAAAAGAAGCCCCAGAAGATGACTTTGCAGCTTTGGATCAAGCTTTCGTACAGCCAAGCGTCACCTTCGCGCTCGGGCGGCGTGGTAAACGCGGTGTACAGCGCGCGTACCACGGCGTGGGGCGCCTGCAGGTAAATGGGGTTCACGCGCTCGCCAACGATGCGGTGCGCGTGGGCGGCATCAAGCTCGCGATTGCGCAAAATCACCACGTCCAAATCCACGGCCTCGCCGACCGCGACGTAGCTGTGCTCGCCTGGCACGGTGGTGTCCCCTGCATCCGTCACCATCACCTGCGGATGCCAGATAAACGGCACATAGCTGATGGCGCACCAAGACAGCAGCGGGAGAACGAAGGCGAGCACCCCAACCCAAAAGCGCGCCCGCGCGTCAAGCGGCTTCCGAACGCCCAGCATGCGGGCCAAGGGCTCGCTTGGAGGGACAGAAGAGGTCACGCGCTTGGATTGTGACGACATGGGTCAATGCTCACTTTGTACTGCTGCAAACTGGGCCGCGCCGGACGGGTGACCGACCATTTGAAGCACGTTTCGAATCACGTTCGAGCTTGAAATCGTTAAAGATCTTCCAGTGCGGATGCGGCCGGAGGGAGGACCGAGGTGGAAGAGAATCTCGCTTCTTCGACAAGCAAGGAATCGCCCGAGAGTCTGCCCGATCATGTTGCCGACGTATTTCGGCAACGCTTCCGGGTGAAGAGCCGGGGGGCCGCCGCGAGCACCCTTGATTCGCGACCTGGGGCCAGCGGCCGCCGAGCCCGGTGGGCAAACGCGAACCCGCGGCCGACGCCTGCGGCGCGCCCGCCACAACGCGGCCGGCTAATTTCAACATTGCCACATCTTCAAGCGCTTCGCCGCCACGCGACACCGCCCCTTTAAGCGGCATCTGTCGCAATTCCGGTCGCCGACGAGCAGGTTGTGCAACCGTATTTGTAGGGGGCTTTTCCGTGAGGGCAGCTCGCCCTAGTAAGTGGCATAGAACTGGCCCTGCGCACCGTCGTGCCAGGGTTGAGAGCAAGAGCGAAATCATGACTTCGGACCTCACGGCGGGGCGCGCTGAGCAGCCCAAGGCCACACGCTGGATCCTGGCCGGCGTGCTCGTACTCGGGCTCGCGGGCGCCACGCTCTTTGTACGACACCGGAAAGCGACGAACGGCGGCGCGGCGCCCGCCGCGAGCGCCGCGGAGGCGCGGCCGATCCCGGTCGTGGTCGCGAACGCGAGCCTGCGTGACGTCCCAGTGTTCTTGGAAGGTCTGGGTAATGCCGTACCGCTCGTGACCGTCACCGTGCGGCCGCAGGTGGATGGGCCGCTGACTTCAATATCTTTTCAGGAGGGGCAAACAGTCAAGAAGGGGGATCTGCTGGCGCGCATCGATCCGCGTCCATTCACGATCTCACTGCACTCTGCCCAGGCCGCGCTCGCGCGCGATCAAGCGCAATACAAGAACGCGCTTGTCAATTTTCAGCGCTACACCGCACTTAATGCGCAGGGCTTGGCAACTCAGGAGCAACTGGACGACCAGAAGGCGAGCGCGGATCAGCTGGCTGGCACGATCAAAGCAGATGAAGCGCAAGTCGAAAACGCGCACTTGCAACTGGCCTACACGGAGGTGCGCTCACCGGTCGAAGGCGTGACAGGCGTTCGCCAAGTTGACCAGGGCAACGTGGTGCACGCTTCAGACCCAAACGGCATCGTCGTCGTGACGCAGCTCGACCCCATGGCCATCGTGTTCACGTTGCCTCAAGACGACCTGCCCCAGATCAACAAGGAAATCGGCGGCGGCCTGAGCATCGAAGCCTACAGTCGAGACGGCGATCGGCTGCTCGGCAAGGGCAAGCTGACACTGATCGACAACCAGGTGAACGTCGCCACAGCGACGGTGCGCCTCAAAGGCACCGTGCCCAATCCGGACAAGGCTTTGTGGCCGAACGAGTTCGTGCGCGCGCGCCTGTTGCTCGCGTCGCAGAGCCAGGTGCTGGCAGTACCGGCACCCGCCGTGCAGCGCGGGCCGCAAGGCACCTTCATGTACATCGTGCTACCGAACCAAACGGCGGTCCTGCGCATCGTCAAAGTCGACACGGTCCAAGAGCAATGGGCCATCGTCAGCAGCGGCATTCAACCGGGCGACAAAGTCGTGGTCGAAGGGCAGAATCAGCTGCGCCCTGGCGCAAAGGTATCAGTGCGGCCATCCGCTGCTGGCCACTCGGACACCGACGGCGCAGGTTCGCCGAGCGACGCGCAGGACCCCAGCAACCCCAGCGCAGATAAAAAAGGAAAGCACGGCGGAGCTCTGCCGTGAGCATATCCGAACCGTTCGTGCGTCGTCCGGTCGCGACGACGTTGCTCGTGATCGGCATCCTGATCGCTGGTCTCGTGGCATTCCGTTCGCTGCCGGTCTCCGCACTCCCGCAGGTAGATTACCCGACCATCGTGGTCTCGACGTTCATGCCGGGCGCGAGCGGGCAAACCATGTCCGCCACGGTGACGACGCCACTCGAGCGTCAGTTCGGGCAAATGCCCGCACTGAGCCTGATGACGTCCGTATCCAGCTTCGGAAGCTCGCAAATTACGCTGCAATTTACGCTGGAGCGCAACATTGACGCGGCGGAGCAGGATGTGCAGGCAGCGATCAACGCCGCCGCGAATTTGCTGCCGAAGACGCTGCCCACGCCTCCCTCGTACAGCAAGAGTAACCCCGCCGACACACCCATTCTCACGCTCAGCGTCAGCTCGGACACACTCGCGCTCAGTCAAGTGGACGACTACGCGGACTCGATCCTCGCCCAGAAGATTTCGCAGGTATCGGGCGTCGGCTTGGTCACGCTAAATGGTGGTCAGAAGCCAGCGGTTCGCCTGCAAGTCGACCCCCAGGCGCTAGCAGGCACGGGCCTCAGCCTGGAGGACGTGCGCATGGCCGTGATGGCGGCAAACGTCAATCAGCCCAAAGGCACGCTGGACGGCCCGCGGCAGAGCTACACCATCGCGACCGACGATCAACTGTTCAAGGCCGAATCCTTCCGCCCGCTGATCCTAGCGTACAAGAACGGTGCTCCGATCCGCCTGCAAGAGGTCGCGGACGCCACAGACGGCGTCGAGAACGCAGAGCTCGCCGGTTGGGCAGACCAAAAACGGGCCATTATTCTCAACGTGCAGCGCCAGCCAGGGGCCAACGTGATCGACGTTGCCAATCGCGTCAAAGCGCTCCTGCCGCAACTCCAAGCATCGTTGCCATCGAACATTCAAACTCGCGTGCTGAGCGATCGCACGGAAACCGTGCGCGCTTCCGTGGCAGACGTAGAGTTCACGCTGCTGCTCACCATTGGCCTGGTGGTCGGGGTGATCTACGTGTTTTTGCGCAGTGTTCGCGCCACTGCCATCCCCAGTTTGGTCGTGCCGTTGTCCTTGATTGGGACCTTCGGCGTGATGTACTTGCTTGATTACAGCCTCGACAATCTGTCGCTGATGGCACTCACGATCTCCACGGGCTTCGTCGTCGACGATGCGATCGTGATGATCGAAAATATTGCGCGCTACATCGAAGAAGGGGAATCGCCATTCGAGGCGGCGCTCAAGGGCAGCAAGCAAATCGGCTTCACCATCGTTTCGCTCACCGTGTCCTTGGTCGCGGTGTTAATTCCACTGTTGTTCATGGGCGGCATCGTGGGTCGGCTGTTCCGTGAATTCGCGGTCACGCTGAGTGTCGCGATTGGCGTGTCGGCGCTCTTGTCGCTGACGCTCACGCCGATGATGTGCGCGTTCTTACTGCGTCCAGAGCCACCCCTGTCCGAGCGCGGCGCGTTCCATCGCTGGTCGGAAGCGGCGTTCGAAGCCATGGTGCGCCTGTACGACCGCGGCTTGAAGTGGGTGCTGGCTCATCAGCGCACGACCTTGATTGCGACCATTGCCACGCTGGCACTCACTTTGTTCGTCGCCTGGCTGGTGCCCAAAGGCTTTTTCCCGCAGCAAGATACGGGCCTGATCACCGGGGTGACCGAGGCCGCTCCGGACGTTTCGTTCCCGCGCATGATGCAGCTCGAGGAACAAATTTCGGACGTCGTGCGCAAAGATCCAGATGTGGAGCACGTGGTCTCGTTCATCGGCGCAGACGGCACGAATCCGACAGTGAACAGCGGCCGACTGTCGATCACGCTGAAATCGCGACACGACCGCGCCTCATCCAGCGACGAGATCATCGCACGCCTGAAACCCAAGCTTTCGCAGATTACGGGCGTGGAAACACATTTGCAGTCGGTGCAGGACCTGCAAGTGGACAGTCGTGTGGGGCGCACGCAATACCAGTACACCCTCGAAGACGCCGATGGCTCGGAGCTGAGTGAGTGGTCGGGCAAGATGCTCGAAAAGCTGCGTACGCTGCCGCAACTCACCGACGTTGCCAGCGACCAAGAGGCCGCAGGGCCCCAGCTCAGCCTCGAGATCGACCGTGACACTGCCTCACGGCTGGGCGTCACCCCGCAAGTGATCGACGATACGCTGTACGACGCGTTCGGCCAACGCCAGATTTCGACCATCTTCACGCAGCTCAATCTGTATCGGGTGATCCTGGAAGTGAAGCCGCAGGCGCGGCAAGATCCGAAGGCGCTCGATCAAATTTACGTTCGCTCTGCCAGCGGAGCCCAGATCCCGTTGTCCACGTTCGTGCACTTGTCGCACACGACGGCACCGCTCGCGCTCAGCCATCAAGGGCAGTTCCCTGCCGTTACGCTGTCCTTCAACTTGGCCGACGGCTCACTCGGCGAGGCAGTCGAAGCAATTCACCGCGTCGAAAACGAGATCGGCTTGCCCCCCGGTGTACATGCGGATTTCGCGGGAACTGCCCGCGCTTTCGGGGATTCCTTGGCGAGTGAGCCGATCTTAATCCTGGCCGCGTTGGTCACTGTCTACATCGTGCTTGGCGTATTGTACGAGAGCTACATTCACCCGATCACGATCTTGTCTACCTTGCCTTCGGCGGGGGTCGGCGCGCTGCTCGCTTTGATTGTGTGCGGTAGTGAGTTCAGCGTAATCGCGCTAATCGGCATCATTCTTCTGATCGGCATCGTTAAGAAGAACGCGATCATGATGATCGATTTTGCGCTGGAAGCCGAACGTGACCGGCAAATGACACCCGAGGAGTCCATCCATCAGGCGTGCCTGTTGCGCTTCCGTCCGATCATGATGACGACGCTCGCCGCGCTCCTGGGCGGCTTGCCGCTCGCCCTCGGCACGGGCACCGGCTCCGAGCTACGGCGCCCGCTCGGCATCTCGATCGTCGGCGGCCTGCTGATCTCACAGGTTCTGACCCTGTACACGACGCCCGTCATCTACCTGTACATGGATCGCTTGGGTCGCTATTTGACGCGCAACAAGCCGAAGAGCCCTGTGCGCGAGGCAGTAGCAGAAGCGACATGAACATCGCGGCGCCGTTCATTCGTCGCCCGATCGCGACCACGTTGCTCGCGATCGGAGTGCTCTTGGCGGGCTCTTGGGCCTATACCTTGCTGCCAGTTTCGCCGCTGCCGCGCGTGGATTTCCCCACGATTTCCATCAGTGCGAGCCTTCCCGGCGCGAGCCCAGAAACCATGGCCTCATCCGTGGCCACGCCGCTAGAGCGCCGCTTCGGGCGCATTGCAGGGGTCAGCGAGATCACCTCCACCAACGTGCTCGGCACGACGAACATCACGTTGCAGTTCGGTCTGGATCGTGACGTCGACTCCGCAGCGCGCGACGTGCAGGCCGCGATCGCTGCGGCGGGCGGCGAGCTACCGACGAACCTGCCGTTCCGTCCAACTTACCGCAAGGTTAACCCAGCTGATTCGCCGGTCATGATCCTGTCCATGACGTCGGACACCGTGCCGCTGGCGCAAGTCTTCGAAGCCGCCAACAGTATTCTGGCTCAAAAGATCTCCCAGGTCCCGGGCGTCGGCCAGGTGAACGTGGGCGGCGGGCAACAACCTGCGGTGCGAATCCAAGCCAACCCCAGGTCGCTGGCAGGCATCGGCTTGAGCATGGAAGATTTGCGTACCTCGGTCGCATCCGCCACGGCCAATGAAGCCAAGGGCAGCATCGCAGGCATTGAGCAAACGACCATCATCGGCGCCAACGATCAGCTGTTCGGTGCGGATGCGTTTCGCTCTTTGGTCATCGCCTACAAGGGCGGCTCGCCGGTGCGCTTGAGTGAAGTGGCGAACGTCTTCGACGACGTGGAGAACAACCGAGTAGCCGCGTGGCATAACGGTAAGCGCGCAGTATTATTGATCATTCGGCGGCAACCCGGGTCGAACATCATCGAGGTCACCGAGCGCGTGACCAAGCTCATTCCGGAGTTGGTCAAGTCCATTTCGCCCGCCATCAACACCGTCGTTGCCGTCGAGCGCACGAAGTCGATTAAGGGCTCTGTCCGCGACGTCGAGAAAACGCTCTTGCTCAGCGTGTTCCTGGTGATCGGCGTGGTGTTCGTCTTCCTGCGCAGTGCCCGCGCCACGATCATCCCCAGCGTTGCCGTGCCATTGTCGCTGGTCGGCACCTTCGGCGTGATGTACCTGCTTGGTTACAGCCTGGACAATCTGTCATTGATGGCGCTCACGATCTCGACCGGCTTCGTCGTCGACGACGCGATCGTCGTGACTGAAAATATCACGCGCTACATAGAGGACGGAAAGAGCCCATTACAAGCCGCCTTGCTCGGCGCAAAACAGATCGGGTTCACCATCCTCTCGATCACGGCCTCGCTGCTAGCGGTGTTTCTTCCACTTTTGTTGATGGGCGGCATCGTGGGCCGGCTGTTCCGCGAGTTTGCGGTCACGCTCAGCCTGGCAATCGGATTCTCCGCGCTGGTTTCGCTGACGCTCACACCTACGATGTGCGCGCGGCTGCTCCGGCCTGCGGGGCACGTGCACGGGCGGCTGTACAACTGGTCAGAACGCGGTTTTGCCGCGCTTTTGCGGGGCTACGAGCACGCCCTGGATTGGGTGCTGGATCACCGGCGCCTGCTCCAAGCGGTGATGGTGGGCACGATCGGCCTGACCGTTTTCTTGTTCATCATTTTGCCCAAAGGTTTGTTCCCGCAGCAGGATTTGGGGCAGCTGATGGGCTTCTCGGAGGCCCCCCAAGACATCTCGTTCAAGAGCATGTACGAGCGTCAGCTCGCACTCAATTCGATCGTGCAGGCAGATCCGGACGTGGCCAACGTGGTCTCGTTCATCGGCTCGGGCAACGGCTCCACCGGTAACACCGGCACCGTGTTCGTGGATCTCAAGCCCAAGCCGCCGCGTGTCACTTCGGCAGACGACGTGATCGGCCATTTACGACCGAAACTGGCCAAGCTCGTCGGCGTCAAATTGTTCATGCAGGCCATACAAGACGTGCGCGTCGGCGGGCGCTCTTCACGCACGCAGTATCAGTACACCCTGCAAGACGCAGATTTGGAAGAGCTGCGGGACTGGGCTCCGAAGGTGGTGGACCGCTTCAAGAAGATCCCGATCTTGAAGGATGTCGCTACCGATCAGCAAACGTCCGGTCT
>JBDTYJ010000051.1:0-22147 GCA_040005755.1 Pseudomonadota bacterium
AGTGAACGATGCTCTTCCTGAGCCCGAGTTCCTTGCCGATTTCGGCCAGGGTGGTTGCGGTGAAGCCTTTGCGCGCGAAGCACTTGGCGGCCGCCGACAGGATTGACGCGACGCGGGGGTTTTCCCAGTCGGCTGCCCGTTGTGACGAGCCGTTCTCTTCCGGGGGTTTGCGGGGACTGCTAACGACAGGTTCTGTGGTGTTCATGTTTTTCCAATGCACCGGCCAGCCGGTATCGGTCGGGCATGACGGGAGCAACCGCCGTACCGCCCTCTCAGCCGGGGGTCTTCGCGCAGGTCTCGGTTTGAGTCAAGCGCGGCCTCCCGCGGCGTCATCCTTTGGCCTTTTTCCCTTTTCGCTTCGGCGGCTTGGACTCCCGAGTCGGGCCGGTTTCTGGGGCCGAATCGGGCTTCGTTTGCCCACTTCGCCAATAGGGCATTCCGGCCTCTTCCGTCCAGCCCGCCGTTCCATATTTTCCGGGCTCGCGCGATTCACGGGTTACGCCGCCGCGGTCGGAGGTGTCGTCGTTCTTCTTTGGGTCGTCCTCCGCGTCGGCGGCCTGGGCCGCATCGGCCGAAGGGCTCTGCGTGGTGACCAAGAGCTCATCGGCCACGTATTCCGGATGCTGGTCGTCTTGGATCTTCACTTGATCCTTGGCCACGTCACCGGCGCCAACGCGCACAATCTGTGACGTCGGGGGGTACGTGTCGTCCCACCGCTCGCGCACCGCGTAGTCACCCTCACGGATGATGCGGTAGCGCCGCAGCTTGAACCCGGGCACGCCGCGCTGTCCGAGCACCCGCAGGCCGTTCGGAAGATCTTTGTCCGGGCGCTCGACCTCTTCGAACGGGAGCGCGGCATCGATGCGTCGAATGAGGGTCACTGTGCGCGTGCGTTTGGCGCCCAAAATCTCGGCGCGCACGATGCCGTTCTTGACCGTCTCGTGCAGCACGATGGGAAAGGGAAATGAATTTCGAATCCGGAAGTTGATCGTCGGGTACACGACCGTCGCGTCCATCCCCATCTTGATGTAGCCGCTTGGGCGCGTGTGAGGATAGCGCTCCACGATATCCAGCCCGGCGAAGAACGCCGCTCCGTGCAAAGTGCCCGAGATTTGGCAAGTTCCACCGCCAATGCCGTCGACCAACTCGCCTTCGGCGATCACCTTGGCAACTTTGTAGCCGTTGGCTTCGTCACGCGGGCCGACGGTTTCGTTGAAGTCGAAAATCTCATCGGGTAACAGGACTTGGCCGTCGAGCTTGGAGGCAGCCAGGCGCAGGTTGAAGCTGCGCGCCTGGAACCGTGCCGAGCGATCGTAGTGAGTTTCGAAGTAGCCCAGGATGTCGTCGAAGGCGACCGCGCCGAGCTCGCTCGCGGTGCGCTTGGGCTTGCGCTCTTCGAACACTACTTTGACCTTCGACTCACCGCGACCCAGCGCTTCTTCGACTGCGCCGAGCGTGGCGTCGATATCCAACAGCCGCCCGTTTTGTTCGGGCACCAACTTACGGGCTTCGAGATCGAGCCGCGCGTCCACCGGAAGGCGATCGAGCTCGTCCTTGAGACCGAGCAGCGCTTTTTCTGCGCGCTCGCGATCGAGCGTCAGCGGCACGGGCAAATTGATCGGGCCCTGTTTATTTTCCACGTGGTACGTGCGCAGCAGTAGGCTCGTGCGGTCTTGCGCGTCATGTACCAGCGCAGCTAGGCGCACCTTGTCGATTTCCCCGCCAAGCTCCCCGACGAAGATCTCACGCCGCTTGCCGTCAGGTAGCTCGAGCACGAGCTTGCTCGCTGCGTAGCGGCGGACGCGCTCCAGGGCCATTTTTTGCGCGCTGTCGGTTTGCGGGAGCTGCTGCCGAAGCAGCACGAGCGCGGGCAGCGGCTGCTTGGGATCATCCGGGCTCTCCGCGTGAGGCACCAACAAAAAGCCCGTGGCGAGCCCGGCAGCGACCGCAATGGCGATCACGTGCCCGCTCTTACCGCCGGGGATCCACGCGAACATGCCCGGGCTATAGCATTGCCTGCGGGCCGCGCTAAAAGAGTTGCTGTGACGGGAGCCGCGCTCCCGCCCCGCGGAAATGAATCCGGCGGGTCCCCCCTCAGGATTTGGGGCGCCGAGCCCAAATCAATTCGTGATGCCGAGCGAGCTGTTACTCCAAAAACTCGAGAGCCTGCCGGCCAGCCCGGGTTGCTACGTCTTTCGGGACAAGCAAAACGCCGTGCTGTACGTGGGCAAGGCCAAGAGCCTGCGCTCGCGCGTACGCAGCTACTTTCAGGAGTCGAGCTCGGACGTTCGCGCCTTTATTCCGTTTCTGCGCAAGCTCGCGGTCGACCTGGACACAATCGTTACGCAGAGCGAAAAAGAAGCCGCGATCCTCGAAAATAATCTGATCAAGGAGTGGAAGCCACGCTTCAACATCAAGCTCCGTGACGATAAAGAGTACCTCAGCCTGCGGCTGTCTACCGAGCATGCGTGGCCGCGGCTCGAGCTCGTGCGCAAGCCAAAGCCGGACCAGGCGCGCTATTTCGGGCCATATCACTCGGCAACGGCTGCGCGGCGCACCTTGCACTTGGTCGAGAAGCATTTTCAGCTGCGCACGTGCTCGGATCGGGAAATTGAGAGCCGCAAGCGGCCCTGTTTGAAGTACCAGATCAAACGTTGCCCCGCGCCGTGCGTGTACGATGTGGACCCGGCGGAGTACGCGGGCCAGGTGCGCGCCGTGTCGCTGTTCCTGGACGGTCGGCATGACGAGCTCACGCGCGAGCTGAAGGCGCGCATGCGCGCCGCGAGTGAACAGCTCGAGTTCGAAGTGGCGGCTGTGTGTCGGGATCAGCTGAGCGCGGTCGAGTCGATTCGTGAAGGCCAGCGCGTGGTCTCGGTCACTGACTCGGACCAAGACGTGCTCGGGTTGTATCGGGAGGGGGATTTGGTCGAGTTGAGCGTCATGCTCGTGCGCGGTGGCCGAGTGATTGACGTGGCGAGCTTTTCGCACCGGCACGTGGAAGTTCCGGACGATGAAGTGGTGGCCGCATTCTTGCGCGATCACTATGCAGACGGCGGCCTCGGTGAAGCCCTGATTCCCGAAGAGATCATCGTGCCGGTGCTGCCTGAAGGCTCTGACGGCGTGGCGGAGTGGCTCGCGGAACGGCGCGCCGAGCTCGTGCAGGGTCGGCATAAGAAGTGTGAGTTGCTCGCGCCCGCGCGCGGCCCGCGCAAGGCGTTGCTCGACATGGCAGTCGACAATGCGCGCCACGCATTTGAGGAGAAGCGTCGCGCCGCGAGTGACGTCGACGAGCGCTTGCTCAAGGTGCAGGAGCGCCTGCGCCTGCCCACGCTGCCTCGCCGCATCGAATGCTGCGACATTTCCCACCTCGGCGGCCAGGACACGGTCGGGGCGGTGGTGGCGCTGTTCAACGGCATGCCCGACAAGAAGCGCTACCGGACGTACAAGGTGCGCGGCGCGGGGCAGGGGGATGACTACCAAGCCATGTTCGAGGTGCTCGGTAGGCGCTTTCGGCGTGGGCGAGACGCCGCGCAGCGAGACGTGGCAGCGGCTTTCGACCCCACGCACCTTGCACACCCGGAAGAAGGGAGCGCGGACAACACCGGTGAAGCCGAAATCAGCAGCGAAACTGAGGTCACGACTGAAACTGATCTCACCGCTGAAACGGAGCTCAATGCGGAAAGCGCCATCGCGGGCGAAGCCAAGGAGGCCGCGGACTGGCAGCTCCCGGATCTGTTCGTAGTCGATGGTGGCCGCGGGCAGCTCGGCGTGGCGCTTGCCGCCGCACACGACCTCGGCCTGCATGATTTGCCGATCTGCGGCTTAGCCAAAGAAAAGGAGAACGTGCTCGGGGAGAAGCTGGTCGACCGCGTGTATCTCCCCGGCCAGAAAAACCCCATCCCGCTTCGCCCCAATAGCCCGGAGTTGTTTTTCTTGGCGCGCGCGCGTGACGAGGCGCATCGCTTCTCCAACCGCGGCCGCAAGAAGGTCGGCAAGAAAAGGCGCTTGGCGTCCGAGCTGGATCAAGTGCCAGGCATTGGCCCCAAGACGCGCACCGCATTGCTCAAGACGTTGGGTTCACTGAGTGCCGTGCGCAGCGCGGCCGATGACGCGATCTTGGCCGTACCCGGTGTGACGAAGAAGCACTTGCGCGCGCTGCGCGATTGGTTTGCCGGGACTGCGAAGGCAGCGGAACCCGAGAGCAACCAGCCCGTGTCCTCCTGAAGAATGCCCTGTTTTGGCCACTAATGTGGGCGAATTTAAAAATCGATCACTGCGCCGAACACTGAATTTTGACTACTCAGTTGGCGTGTTTCAAGCGCGCGCCACCGAAGTTGCATGTGCAACTAGCGCGTGAGCGAGCAAAAGTGCCTGGCCCTCCGCGTGCAGCTTTGGCGGGCATGACGTTCCTGCGTTTATTTGCCGCTGCGATTTTTTTCACCGGGTGTCTCGACCGTCCGCTGACCGAGACCTCACCTGAAACGACCAATACGTACGTCAATCAACTCCGGCAGACCGCCGTGACCAAGATCGATCTCCTGTTCATGGTGGATAACTCGACGTCGATGGCGGACAAGCAAGAGATCTTGCAGAGCGCGGTGCCTGTGCTCGTCAAGCGCCTGACCTCACCCATTTGCGTGGACGGGAAAGGCGCTCCAACAGGTGAAAGCTCAGTAGGCGGCCGGTGCACTTCCGGACGACCAGAGTTCGACCGCGTTGCGGACATTCACGTGGGCATCGTCACCTCGAGTTTGGGCTCCCACGGCGGCTTGGGTACGTGCAACATCACCAGCAACGGCCAAACCCCGAACGACAGCGCGCACCTCTTGGGCACCGTGCGTCCGACCGGCAGCAGCGCAGACCCCAAGCTGGTCTTCGAGGCCAGCCGCAGCTGGAATAATGCGGGGTTTCTGGCCTGGGACGCCGACCGAGTCGACAAGCCAGTGCCGGGCACGAGTGACCCGAAAGCGTTTGACGAGACCTTCCAAGATATGATCGCAGCCAGCGGCGAGCTCGGCTGCGGCTACGAAGCCTCGCTCGAATCTTGGTACCGCTTCTTGGTGGACCCCGAGCCGCCCGCGAGCGTGACGCGGACGACCACGAACCCCACGCAAACGCGGCGGGGCTCGGCACTAGTGATCCACCCGGACGGCTCCTCGACCTGCGACGGCTGCGATCAAGAGCTACTCGCTCAGCGCAAAGCCTTCCTACGTCCGGACTCGTTGGTCGCGATCGTGATGCTGTCCGATGAGAACGACTGCTCATTTCGAGACGACGGCGCAAGTTGGCGCGTGGCGTCCACGGCCGACGACAAAGGGGAGCTGCGAATGTTCCGTGCCACTTCGGCCTGTGCAGTGAACCCGAACGATCCGTGCTGTCGTTCCTGCGCGACGATTGAAAGCGAACCACCGAAGGGCTGCGCGCCCCTCCGCGAAGACGCGGTGTGTAAGCTCTCCGCGCCGGGCCAGATCGCAACCTGGGACAAAGCTAATGACGCACCGAACTTGCGTTGCTTCGACCAAAAGCGCCGTTTCGGTGCGGATTTCCTGTATCCGACCGACCGCTACGTGGCGGCGCTCACGAGCCCGACGCTGACCTTGCAATCGGACGGGAAAACACAGGTCCCGAACCCGCTATTTGCTGGCGCCGAGGGCGTTCCGTCGCGGGCTCCCGACAGCATCTTCCTCGCCGGAATCGTCGGTGTGCCTTGGCAAGACATCGCAGATGACGCTTCGCTCGCAGGGGCGGGCCTCAAGTACTTGAGTGCCGAAGAGCTGAACGCGAAGGGCCGTTGGACGGCGCTGCTCGGTTCTCCTGGCACAAGCAGCACGCCGCCGACGGCGCCTACGGACCCCTTCATGATCGAAAGTGCGATGCCTCGGAGCGGCGTCAACCCAATCACCCACGACGCGATTCAGCCTGCAAACGCCACCAGCCCGAACGCGAGCCCGATTAACGGCCATGAGCAGAACGTGCCGGAGGACCTGCAGTACGCGTGCACGTTCCCCCTGAAGATGCCGAAGACCTGCGTCGCAGGAGAGCAAGCGTGTGACTGCACTCCCGACCCGACCAACCCGTCCGCGCTCGCCACCGCGAACAGCCCACTGTGCCAACCGCCAGGGGGTGGGGCGCCGACAACCCAGCAGGGTTACGCTAAGGCGTACCCGGGCACGCGCGAGCTACAAGTGTTGAAGGGCTTGGACAAGCAAGGCATCGTGGCTTCGATTTGCCCGAAGGTAACTGATTCGGTCGATCGAGATAGCGATCCAAACTACGGCTACAACCCTGCGGTCGCCGCCATCATCGACCGCTTGAAATCGAAGCTACAGGGCGAATGCTTGCCGCGCGCGCCGCGCATCGACTCCAAGACTCATCAAGTTCAGTGCTCGGTGATCGAGGCGCGGCCCAACGCAAAGACGTGCGACTGCAACGCGCCCGGGCGCGCTAAGCCAGATCCGCGGCTTCTGACCTCCATTGAGGGGTGGCTCAAAACCGACGGGCAGTGCGGCGCGCCGGGGCAGGCGGCGTGTTCCTCCTTCTGCGAATGCGAGATCCTGCAGGAGAGCGCCGGCTCCGCGCTCGACGCTTGCTTGCGGGACGAAGCGCCGCCCGCCGGCTCCGCTCCCGGGTACTGCTACATCGATGACCCCCACTCGCCCGCGCTCGCGAACTGTCCAAACAACGAGAAGCGCTTGCTGCACTTTGTGAGCCCGGACGGCCAACCGCTCCCAGCCGCGGACGCGGTCGCGTTGATCGCCTGCATGGGCAGCCCGGTCGACGTGAGCGCGGACGGGGCGCTTTGAGGCCAGCCGGATGGGCGGCCCAGCACGCCACTCCGGCCATCGTCCCAGTCCGGGCCTGACCACTCGATTGGCTGCAGCCGCTCGAATTGCCAACCGAGTTGCACGCGCCCCAGGAGATCCGCCGCAAAAAGCCGCGTGCGGCCGCGGCATGGGGCGTGCTTGGCTTCCGGCCGTGCAGTCCATTGCGCAAACCCCAGTACAGACGCCGGAAGCAGCCACTCTGCAAAGTTCCGGCCTCAGCGCTGTTTATCGAGCCTGCTCGCCAGGATTGACAAATCACTGCGCAAAAACCTACCCTTCGGCCGCCGCGTGCGAGGGGTGCTCGCGGGCCACGGTTACTTCGCTCCCCTCACGCTCCCGGGCCAATCAGCGCCAGGGGCGGCGCCTATCCAAGGAGTTCTTCCAATGATGTTGAAGCGTTCGACGACTGAGTCTAAGCCGAGTTTCACGGCGCGGCTCGTCCGTGCTGGCGTGCTGAGCCTCGTAGCTGCCAGCGCCGTAGGCGCCCTGGCCACGGGTTGCCTCGACCGCCCGGTGGTGAAGGCCAAGCCGACCACGAGCAACTTGTTCGTCGATCAGATCGTGCAGACCGGCGTCGATAAAATCGACCTGCTGTTCATGATCGATAACTCCGTGTCGATGGCGGACAAGCAAGAGATCTTGAAAGCCGCAGTGCCGGTGCTCGTGAGCCGCCTCGTCGATCCGATCTGTGTGGATTCCGGTACCGGCGCCGCGACCAATGGCACGAACTCGCAGGGCTGCGCGGCCGGCTCCCAGCCCGAGTTCAACCCGATCAGCGACATTCACATCGGCATCGTGAGCTCCAGTTTGGGCGCGCACGGCGGCACCGGTCATGACGTGTGCGCATCGGGTATGCCGAACGACACTTTGGACGACAAGGGCCGCCTGATCGGCGCAATGCGCCCCCCGCCCGGCGGCGCCGCGAACCCGACCGCCGCGCTCAATTTCGATGTCGCGCGCACCGCGAATGGTCAGGGCTTTTTGGCTTGGGACCCCTTCAAGACCAAGGGCGGCAACGTATCTGACGCAAAGACGCTGAACACTGCCTTCCAAGACATGATCGTGGCCACCGGTGAGCACGGCTGTGGTTTCGAAGCCTCGCTCGAGTCCTGGTACCGCTTCCTAGTCGATCCCGAACCCCCGGCGATGGTCACCAAGGTTACGCCGGCGCCGGGTAAGAACCCGATCACCGTGCGCGGCTCGAAGCTCGCCATCAACAAAGACGGCACGCCGGGCGCCTGCACCGGTTGTGATGATGTGTTGCTCGCGCAGCGGAAAGCCTTCCTGCGCCCGGACTCGCTGGTCGCCATCGTCATGCTGTCGGACGAGAATGATTGCTCGATCCGGGATGACGGATCGGGCTGGTTCGTCGGTGCTGGTTCGCGCATGCCGCGCTCTACGGCGGCGTGCGACAAGAACCCGAACGACCGGTGCTGCCGTTCCTGCGCATCAGGCGAAATGTCCCCGCCCGCCGACTGCCCAGCGCTCAGCGACGATGCAACGTGCAAGAACAAAGCCGGCGGAACCTACGCTACCTGGGATTCGCCCAATGATTCGGCGAATCTGCGCTGCTACAACCAGCACCAGCGTTTCGGGTTCGACTTGTTGTACCCGACTCAACGCTACGTGGACGCGCTCAAAAATACGACCATCGAACTGCAATCCACTCCGGGCACGATGGTGGTCAACCCGCTGTATGACAACGCCGGTAGTGATAAGGCGCCGCGCATCCCCGGTCTCGTCTTCTTGGCTGGTATCGTGGGCGTTCCTTGGCAAGACATTGCTGATGACGCCTCGCTCAAGAGCAAGGATACCCTCAACTACCTGACTGCTCAGGAGCTGCTCGCCAAGGATCGCTGGACCACCCTGCTGGGCAATCCAAACGACCCCGCGGGGCCCGTGCCGCCCTCGGACCCGTTCATGATCGAAACGCCCAAGCCGCGTTCGGGCATGAACCCGATTGTGAACGTTGCCATCACCCCGGCGACTTCCATGGACCCGCACGCGAACGTCATCAACGGTCACGAGCAGGTCGTTCCTGCTGGGACGGATGTGGATGACTTGCAGTACGCATGCACCTTCCCGCTAACGACGCCCAAGACGTGCGCGAATGGCGACTCGGCGTGCGATTGTTCCCCGGACATGGCCGGCAGTTCCGCAAAGGTGATGGCGGCCAATAGCCCGCTCTGCCAGGGCGGCGCGACCATCAATACCCAGACTTCGGCAAAGGCCTACCCGGGTGCTCGCGAGCTACAGGTGCTGAAGGACTTGGGCAACAACGCGATCGTCGCGTCGATTTGCCCGAAGGTGACGAAGTCAGACAGCCCGAGCTCAGATCCGAACTACGGTTACAATCCCGCCGTCGGCGCGATCATCGAACGCTTGAAAGAGGCGCTGCAAGGCAAGTGCTTGCCGCGCCCGATTCAGACGGACGACAAGACACATGAGGTGTTGTGCAAGGTCATTGAGGCCCAGAAGTCCGGCTGCAATTGCGGAGTTGCTGGTCGCGGAGTCGCCGATGCGGCCATCCAAAAAGCGGTCCAGGATCAGCTGAAGAAGACCGGGAACTGCGGCGGTACGGGTCAAGCGGCGTGCACCACCTGGTGCCAATGCGAAATCAAGCAAGAGAGCGGCGCCGACCTGGCCGCATGTCAGTCCAACTCGGCGCTCTCCACCCCCGGCTACTGCTACATCGACAAATCGGCAGAAACGGTGAACGGCGGCGCGGCGAAAGCTGCGGTCGACATGTTGCTCAACAAGTGCCCGTCGAACGAGCAACAACTGCTGCGCTTCGTGGACGCGGACTCCGCGCACAAAACGCCGGCGGCGGGTGCCGTCGCGTTCATCGCCTGCTTGGGTGCAGCGGTGGTCGAGGTTGGCGGGGGTACCGCGGGCGGCGCTGCCAACTAGGGGCGCCCCCTCAGTAACTCGGTAACGTGACGCGGCGGCGGCTGGAGACAGCTCGCCGCCGCAGTCTTTTTGTGTATGCTCGGCCCAGCGGATGGAAGCCAAGAAGACCATCCTCGTCATCGACGACGAGCCACACATCACGCTCGGTTTGAAGGACGCGCTCGAGTTCGAGGGGTTTCGCGTGGTCACCGCCGGCACCGGTAAAGATGGCGTGCAGCTCGCCCGCCAAGAACACCCGCACGCCATTCTGTTGGATTTGATGCTGCCGGACGTGAACGGCTACGCGGTGTGTGAAGACGTGCGGCGCTTCGACGCCTTCGTGCCCATCATCATGTTGACGGCCAAGAGCCAGGAAGCCGACAAGATCCGGGGCCTTGACGCAGGGGCGGATGACTACGTGACCAAGCCATTCAGCGTTGGGGAGCTGGTGGCGCGCATCCGCGCGATTTTTCGGCGCGCCAATCGTCCGAGCGAAGGCACACAGTTCACGATTGGCAAGCTGACCGTGAACGTTGCCGCGCACACCCTGGAGCGCGCTGGTAAGCAGGCCGAATCGCTCTCCTTCTACGAGGTGGAGCTGCTGCGCATGTTGCATGAGCGCGCCGGGCAGCCGGTGAGCCGTGAGGAGATCTTGAACAAGATTTGGGGCGTGGACGCGAACCCCACGAATCGCACCATCGATAACTTTATCGTCAAGCTGCGGCGCAAGATCGAGAAATCACCCGACAAGCCGGAGCACATCCTGACCGTGTACGGTTTTGGCTACAAGCTCGTGGTCTGAGTTGCTGGTTCGCAGCGAGACGTGTTCAGGGGGCTAACAACTCAAGGACATTGCGCGGGTCGCAGGCGACGGTTTTGGCGTTTTGATTAACCTGACCGAGCGGCAGATTGCCCGCGTCCACCCCTTCACGCGCGCGACGGACTTCATAGTGAAGGTGCACGACACCAACGCTGCCCGAATCACCCACATACCCGAGCAGCGCGCCTGCTTTGAGCGTTTGACCGTGGCTTAAGCCCGGTGCAGCGCTATCCAAGTGGCCGTAGATCACGAGGTACTCTCGGAGCACTCCGGCTTCACGCAGGGTGTGCTGCATGACCACGGAATTGCCGAACAAATGGCCCAGCGCGAGGACCGCGGCGTCGCCTACTTGGTTCTCTAGGGTGACCAGGCGCACGGGCGTGCCTCGCGCTTGAGCGAGGTCCACGCCGCCGTGCCCGACCGCGGAGAGCTCGGCGCCGCGGCGCTGCTCGGCGTCGGGGCGATCCAGATCATAGCCGCTGGTGACGAAGGATTGGTCGGGCAGCACCGGCACGGGCAGCCTGTATTTGCGAAAGTCCTTGGGACGGTCCGGGCGAAGCGGAATTTGATCGTACACGCGGAGCCTGCCCGAACGATCGTGATGCTCGTTCTGTTCCTCGATCAGGGTTTGCCCAAGCGCGTCCGGATCGGGCACGGGAATGCACACGTTGCCGTCGGGCAGCGTGGCGCGCGGACAAGGTGCATCGCTGTCCGGTGGCTGAGGTCTACTGGCAACGGCAATCGGCGCGGTGGTGATTGCCGCCAGCGCCCGTGGCCGATGGAACTCCGCGGCACGGGTAAGCAGGCTGAAAAGCCCGAGCGCGAGCGCGCCACGCAGCAACGGATCCATCGCGAATGCTAGCTTACACCGTCAAACGCCGGGGCGACCGAAACCCTTCCCGCGCGGGTCTGAGGGGCGAGCGCACCGGCGCAAAAACCTATCCGGGCCGGTTTGCATTGCTTCTGCAGCAACGGGTTGATAGCCATGAACGGTCTTGGTTTTCTCGGAAAAGCTCACCCCTGCCGACGCGGCGATTCTCGAAACCTTCGTGGTGCCGCGTTACCTGTCCCTGTTCGGGGATCTGATGCTGGAGATGATCCTGGTCGGGGAGTCCGCGCGCATCGTACATTTGGGCTGCCGCACCGGCTACCCGGACTTGAAGCTGTACGAGCGCTTGGACGGCGTCGACATCGTGGGCGTCGACTCTTCCTTGCCGGCGCTCGAGTTGGCGCGAAACAAGGCCGCGGTTTTGGGTGACGTGCGCGTTGAATACCGCGTCGCCGAAGGCTTACCGCTCGATTTGGACGACGGCATCTTCACGCACGCCTACGCGATCCACCCCATTTCTGGGGAGCCCAATCGCGCGGCCCTGTTCGGCGAGATGAGTCGGCTCCTGTGTGAAGGCGGGCAAGCGCTGGTCGCCATGCCACTGCGCGGATCCTTTCAGGAAATCGCCGATCTTTTCCGTGAGTACGGCCTCAAGCACGACGACAGTGAGTTCTCCAAGGCCATCGAAGCGGCGCTGCTCAATCGCCCCAGCATCGAAACGCTATCCGAGGAACTCGAAGCGGCCGGGCTCGAGGACATTGACGTCGAGATCCGCCAAACGACGCTGTCTTTCGATAGCGGTCGCGCGTTCGTGGAAGATCCGGTGAGCCGGCTGTTGATCATCCCCGAGGTGCGCACCTGGCTGGCGGTGGACGACCTGAAAAGGCCGCTCGAATACGTGCGTGACGCGATCGACAAGTACTGGTCCGAGGGCACGCTCGAGCTTTCGCTCAACGTGGGCTGCGCAAGCGCGCGCAAGCCTTAGCACCCGCTCGTAAGAAACACGCGCCAGCAAACCCCCATTTTCTAGGCGAAGGCGTGCGCCGGCCGAGCCGCGGCGCTCAGTAGTGGTACTGCCAGAGCAGGTCTACACCCGCGCCAATGTTGCCGACCTCTGTGCGCAGCGACCAGTTGCGGCGGAAGCGCCAGTCGAACGTGCCACTGAAGGCGTTCGTCGTGCCGCTGCCAGTGCTGGTGACCGCAGCATTTTGCGACAGGGTCTTGTAGCTGCCTTCGAACCACAGCTCGTCCGTGAGCGGATAGGCGGCGCTGTACGTGGAGTATGAGGCCTGATCCGCTGTGGTTTCGCTACCCGCTTTGATCTCGAGGTTGGAAAGGGCGGTGTTGGCGAGCAATTGCTTACCCAGGTAGCCCGCGCCCGCGCCGATGCCGGCGGAAGCCGGGCTTGAGTCGTCAGTCGTCGGGTTGAGCAGGCGCGCTTCGATTGCGGCTTGCGTCGTCAATGCCGGGTCGTCACTTTCGAACACGATGTCCGCCTTGCGGAAGCTACCGCTGACTCGCGCGCGCACCGTGACCTGCGATAGCTGGCAGACCGCTGTGACCTGCACCCGCGGGTTGCTTGGTTCGCCGCCCTGATCGAAGAACACCGTGCCCTCTTCAATCGTGAACGGGCGCGGCAACCCAGGCAGATTCAAGCGCCCGCCGGGCGTGAGTTGAATGTTGCCTTCGACTTGAAGCTCGTCGCCCAAGAGGATTTGCGGAGAACCGCTCAGGGGCAGAAAGAAATCCTGGCGCGTGATTTTCACCCTGTTGCCCAAATCGAACTTCATGCGCCAAGGCAAGGCTTGCCCATCCTTGGCTGATTCCGGCTCGGCAAGGGGCTGTGCGACCTGCACGTTGCCGTTGTCGGAGAGCGAGATCAGCGCGCGCGCCCCGGCCTGCGGAACCTGGGCGTTGAGCTCCGGAATGGTCAACCCGACGAACATTTCCGTGGCGCGGCGCTCGAGTTCGACGCCGATGTTCTTGCCATCCAGGGTGGCCAGCGTCACGCCTTCAACCAAGAACGGCACGCCCTGCAAGGTGGCGTTCGCGTTGCCCTTGGCGACTTTGAAGCCCGTGAGCCACAAATTGCCGCGCGCTGCTACGTTCGGCTTGTCGGCCTCGGCAGCGGCGGACAGGGAATCAATTTTGATCAGCGTCTGATTGGCGTGTTCTTCCGCAGTCGCGTGCAGCTTCACGTTGCGCATACGGAGCGCGAGCCGCGCCAGCTGCAGGGTGCCATCGTGCATCGACAGCGAGCCTTTGACCGCTCCCGTCCAGTGATCCTCCGCGTTGGCGTTCAGGTCCGGCGTGAGGGTCGCGGTTAAGTCGGCGTCGAGCCGGCCGCCGATTTCCGAGAGCACGTCCTGCACGAACGGCGTGAGGATGACTGCGTCCACGTCGGTTGCCTTCAAGTGCGCCGTGATTGGCCGAGTGGAGTCGATTCCGGGGAGCGCGCCTTGCCAATTCACGGATGATTGCAGGTCCGCGTCCAGCTTGCCGCTGGGCGTGCCCGCTTTGCTCAGCGGCTGCTCGAGCTTCAAGGCCGCGGACAGCGAACGCCCGTCCGTGCGCGCTTGAATGGATGCGGTGCCCAGGTGCGCGCGCTGCGCGACCGCGTCTTGCACCTCGACGCGCGCGAACATCTGCGGCAATGCCTCGCGGCGGTCGAACATCAGCGCCCCGAGCACGCGGCCATCGAAGCCCGCGTCGGCCAGCGCAGGCACGATGTCCAGCGGCAACCCTTCCAGCGAAACGCCCGCGGTACCGGTCCAAGCCGGGTCGGCGCTCAAGGCCGGGCTCATCAGCCTGTCCCATTGCGCTCGCCCACCCGCGCTGAACTGAGCCACTCGGGCGCCCTTGCAGGCGCGGGTCCCGTCCGTCGGCAAGAAGACCTCACCGCGCGCCCCGTATTGCCCGGTGCTCTTGTCGTAGTCGAGCTGCGCGCAGACATCGACCGCTTTGTCCCGCTCGCTGTCGCCCAGACGAAACCGATAGAGCTCGGTTTTGTCGCTAAAAATAGGATGATCCAGCGTGCCGCGGAGCGAGAGCTCGGTGCGCAATCGACCCGCGATGCCGCTCGGTACGAGCGGCGTGGGCAGCTGCTCGATCGGGCGATCTTCAATCACCGCCTTGGCGACCAAAGGCGTGGCCCGAAGTTGCGCGAGCAGCTGGCCGGGATGACGCAGCGCCGTCGCCAGATCCAGCGTCATTTGCGTCGCGGTGGAGATCAACGTGCCGTGCGCGTCTTCCAGCTTGAGCGTGAGGTCGGTTGCGCCGCTCTTACCGTTCACGTTGAGGCCGGCGTGCGCGTCTACGCCCTCGAAAACGAGGGCCGCGCTCGATTTGTCCTTCGGCGCCAGCGCGACGTACAGACCGTTCGTGTTGGCCACGAGTGAAACGTTGGGGATGGCGGTCGGCTCTTGGCGATCAATGACCAACGTACCATTGCCTTCGCCGCGCACTTCGCTCACGCCGGCACTCTTCGGCAATGCGTAGCTCAAGAGTCCGAAGGGAACCGCCTCGGCTTTCACGGTCAGCTTGCCAGTAACGTGTTCCAAAGTCGCCGGATCTGCCAAACTGCCGCTCAGATTGGCCAGCGCTTCTGCGGAAAAGCTGCCAAAATCACGCAGCCTTGCGGACGTTTTCAGATCCAGCTGCGAGCCGCTCAGGGTGCCGGCGACGGTCAGTGAGTCGATCGCGACGCCGTCGCCCCGAGCTTGGTCTAGGTTGAGCGCAAAGCTGCCCGCTTGGGTCTTGTTGGTCGATTCGAAATCGGCGTCGATGCCCGCTTTTCCGGAGAGCACACCGCGAGGCAAGCCGAGCGCGTGCGCGATCACCTGCAGGTCCACGTCCTTGCCGTGAGCCTTCAGCGCGAGCCGCCCTTCACCGAGCTCTCCGGAGCCCGCGAGTTCACCGCCTGCGCCGGTTACCGTCACCCCGTCGACTTTGATATCGGAGCCGTTCACGAGCACGCTCGCGGCCTTGGCGGTGAGCACCGCGTCATCCCGCTTTACTTCGACGCTGAGTGCTTCGATGCGTGGGTTCTTGCGCGGCACCAGCGTCGCTTTTGCCGTGATGGTGCCACCGCCGTGGTTTTCGAGCGTGGTCGCGATCACGGGCTTACCCACTGGGCCGCTGATCCTGGTTTGCAGCTCATCGAACCCCAGAGCGCCAGCACGCAAGCGCTGAGAGCTCACCGATACGTCCAACGCTAGGCGCTCGGGTGCGTCGAGCGCGCCACTGGCGCGCCCCGTGAACTTGCTGGATTCCACGCTCAATCGCCCATATTCGAAGCTCCGAACCGCGCCGTTCACTTGCGCAATCAAGCGATTCTTGTCCAGGCGCGCCTTGAGCTGCACGTCCAGCAGGCCACGGCCGTCGAAGTAGGGTTGCAGGCGTGGCGCACGGCTTAGGTTCACGCCGGCCGCGGCAGCGCTGGCATCCATCGAGCCATCGGGGTGCACATCAAAGGTGAGCTTCGTCGCTATTCCGGGTTCGTGCGCGGTTCCCTGGCCCGTGAATCCCTTGATCACGTCGTATTTGCCCGTCAGGTCGAGGGCTGGCACCTGCACGTTGGCGATCCTGGTAGGTCGCGTCGACGCGCTAACGTCCGTCGCCCAATCCGTACCCGCGCGGAACACACCCACGCGCGCGTCCACATCCACGCTGGTGCTGGGCGCCTTCGGCCACAGCGCTTGCAAATCCAGCGTACGGCCCGTGACGTCGAGATCCGCTCCGGGATTGCCCGCAAGCCGAAGCTCTCCGCTCGCGTCGAGGGAGCCGCGACCCAGCGCAAATTTGGCCTGCGTTTGTAAGGCTTGCAGCGTGCCTTGCGCTTCGATGTGCGCGCTCACAGCTTTCTGCACGGGATACGGCATCCACAGCGCGCGCACGCCCGCAGGCTCGGCGCGCGGCACGTCGACGACGATGGTCAGGTTCGGGCTATCGACACGCACCGAGGCATCCAGTTGTACGTCCCCGAAGTAGCCGTCGAACGACGTCCAAACGTCACCTGGCGCGCGCACGTGCACACTGGCGACGCCGCGGGCATCTGCGCCGCCCAAACCGCGCACAATGGTCGAAAAGCGCTCCACATCTACTGCGGTCAGATCGGCGGTCGCCTGCACCGAGCCGCGCACCGCGCCTAGCTCGGTCTCGAGGGTGGGCACGCCGTCGAGCGCCATGCGCCCGTAAATGTGCCCGACCTCGATTTGCGGCAGCCACACCTTGAGCTTTCGACTCGAAGCCGTTCCGGCGCCGGCGGAAGGCGACGGGCTCGGCGTGAACGCCGCCGCGATGGTGGGTACATTGTTCGTAATCCCGGGTAGCAGGTAGACTTCGGCTCGCTCGATGCGAGCATGGTCGATGCGCAGCGTGACCTCGCCCGTTCCGAGCCAGAGCTTACGCCCGAGAGCTGGCAAGTCCGCCTGCACCGAGAGCGCGTTGACCGCGAGCACGAGGTGCCCGTCCGGATCGCGCACCGTGATGCCGCTGGCCCGCAGCTCAGTCAGCGAGACATGGTCGACCCTGTCGATGCTGAATTTGCCTTCGAAGGTGCTCGCCAGTGCGCGTTGCAAGGCGAACGCGACCACGCGTCTACCCGCTGGCAACCCGGCATACAAAACGAGACCTAACGCGCTGCCACCCGCGAACAGAGCAAGCAACGCAACGCCGGCCGTGACGTGCCAGAGCGCCCCGAGCAGCGCGCGAGCGGTCGGGTGCCGTACCCTCAAAAGGACTCTCCGATGGCTACATTGAAGGCCATAGGCAGCCAACGAATTCCGAACAAATTGCCCACATCACCCGCGCCATCATCGGCGCGCAGCGCGTCATGGCCAATGTACTGCGCGCCCGGCACACGGTAGCCAATGTCCAGGCGCAGTGGGCCCACGGGGGTGAGGTAGCGCAAGCCAGGGCCGACCGAGAGGTGCGGCACGTTGAAGCGCACGTGGCCAACGTCACGCGTGACGTCGCTCGCATCCGCAAAGGTGACCAAGCTGACCGGGCCCGCAAACGGGAAGCGCAGCTCCAAAGACGCTTCCCAGAGCGTGAAGCCACCCAGCGGTCGTAGGCAAACGGCCTTATTTCTGGTGTCAATCCGCGTGCAATCCAGGCCTGGCGGGATCAAAAAGCCCACCGGGCCATGCGGGCCAATACCACGCAGCGGATAGCCCCGGTTCGAGTTCGAACCGCCTGAATAGAAGGCGCGCAGCAGCAGCTTCTCCTGATCTTGGACGACGTCTGCCGAGGTGGGGTCGAGCTTGCTCGCGCGCCCTTGGGCGCTCGACAAATTGAGCGTCTCGCCGTAGTCACGCGGGATCAAAAATCCCATCGTTAGGCGAGTTGCCAAGGTGACGGTCTTTTTCGTAATCGGGATGTAGCCGCGGATCTCGGGTTGCACGCGCACGTCGGACACGCTGCCGCCGAACACCTTATCGGCCACCTGCAACGAATTGGTCAGATACAGGCCCCGATGAGTCGAGATGGGGTCGTCTCTGAAATCCAACGTGGTGACGAGCATCGGGAAAGCGACTCGCACGCCCACGAGGCCTGCGGGCAGCCCGTTTGACTGATCGGTCGCGCCGAGCTGCGGCGGGCGCTGATAGATGAACGGGACGTAGCCCTGCCAATTGTAGGACGGCGCCACCGTAAAACGGCCGCGCACCTTACGCGCCAAACGCACCGGAAATTCGCGCTCGATGCCGAGGGTCGTGGCCACCGTTTGGAAACCGAGCACGCGCTCCTGGCTTGGATCGTTGCCATTGAGCGGAAAGAGCAGCGGCGCGACGTCATAGCGCGCGTCCACTGTGCCCGTGGTGCGCGATTCGATGAACGAGGGCTGGCGAAACTTGAGTTGCAGCGAGTTCTCGAGAAATACCCGCGTTGGCAGGCGCGGCTTCTGTCCGTCTAGGCGAGTCGGATACAGGTCGATGCCGGGCAACTCAGTGATGGCCAAGTCACGGGTGCCACCCAAGAAGTTCAGGTGCTCCCAACCAAGACGCAGGTGCGCGTTCAAGCGCAGCACGTCCAACTCCGCGCCGCCGCCTAAGCGCACCGTGCGCAGCGCGCTCTCATGCACGATCAGCTGGATGGGTACGCGTTTCGTTTCCGGATGCGTCAGATCTTCGTGCACCTCCACGTTCGTGAACACGCCCAGGTTGAGCACGGCGTGCTGCGCGTCGGATAGCCGCTGGCGCGAATACGTGCGGCCCGGCCGAATGTGCAGAATGTCCCGCACCTTGTCTTCGGGGATCTGCTGCAAGCCGACGATCTGAACGTCGCCGTATGTGGACTCCGGGCCCGAATCGAGCGTGATTTCGAGGTCTGCGGTGTGTCGTCGCAGGTCGACCTGTGCCTTGGCAAGGACCTTGGCGAAGGGGAAGCCATGGTCCTGCAAGGCTTCCAAAATGGCCGCCTTCATGTCGTCGAAGCGCGCTTCGTCGAACTGAGCTCCTCGTTCCAGCAGGTGCCGCGCGCTGGTGACCTCCGACGCCAACGAGAACGGCAGATCCGAGTGGCCCGACAGGGTTACCGTGTTCACGATCACGGGCTTGCCCGCTGACACGCGGATCTCGATGCGCACGTGGCGCGCGTCCACGGTGAGGACGCGCGAGGCGGTGACCTTGGCTTCGTAGTAACCGCGCGCGCGATAGTAGCGCTCGACACGCTCTAGGTCGCGACTGAGCACGTTCGGATCGTACTCGTCGTAGGTCGCTAGCCCGTCGAGCACCGCGCCGTCGTCAACGGTGCTCTGACCTTGGGTCTCTTGCAGATCGAGGGCGGAAACGATCGGCCGAGTCGGGGCGGGTGCGCACGCGGCGCACGGCCAAAGCGCACCTGCCAACACCACCAGGGCGCGGCTTTTCGAGCGCCGTAGCGCGCCTGACAAACTTCGCCTCCTCGGCCGAGCATAGACAGTCGCGGAATTTTCCGCGACCTCTCAACGCCGACTACTTCTTTTTGCGTTTCACGCCGGGCAGCGTGGCAAGCTCCGGGGCTTGTTCAGCAACGGTCATCTCTTCGTAGCTGAGCATGCCCATGAACGGGTCGGCCTCAGCACCGGTGGAGGACTTCGTGAAGTTCGTGCCGTAGTTACCCTTGACGGTAACCTTGGCGCCGGCCGCGGGGAGGGGATTCGGGACCTTCACCTGCCAGAAGGTATCCAGGTGCTCGGCGTTGTCTTTGCCCTTATCGAACTCGGTGATCGCGTCGAAAACCTGCGCGAAGTTCGAGGCCCAGCCCATCACCTTGATGGTTTCGGCCTCGGGGGCGTCCTTGGTGTCGCCCAGCCAGAACGCAGGAATGGGCGGCTTGCAGCTTTCCGGGTCGGCCTTGCCACCCTTGTGCACGGCGCACACGGGAGCATCCCCGAGGTTGGTTTTCACGATGTAACCGGTGATTGAGAGCGCCTTCCCGGCCACGTCTTTGCGATGCACTTGGCTGCGCAGGTAGTAGCTCGCGCCCCACACAGTGTACGCCTCGCCGTTCTTGATCGGCTTCTTCGGCACGTTCGCAACGGGCGGTAAATTGGCTTTTGCGCCGCTGTAAGCCGGGTGTGGCGTGTACTTGACCTCGTCCGGCCCGCAGCCAAAAGTGGCGACGCTCGCGGCGAACAAGAAAGCCAATCCACAGGAACGCGGGGACATCAGTGACATTCTTCGGGCCTCCTCGAAACTCCGGGGGACAGTAGTCTGCGTTCTTCCCATACTGCAAGGGCGGGATGCGGGTGCGGTGTGCGAAAATTTCCTTAGTCCCGCGGGCCGGTTCTCCGCTTTCCCACGCGCTTGACTGTGGCGCCGCGCGGGCGCGGGGCGGCCTTCGGGCCGATCGCCCCTCGACGTGACTTGGCGGAAAGCGCGCTAGGCTCGGCCTCATTATGGCGCGCAGCATCTTCATCGGGGATGTTCACAGCTGCGCAGCGGAGCTCGCGGAGTTGCTTTCGACGGTGGCCGTGAGCACAGGCGATCGCGTCTTCTTCACGGGCGATCTGCTGAGTCGCGGTCCGGACCCGCTGGGCGTGCTGCAGCTTTTTCGTGCGCTGCGTGCGCGCTCCGCAGTGGGCAACCATGAACAGCGCTTGTTGGCCGCGCGCCATGCGCGGCTGCGCGGCGAGCCCGGGCCAAAGCTCGGCAGTTCCCACGCCGACGTGGTCGCGCAGCTGAGCGATGAAGATTGGGCAATGCTCGAGAGCTTCCCGCTGTGGATCGATGTGCCAGAGCACGACGTGCGCGTCGTGCACGCTGGCATCGTGCCGGGCGTTCCGTTTCAGGATCAGGATCCGTGGTTGCTGACGCACATTCGTTCCATCGCTGAGGATGGTAAGCCGAGCGAGAAGTGGGGCGCGCTCTGGGGCAGCTTGTATGAAGGTGAGCCGCATATTGTGTTCGGGCACAACGCACGAAAACGACCGCAGCTGCACCCGCACGCGACGGGGCTCGACACCGCGTGCGTTTACGGCGGCGCGTTGACCGCCCTCATTTTGCCAGAGGGCGCAGCGCCCCCGCCGGTGGCGGATCGCTTGGATGCGATGGTTTCAGTGCGCGCGCGGCGCGCCTACTCCGACTACGGTCGCGAGCTGCCCGGAGGCTGAGTGGCGAGGCTTTCACGCGTGCCGCTGGCCCAGCTAGAAGCGGGCGAGCGCACGCTGGACACCAAGACCGCGCGCTACTTGTTGGACGTGTTGCGGCTGCGCCCGGGCGACGTGTTCTTGGCGTTCGATTCCGAGACCCAAAGCGAAGCGGATGCCACCCTTGGCGAGGGTGCAGCGTGCCTGATTGGTGCGCTACGCGGCGCTGCGCGCGCGGTCGCGACGGGCATCGTGCTCGTACAGGCCCTAGCGAAGGGGGACAAAACGGAGCAAGTCGTGCGTTCGGCAACGGCGCTCGGCGTGGCTGAGCTGCATCTGGTCGAAAGCGCGCGCAGCGTGGCGCGCGCGGGCGAGCGCAGCGACGCGAAGCGCGCGCGCTTGGAGAGCATTGCGCTCGATGCTGCGCGTCAGTGTGGGCGCGGTGACGTGCCGAAGATCGTCGGGCCGCACGCGCTCAGCCGGGAACTTGCGGAGTGGCGCGAGCTGCGGGCGATCAAGCTGTGTCTGGTGCCGGGCGCGGAGCGCAGCCTGCGTGCGCTGACCGAGCGTTGGACCGTGGGCTCGCCGCTCGCGCTCTTGGTGGGCCCGGAAGGCGGTTTGGCGGACGAAGAACTCACGGTCGCCGAAAGCGCGGGCTTCGTGCCGGTGAGCTTTGGTGAGCTCGTGCTGCGAACCGAGATCGCCGGTATCGCGGCGCTGGGTGCGCTCCTCTTGCTCGCTCAGCGTTGAGCGGACCCGGTGCGTGTCTGGCCAGCCACGAGTGCGGGTCGAACGACACAGCGCGTTCAATTAATTATCGCAATAACCAGGGGTTAGCTCGCGGCATGATGGTTGCGATAGGTCCCGCCATGTTCGCCTGTCTGCTCGCCGCGCTGCCCAGTTTGCTGGCATGCGCCCTGTTCGTCGCGACGCTTCGCTTGCGCGGCCAGCGCTGAGCGAGCACGCGAACAGCGCCCTGCCGGGTGCGAACTACCCGTGAGCACCGGCGCGGGCGAATCGCTCGCCGCGCAGCAATAGTGGGCGCCGCCCGCTAGGTGCCATGTTTACCTACCTGAATGAGTGAGCAGGTGGGAGCTCGCGCGTATACAAAACCTCAAGTAATTTCTCAAGCTTTCGGCGATCGCGATTGTTGACATGGGCCGGCCGGCCCCGTACTTTCGCCGGCGTCAGTGGGAAATAGTGGGGCCAAGTGTTTC
>JBDTYJ010000052.1:0-21903 GCA_040005755.1 Pseudomonadota bacterium
TGGCTGAACGACATCCCGATGCTGCGCCGCGCGGGCCGCTCCTTCGCGATGGCGCAGGCCCCGCAAGCCGTAAAAGCAGCAGCCACGGATATTCTCAAAGCGAGCTCCGCGACCGGCGGCGGCGTGGCTGAAGCAGCCCTGCGCGCCGGCTTGTTGTAAGCACGTTGAGCACCGCTTTCGGCGGTGCAATGCTGCGCGCGGCCATGGAAGAAGCTCGCATCGTCGTTCTTCCGCCCGCATTGGCGAGTCAAATCGCAGCGGGTGAAGTGGTCGAGCGCCCGGCCAGTGCGGTCAAGGAGTTGCTCGAAAACGCGCTGGATGCCGGCGCACAGCGCGTTGACGTCGAGATTGAGGGCGGCGGCGTCACACGCCTGTGCGTGAGCGATGACGGCGTGGGCATGAGCGCGAAGAACGCACGCATGAGCGTCGAGCGTCACGCGACCAGCAAGCTGACGGCCATTTCCGATCTGAATGTGCTGACCAGCTACGGCTTTCGCGGCGAAGCTCTGCCGAGCATCGCTTCCGTGAGCCGCTTCACCCTGCGCTCGCGGCCGGCCAATTGCGATGCCGGCGTCGAGATTTTCATCGAGGGCGTCGCAGCGCCGGTAGTGCGTGAAACCGGTATGGCCGTCGGCACCCGGGTCGAGGTGAGCGATCTGTTCTTCAACATCCCAGCGCGCCGCAAGTTCCTCCGCTCGACCGGGACTGAGTCCGGCCACGTCACTGAAGTGGTCGAAGCAGCCGCGCTCACGCGCCCAGAGGTGACCTTCACGCTGGCGCGAGACGGTCGACGAGTACGCGAATTTTTGCGCGCGAATGGCCGAACCGACCGCGTGGCTCAAGTGTGCGATGGTGAGCAACTGACGCGCTGCGAGGGCACGCGCGGGCCGCTTTCGCTGGAGGCGTTCCTGTCTCGCCCCGAGCACGCGCGCAGCGGAGCGGGCGGCCTGCGCTTGTTCGTGAACGGCCGCTCGGTGCGGGATCGCGCATTGGCGGTGACGATCGCGCAAGCCTACGGCAGCGTGCTCGAGCGCGGCCGGTACCCCCGGGGCGTGGTGTACTTGGACTTGCCACCTGAATTCTTGGATGTGAACGTGCACCCGCAAAAGGCCGAAGTGCGCTTCGCCGATGCGCGGGCCACAGCGGACGCGCTGTACGGCATGCTCTCGCGCGCACTCGCCGGCGCGTTCTCACTGCCCACCCCGAACCGGAGTGCCTGGTCGAAGCCCAAACCGGAGCTCGCGCTCGCAACCGCGCTCACCGCTGAACGGTTCGACAAGGCCGAGCCCGTGCTGGATCAGCCGTGGTCGTCACCGAGCGTGGTCGTGCAGCCCACCGCTACGCCATTGCAGTGCGAGTTGCCGCCCGCCACTGGCCGCAACTCGCCGCCGGCGTCTGCAGCAGAGCTGTTGTTCGCCGTGACCGAGCCACTGCACGCAGTGCGTGACTCTGCGCCGTTGCCCTCACGGCCGAACTCCGAAATCGCCTGGTCGAGCTTGAATTTCGTGGCTCAGCTGCGGCAAACGTACCTGCTGTGCGAAAGCCGCGAGGGCATTTACCTGCTCGACCAGCATGCCGCCGCTGAACGCGTGACGTTTACTCGTTTGCGTACGCAGTACCAAGCGCGCGCCGTACCCTCTCAGTCTCTGCTCTTCCCCGTGACGCTGGATGTGCTTCCTGCGGAAGCCGAGCTAGTCGAACTGCGCGCTAAAGAAATGGCTGAAGTCGGGCTGGATGTGCGGGTGCGCGGCGCGGAGAGCATTAGCATTCACGCCGTGCCCAAGCTGTTACAGCGCGCGAGCGCTGAGCGCCTGGTGCGTGATCTGTTGGCTGAGGTTTCGCGCAAAGGCGGGCGCGGCTTCTCGGATGCCGTCGATCTCGCCTTGGCAACCATGGCCTGTCACGGTTCAGTCCGCGCGGGTGATCCACTGTCCGCAAGCGAAGCCAAGGCGCTGCTGGAGGCCCTCGACGACGCCGACTTCGCCGGGCACTGCCCGCACGGCCGCCCGGTGGTCACCTTCCTGAGCTGGGCTGAACTGGAACGCAAGGTCGGGCGGCGCTAAACGCCATGGCGGGAGCCGAAGAACCACTCTTGGTGATTGTGGGCCCGACGGCGTCGGGGAAAACGGAGCTGGCGATCGAGCTGGCCGAGCGGCACAACGGCGAGATCATCAGCGCAGATAGCGTGCAGGTTTACCGCTATTTCGACATTGGATCGGGCAAGCCCAGCGCGGCGGAGCGGGCGCGGGCAGAACAACACTTGATCGACGTGATCGAGCCCAATGAGCCGATGGACGCAGCGCGCTTTGCAGAGCTGGCCGAGCGCGCAATCCTCGACATTCGCGCGCGTGGGAAGCAGCCCATCGTGTGCGGGGGCACATTTCTTTGGGTACGCGCGCTGATCCACGGCTTGCTTCCCGCGCCGCCCGCCGACCCGGCGATCCGCGCACGTCACCAAACGCGGGTAACCGAGGTCGGGCGCGCCGGCCTGCACCAAGACTTGGCGCGCGTCGATCCGGAGGCCGCACAGCGCCTCGCTCCGAACGACTTCGTACGCGTGAGCCGCGCGCTCGAGGTGTTCGAGCTCACCTCCGTGCGGATGAGTGAGTGGCAAGCGGCGCACGGCTTCAAAGGCGTGCGCCACGCGGCCCGCTTGCTCGGGGTGCGCCGCGAGAAAGAGGAGCTCGATCAGCGCATCTTGGCTCGCTGCCAGAGCATGTTGCGGGCCGGCTGGGTCGAAGAAGCCGAGCAGCTCCTTTCACGCGGCTTCGCCGACACGCGGCCCTTCGCGTCAGTTGGTTACAAGCAGGTCGCGCTCGCACTGCAGACCCAGAAACCTATTGATATTACAGAGTTACAGCTCCTCATCTACCGCGCCACGCGCATCTTCGCGCGTCGCCAACGCACCTGGCTCCGCGATCAGCCGATCGACTGGCTACCGCCAGGATCCACGAAGCTGTGATGGTAGCTCGGGTCCGCGAGCGCCAAGCCGGCTGGCGTCACCCGCAGTGGTCGAGAACAATCCAACATCACCGCTAGATCCTCGGTGCTCTTGGCGCCGACGCTGCCTTCATAGGCGCCCGGGTGAGGGCCATGCGGGATGCCTGCAGGGTGCAGTGAAATGCTGCCCGCGCTCACGCCCTTCCGCGAGCTGAAGTTTCCGCGCACGTAGTAGATCACCTCCTCGACGTCGACCGAAGAGTGCGGATAGGGACACGGGATGGCGTCGGGGTGATAGTCCAACGGACGTGGCACGAAGCTGCACACCAGCGCGCCCGGCACAGCGAAGGTGGCATGCGCGGAGGGCGGCAGATGCACCATGCCCACTTTGGCTTGAAACGCCAAAATCGAAAACGCGAACGGATAATACGTACCGTCCCAGCCCACCACATCCAGCGGCGAGCAAGCGTAGCGAAATCCGAAGAACGCGTTGCCCCGCTTCACGAGCAGATTTCGGATCCCCTCGTCACTCGGGCCGCGAAACTCCGGGCCTCGAAAGTCTCGATGCGAGTACGGCGCATCCATACGAAGCTGCCCAATTTCGTTGCGATATTGGCGCGGAATCGTGATTGGGCCGGCACTCTCGAGGGCGAGCCAGTGCTGCGCCAAAGTCACGTCGGGCGCGAAGCGATGCAGCAGCCCGCGCGGCACGTACACGTAGTCGTTGGCGCGAAAGTGCAGCTCGCCGAGTTGACTACACAGCTTGCCACCGCCTTCGCGAATGAAGAACAACTCATCGCCGTCGGCGTTGACGAAGTAGGCCGGGTCTTCCGCATCGGGCGTGAGCACCGACAGCACCAGGTCGTCGTTTTCCAGCAAAGGCACGCGCGCGTCCAACGGGCAGCCGGCGCGCGCTCGTTGCTCGGCAGCACGAAGATGATGGCGTGCCAGCGTGCGCGCCGGTTGACCGGTGAGCACTTCCCAGCCGTGCCGCACTTCACTCGGCTCGGCTTCGTGCGGGCGGTGCTCGTGATAAACAATCGAGTACGGGCCGTCGAACCCGGCGCGGGTGATGCATTCCTCGTAACGCAGCGCGCCGGCAGGGCTGCGCAAAGCGGTGTGCGGCTTGGCCGGCACGACCCCAAAGCTCCGCCGTTCCAGCATCAGGGCGTCCTTTCCGCGGCTTGCTCGCGCTCGATGCTCTCGAACAGCGCCCGAAAGTTGCCAGCGCCAAAGCCGCTGTCGCCCTTCCTTTGGATCAGCTCATAGAAGAACGGGCCCGCCTCACGGCTCCCATACAACCCGGCGGAGTCCTTGAGGAATATCTGCAACAAGTAGGAGCGGAGCCCGTGCCCATCCAGCAGCAATTCGAGCTCGCGCAGGGTACTGATGTCTTCGTCGATGGTGTTGATGTTCAAGTCACGCAGCCGATCGGGGAGCGCGTCGTAGTAGGTCGGGGGCGTACGCATAAACTCGACACCACTCGCGCGAAGATCGCGAACCGCACTGATGATGTCCCGTACGTTGAGCGCGATGTGCTGCACGCCGTCCCCCCGGTGGTCCTCGTTGAATAGGTTGATTTGCGAGGCCTTGAAGTTGGGGCGATAGGGCTCATTGTTGGCGAATTTCAGGCCCGAGCTCTTGTCCCACATCACGACCGAGCGCAGACCCGAGCCATCGCGCAATTTAACCCGGCCCACGTCGCGCGTGTGAAACGCCACGTCCCAGTAGCGCTCGAAGCCGAGCACGTGCTCCATCCATAACAACGCCGGAGACATGGTCTGAAAGTTCGACGTGATGTGGTCCACGCTTTGGATGGCACACCGATTTTTCGCCCCCTGAACGCGCATCACATCGAAGAATCCTGGGAAAAAACCGGCAAAGCCGCGCCGCTCCACGAAGCGGAACGTGGTGTCGCCAAAGGGCGTAGTAATCGAGAATGTTTTCAGTGTACCGCCGTCGTCACTGAACGTTTCGACCTCGTTGATCGGAGTGGCACCTCGGCCGTCCAACAGGGTAAACGCACGCTCCGCGTTCTCGACGCGAAAGGCGAGCGTGCCGATGCCATCGGGATGCTTCTTCAGAAATCGAGCCGCGCGACCGCCATCACCCGTGGGGCTGGAGCAAACCACGACGTAGTCCCCCGCGCGGAACACGCGCGAGTGCTGGCGACCGCCCGCCGTCAGCGCCGGACCGCTCTCTGCGATCTCTTCAAAATCCAGACGGTCGACGTAGAAGCGCCGGCTGCGCTCCAAGTCCCGCACGTAATAGTGAACCCCTTCCAGGCCGAGGATCCCGAGTGGTTCGAGCTCTGCCATGCAACTCAAAATACCCCTATTCGGGGCGCTCGCCAGGCCTACTCCCGATCTGGTTGTCGGTCTGGGTGCGCAGCGGCAAAGCCTGGCAATTCCAGGCAGCGCGCTTCGATGGCACGCAAGATGGGCAGCTCCTCCAAGGCCAGGTTCAGGCGACGCGCTGCGTAAAGCTGCGGAACGAGCAGCACATCCGCGATCGACACTTCCTCACCCACCAGGAAACGACCGGAAAGCGCTCGTGCGCGCTGTTCCAGAGTTGTTAGCCCGCGACCGATGAAGCGCTCGAACCAGCGTTGCTTGTCGAGCGCGGGGGCGGCCTCCGCTAGGAACTCGGTGGTGGTGAGGTTCTGAAAGGGTTGAATGCCGGACTGAATCAGTTGCGCTAGCTCGCGCGCGCGCGCTCGTGCCAGCAGGTCCTTGGGCAGCAGAGGCGGGCTCGGGTAGCGTTCTTCCAAGTACTCGATGATGGCCAAGGACTGCGTGAGCGCGGCTTCGGTGCCGCCCTCTTCCAGCTCCAAGACCGGGATCTGCCCCAGCGGGTTCTTGGACAAGAATGCTGCGCGGTGCTGCTCGCCGCCTTCACGGATCAAGTGCACGAACACGGATTCATACGGCAGGCCCTTGAAGCTCAGCGCGATGCGCACGCGATACGCTGAAGAGCTCCGCCAGTAGGTATGAAGCTTCATGCCGCCAGTTTAACAGCCGGAGCGTTTGCTAGGCCACCACGCGCTCGGAAATGGTCCCGAATAGGTTTCGTCCGTTGTCATCGAACATCGCAATTTCGACGTGGTCGCCGACCTTCAAGAACGGCGTCTGTGCCTGGCCCTTCGCGATCAGCTCGCGCGCTCGCTGCTCGGCCAGGCAGGATACACCGCGCGCCGGGTCGGCATTGGAGACCGTGCCACTGCCCAAAATTGTCCCGGCGGTCAGCGAGCGCGTCTGAGTAACGTGAGCGAGCAAGTCGAAGAACGAAAAGTGCATTTCCGCGCCAGCGTCCGGATCGCCGACCAGCGCGCCGTTGAGCCGCGTTTGCAGGCGCAGGTGCACTCGCCCGTCGCGGTACGCCGCGCCCAGTTCGTCCGGGGTAACCGCGAAGGGCGAGAACGCGGTGGCCGGCTTGGAGACGAAGAAACCAAAGCCTTTGGCGAGCTCCGGCGGGATCAGATTGCGGTACGTCCAATCGTTGGCCAAGAGCACGAGCCGCACTTTGGCAGCGGCCTCAGCGGCGCTCGTCCCGCGTGGCGTATCAGCCAGCACCACCGCCACCTCGGACTCGAAATCCAAGCCGTGCGCTGGGTCGCCGAGCGGGAACGGATCGGTCGGACCGAGCAAACAGCCGGAGGCGCCTTGGTACACCAGCGGGTCAACGGTGAGGGTCGCGGGCGGCTCGGCATTTCGCGCGCGGCGCACGAGCACGATGTGGTTGATGAACGCGGAACCGTCGATCCACTCGTAGGCGCGCGGCAGCGGCGCGCCTAGCTCAACCTCGGTAACCGCTTGCCCGGGCAACGCGCCTGTTTCAAGCGCTTCGAAGCGCTCGCGCAATACGGGTTCGTAGCGCTGCCAGTCATCCAACGCGGCTTGCAAATGCGGCGCAATATCCGCCGCAGCGGCGACGCGCGAGCCGTCGCGGCTGACCACGAATAGCGTTCCATCTCGCCCTTGCCGGCCGCTTGCGAGCTTCATGACGGGGTCGGGCGCCTCGCGCCCGCTCGGAAACCAAAAGAAAAGCCTGACTCAGTTACGACCGAGATCCAGAGAGGCGTCCAGCAATTGCAGGAAGGAGCTCGGGCGCGGCACGTCAGCGCGAATGAATTTGGCAACCGGCCCCGGGTTGATGTCAGGGCGCGCGAGCAGCTCCGGAGCGAACTCCGCGTGCAGCGGAGCATCCACCGTGACCATGGGCGCGCTTTGCGCGTAAGGGTCGGAAATCACGTTCGGAGGCACGATCACCGGAGCGAACGCGTGCGCTGATGCAGCCGGCTCTGGGTATTGCGCGAGCGACTCGGGCGGCGCTTCCTCGCCATGGCGTTGTAGGTGGGCGTCGAGGTCTTGGCGGGCCCCAGGTGGCGGCATCAGGTTGTCCTGGTAGCCGCCGCCGAACTCGCGCCGCGGCAGAGTGACCTCGAGATCTTCGTTGAGCGGCTCTTCTGGCGGCTCGAGCGCGCTGTCCAGCTCGAGGTGCGGGCCGCGGGCTTCCTCCAAATCAATCGTTTGACCCAACTGTTCGGTGGTCGGGACGGCGCTGTTCACGCCGCCCAAGGGGGGCAGGTCGGCTTCGAGCAGTTCGTCGATGTCCGCTGCCAGCGGGGCGTGAATGCCCGCGGGTAGGGGCATCGCGGCTTGCGGCCCCGACTCAGGCGGTGGGGTCTTGAGCGGGATTTCACGATCTTCCTGCAGGTCGATTTGGTCGGCGGCGCGAGCCAAAGCCTCGTCCATGGTGCCGGCGACTTTGTGGCGCGATGACGAGGCGGGCGGCTCATCGGAGATGCGCGCGCGTTCTCGGCTCACATCGTCGTCGTCGAAGTTCAGATCGTCGAGGTCGCGATTGGAGTGCGGTGCTTCACTCTCGGTTACGGTAACTTCGATGATGTCGTCTTCGAGCAACTCTTCGGGCACCTGGTCGTTGAACTGCGAGACCGTCATTACGCCAGAAATATCCTCGGCGGCATCCAACCGGCGCGCGGCGGGTGTGACCTCTGGCGCTGGCTCCTCATCCAGCATGTCCGTGTAACCTTGGGCGGCGGGCGGCGCGGGCATCACCGACGGGAAAGGATCGGCGAGCAGCATTTCGTCGACCGATTGGTCGAGGGGGCTCGGCGCAGGCGCTGGGTCGAAGAGGTCTTCTTGAATCGCGTCGGCATCGTACGGTGCCGGAGGGGGCTCGAAATCAGGCTGCGACGGCGGCACGTTGGCGGGTGCTGTCTGGGCTGCGGCCGAAGCTGGCGCCTGAAAAGCGACGGAACCGGTGCGCGGCAATGTGGCATTGCGCTGCACGCGCGCGAGCAACTCTTGAAGCAGCGCGATTTCTTGGCTCACGACTGACCTCGCGCGTTCGCCAAGCGGGCCAGCACGTCACCCCAGGGCACGCCTTGGTACAACCAATCCGAGGCCTTCCGCGCGCCGTCGAAGCCGGCAACGAGAAAGCGCACTTGGTCACCGTCGCGCATCAGCTTCACCGCCACGACGTCGCGACCGAAGGCGCGCTGCATCGCACCCTCCAGGACCGAGCCGAGCAGCAGATCCCCGCCGTAGCCGAGCGGCGAGTAACTAAAGGACAGCACCAACGCCTGACCCCAGCGCTCGAGGCCGAGCGAGCCGAGGCCCATCAGCGCGAGCTCACCGCCGAGGTGTTCGACCACGGTCTCGAGCGAGGCCTGCCAGGCGTCGGCGACGCGAGCGAGCAACGCGCGGCCGACCTCGGTGCCGAGACGGCGCCCGAAGTCGCGAACAGCATCTTCACTGGCGCCCTGGCACAGGGCGAGCAGGGCATCGCTCGGGATGACCAAGCGCTCCCCGGCGTTCGCCATCCGGACTTGGCCGCGGCCAAAATCAAACTCGAGCGCATACGACGGGTCGAAGTTCATGGTGCTTGCCTCGGGCCGTGGGCCAGACTGGTGATTATAGCCGCCCTTCACCAAATCCTGTCAATTCTCGGACGTGAGGGAGTTCCCGCCCATCGCTGAAGTGATTCAGCGCGCCCTAGTTTGAGGCCCCGGTCTCAAACGTTTGTATAAACGGGTTCAGGGATGGGATTCTCGTCGCATGCGCATCGGACCTTCGCTCGGCGTCATGGTCGCCTGCGGGTTCGGCTCGTTGAATGTGCTGGCGGGGACCGTCAGGAGTGATCCACCCCTGCTTTTTGGCGCGGGGCCGCACGTGCCGCGAGCGCCCATCAGCATCGACCCCGCCCTGCCGACCGGCCCCGACTTCGCGGCCACGCTCGAGCGCCCGCGTGGTGCGAGCGCAGCCTGTTCGGCGCGCGTGCCGGTTTGTGTGCAGCGCACCCCGAACGTACCCGGACCGGACGCGCTGCGCGCGCTGGGCGCCTTAGAGACCGCGTATCAGCGGCTGGTGTTTGCGCTACGCCTACCCGAGCCGCTGGCCGACGACGGCCATGGCGGCGGCGACGCCTTGGATTGGTACTTGGACCCCGAGCGACCCGAGCTCGCGACGGAACGCGACGCGCTCGGCTCCGGCAGCTTCGATCGCGCGGCGGCCTTTTGTGTGAGCGCCGCGAGCGAAGACGACTGGCTGCTCGCGCGCGACGCCACCCTGTGCGTGGGCGAGGCCATCGCGAAACGTTTGGCTGTTGGGGAAAGCGCGGCTCTGCAGCGCGCCTTTGCCACGGAGCTGTGGTGGATCACCGGGCGCGTCACCACGCTCGATGTACAAGCCGTGGACGACGCCCAAGCGCACCCGGAACGCGCGCTCGCCGGGCGCACCAGCGCGGCCAGCGCTGGCGCAGCATTGCTCTTGGATTTCTTGGAGCGCGCGCGTTCGGCGCAAGCGAGTGCTGGGCTCAGTGCATCACTATTTGCGGCGGCAGCGGACACCACGCCGCCCGGCGCGTGGCAGTGGAACGACGAACCTGACGTGTTCGACGTGCTTCGACACAGCCTGGACGAAGACTCCGCCAAAGTTTCGGCGTTGTTCGGCCAATACAGCGTTTCTCGCGCATTTCTCGGTGATCGCGACGACGGCACGCACGCGCCGTTCGGCGCTTGGCTGGGCGCGTTCGGTCGCCCGCACTACGATTGGGTGATTAAATTTTCATCGCTGCCGCGGCGCGTGCGCGCGGCGCGACCCATCGAACCCACCGGCGTCGAAATGGTTTGGGTAGACATGGATGAAGTACCCCTCGGCGTTTCGCTCGGGTTCGAAAGCGAATGGGAAGCGCCCATCGCCTTTCGCTGGACGCTGATCAGTTTGGACGTACAAGGGCAAGAGATGGCGCGCGTGGACGTGCCATTTCAAGAGCGAGGGCGCTCGAGCGAGGGGCGCGTGGTGAATTTGACGGGCGTGCGTGCGGTGCTCGCGATTGGCGTGAACATGGGCGGGGTGGATTTGACGCACCCGTTCGATCCAGATTTGGATCCCTTCGAGGCGCAGTCCTGCACACTCTACTTCGCGCGCATGTGACGGCGACGGGCGAGTAGCGCGCACGCCATGGCGAGTGCCCAGGCACTCCGCGTTGAATGAAAAGGCAAGGCACTGACAGCGCAGCCGCCGCGCGCGGACACGCCACCTTCGGCAACCCAGCGATCCACCGCGATTGGGACGTCTTTTTCCAGGATCGGCCGCGAGTCGAACGAGACCGCGAGATGCAAGCTTTGGCCGCCGCTGCCGGCCGCCGCTGCCACGGCAAAGCGGAACAAGCCCGGCGCCACGCGCGTCAGCGCTTCGCTGACGGTAGCGTTTTGCACGCTCAAACTCAGCCGGCTTTGATCGAAGCCGTCCGCGACCTTGCCTGCGGTGTCTCGCACATCGAGCAAGCCGTTGAGCGCCCACTTTGGGTCCGGATGCGCGTAGGATTCTGAGAGCGTAAGCCAACTCTGCGCGCTCGGCGCGCGAAGTGCCGGCGAGTCTCCCGCGCTCGCAACGTCGAGCGCGCCCTGCAGGTCCAACGCGCCCGTCCCAATTTGACGCGCGTCGAGAATAATGCCCGAGAGCGGGCGCGCTCCGGCCTGCAAGATGGCGCGCACGGCGTCTTGGTTGAGCGTCGGATCGCGCTCGAACAACAGCGCGATTGCGCCGGACACCACGGGCGCGGCCATCGACGTACCCGCGGCAATAGCGTGCTTTTCGTCGACTACGAAGCACTGTTCGTCGTCACGCGGGCAGAGCCCCTGATTCGCAAAAAAGCCGTTACTCGTGGAGCGTGGGTCGGCCGACCGCGCCATCGCGCCCGCCACCCACACGCCGGGCGCCACGATGTCCGGCTTGATCATTCCGAGCGCGTTGGGCCCAGCCGAGCTGAAGTAGGCGATGGTGTCGAGCGGCGCGTTGTCAGTAGAGCCAAGGTTCGGCATTTCGATCGCGGTGCCTGCGTAATCGACCCACTGGTTGCGATTGAGTGTCGCGCCGACGGCAATCAAATTCGGGGCGCTCGCCGGGACGTTGACCGTGCCTTGTTTTTCGCCGCGCGGAAACAGGGCACCCAGGCTCAATTCCGGATCCAAATCTCCAACCCCTTGCACCCACAATTGCGCGGTGCCGTGACCCTCCAGGTGAATCACGAAATCGGTATCCGCGAGCCACGCGCCATCAATCGTTAGGATCGCAGCATTGCGCCCCGGGTTGACGCCGTCAGGGGCTAACCCGTTATCGATGCCGTTGATGATGGTGATGCCGACGTTTGGCTTCACTGCAGTGGTGTCTTGCGGATCGTTCGTAAAGCCGGAGCCGACCGGAACAGGCGGCACGCGCGTTCCGTTCCTGTCGTCGAGCCCCACCGAGACTTCATCGCCGTCTCGGAACTGGAGCCACACGTAGGCGGTGCCACGGGTGAGAGGCCCGCCCAGCGCGGGCGTGAGCAGCGGTACCCGCGACACGGACTCGCGTGCCACATGTACCTCGGTGTGAATGCCGAAGGGCCCGGGGTAGGCGTTTTCCAAGCCGTCATACAGGCCAGCGCTATTGCCCGCCGCAACCACGATGGCACGCCCGGGAAAAGCGGGTCCGACCATGCTGGAGAGGCCGGCTTCGAGCGCCGAGCTACCGTCATGGGCGCCAAAATCGCTGCCGAGGCTCAAGTTGACGACCGCTGGCATGCCCAACTCTTCCGCGCGCTCGAACACGAATTTCACCGCGCGCAGGACGTCTGCGTCTTCAATCGAGCCACTGGGGGAGGCCACGCGCGCGATGACGTACGTCGCTTCCGGGGCAATGCCGAGGTAGCGCGGCGTTGGGCTCGCAAGCCCGTTGCCCGCCGCTAGCGAGGCGACGTGGGTTCCGTGCCCGAACGGATCGGTCGGCAAATCAGCGGAGGTTGCCAAGAGTTGGTCGAGATCACTCGCGGCGTAGATGGCGCACCCGGAGCCCTTTAACGTGCAGCCGTATTCATCTTCTAGATCGACGTGAAGCTTGGCGGGATCACGCGCCACGTCCAGCAGCCAAGCCACGCGGGTTTTGTGGTCGCCAGTTTGCAGATCGGGGTGAGTGAGATCCACGCCCGTGTCCACGATGCCCACGACCACACCCTGACCCGAGGTGTGCGTTTCGCGACGCACACTCGCGGCATGCACCCAGCCGTCGACGCGATCCATCAACGCATGGCGCGGCGGTGCCCAGTCGAACGACCACTCCGGGTGCGCCTCCGCGAGCTCGAGCACACGCGCCGAATCCAGCTCGCCGACCGCGCTATCCCCCACCGAAACGAGATCGAGCGCCCGAACTGGCCCGCTGGACGAGTGAACGATGACAGGCACGGAGCCCTTGCGTCCGCGCGCGAACACGCGCGGCAACGCGCCCACTGACGCCAAAGACACATGCTGCGCGTGCCGCGCGTAGGCGCCCAGATCGAACTGCGCTGATGCACGCCCGCTCCCCAGCAGGCAGATCAATGCCGCGAGGGGCCCTAGAGCATCACGGAATGCCATGCTCAAACCGGAGGCACCAAGTGGCGGCGCGCCACGCGCTCCCGGCGCTTGTTCTCATAGCGGTCGAAGCGCTGACACAGCTCACGCCGCACGTCCTCGAAAGGGACGATGGCGTCAATCACCAGCTCACTGGCGAGCTTTTCCAAGTCGATGTCGGCTCGGTACTCGTCACGCATTTGTGTGACGAAGGCGTCGCGTTCCGGGCCCGCAGGTAGCTCTTGGATCTTGTTGAAATAGACGGCATTGACCGCCGCCTGCGGGCCCATCACCGCAATCGACGCGCTGGGCAAGGCCAGGCAAGCATCCGGCTCGAACGCCGGCCCGCACATCGCATACAACCCGGCTCCGTACGCTTTGCGCACCACGAGGCTAATTTTCGGCACGGTCGCTTCGCTCACTGCCGCGATCATCTTGGCGCCGGCGCGAATGATGCCCTGGCGCTCCACCTTCGTCCCGATCATGAAGCCCGGAACGTCCGCCAAAAAAAGCAGCGGTACGTTGAACGCATCGCACAACCAAATGAATCGCGCCGCCTTGTCCGCGCTGTCCACGAACAGCACGCCGCCCAGCATTTTCGGCTGATTGGCGACGATGCCCACGGTGCGCCCGTCGATGCGAGCAAACGCGGTGATCAGCTCTTTGGCAAAGCGCGCCTTGATCTCGAGCAGGCTCCCGTCATCGATGATGTGCTCGATCACCAGGCGCATATCGAAGGATTTGTTCTCGTCCGGGACGATGATCTCGCGCAGCGGCTTCAACCCGCTCTTTGCCGCGCACGCTGCGACGCGCGGCGCCGGCTGCTCGTAGTTCGAAGGCAAAAGCGCCAGATATGCCTTCGCAAACGCGATCGCTTCCAGCTCGCTCTGCACGAGCACATCACCGCAGCCGGACACCGACGTGTGCATCTTGGCGCCGCCCAGCTCCTCGAGTGTCACTTGCTCGCCGATGACCATTTCAGCCATACGCGGCGAGCCCAAGTACATGCTCGCGTTGCCGTCCACCATCACGACGACATCGCAGAACGCGGGGATATAAGCACCACCTGCTGCAGAGGGACCAAACAACAGACACAGTTGGGGGACGCGCCCGCTCAACTGCACTTGATTGAAAAAAATGCGCCCGGCCCCGCGGCGCCCGGGAAACATCGCCAGCTGATCGGTAATGCGCGCCCCCGCAGAATCGACCAAATACAGCAGCGGACACAGCAGCTGCTCGGCGGCCTCTTGGATGCGCAGGATTTTCTCGACCGTGCGCTTGCCCCAAGAGCCCGCTTTCACGGTCGAATCGTTGGCCATGATCGCGACCACTCGGCCACCGATGCGCGCCGTGCCGGTGACCACCCCGTCTGCCGGCAGATCGGCGGCAGTGCTGTTGGCCAGCAGCGCGTCTTCACAAAAGGTGTCGGTGTCGACCAGCGCGGCGATGCGTTCGCGGGCGAACAGCTTGCCCTGCTCCGCGTTCTTCTCGTGATACTTCGGTGCGCCACCGGCCAGCGCGCGAGCTTGCGCTCGGAGCAGCTCTGTTTCGTCCATCGCGATGAGTATAGGAGCGGAGCTCGGGCTTCGCTCAAGACTCTTGAATGAGCCGCTTTACCAGGCCTTCCAAGCGTGAAAGGCCGGGCGTTGAGTAGCCGACCATCACATCACGCACACGGCCCCCTTTGTCGAGCACGAACACGGTCGGCAGCGCCATTGCCCGGTACGCTTTGGTGGTTGCGCCACTCGGGTCGGCGAACACGGGATAGGCGATGCCCAGCTCGTTCGCCGAGCGCGTGACCACGGACATGTCCTCGGCAGCAACGCCCGCAACGACCACACCCTGGGGTTGAAAGCGCTCATGCCAACGCTGCAGCACCGGGCTCAGCAAATGGCACGGGCCACACCAGGAGGCCCAGAATTCCAAGACCACGACCTTGCCGCGCCACGCAGACACCTTCGGCTCCGCGCTGCCTTGGGCGGTTTCGAGCCCGGCGAACTCGGGCGCGATCAACCCCACGTATTGCCGGCGCAGCACCTCGTCGCTATCCGGGAAGCGCTCGAGATCCACCGCCAGCAAGCGGGTGAAATTCTGGTGCAACAGCCCTAGGCTCAAGCGCTGACCCGCGCCGCGCACGGCGACCAGACGACTCACGTCTTCGGGTCGGCTCACGTTTTCCGCGTCCACGTTGAGGATTACGTCGCCCGCGACGATGCCCGAATTCGCCGCCGGTGAACCACGCACCACGTCACGCACGAGCACACCCGGTTCATGGGGCTCGCGCTGCGCCAGCTCCACCCCGAGCCAGCCCCGACCCTGAGCGGTCCGTGGTGCCGGCGGGCTCGGAGTGGGCGGCGCGGCCTCGGCGCGCGACGCTGGAGCGAGCTCACCCGGCGACGAGAGTGGCCCCGGCACGTGTACGGGCTCGGCCGCGCTGGATGCGGTCTGGATAACGGCAGCGCTGGGCGGTGCGTGGAGCGCGAGCTCCGTAGCCGGCGGAGGCGCAGCAGGCGCAGCGTGCGTTACTGCGCAAGCGCTCAACGGAGCGCTGGCCAAAAGTCCCAAGAGCGTGCCCCAGCCGCCAGCCTTGAATCGCACCCGTTCGTGGTACCATGCCCGTCCCGTGCGCGCTCATCTGGCTGATTTTCGCGTGAACTTCGGCTGCTGTGTGGCTTGTGCGGCATGCCTGACGGCCTGCACTCCGGCCGAGCGCGGCCCATTCGCAGGCGCTTCGGACTCATCGCAGACCGCGTCACGGGTGGTGCCTGCCGCGGCCGCCCCGCCGCCAACGCCCTGGGCGCCATACGCGGAGGCGCAAACCTGGCCCCTGGCGAACGGCACGCCCTTCACTTCGCGCGGACACCAACCCGAACAGCAGGTCGATGTGCGCGCGAACGAAGTCGCCCGCCAAAGCTACGCGGCCCTGGTCACCGATAGCGTCTTCCCCGAAGGATCCGTCCTGCTCGAACAAGCGCATTCGGCCTCGGGCGGTGGGCTCGGCTACGCGATGCGCAAATCGAGCGGGCGCTGGAGCTTCATTCAGCTGGACGCCCGCGGCGGAGTGCTCGCAAGCGGAGCCCTTGCGCTTTGTGCCGGCTGCCATGCCCAAGCTCCCGCCGATCACGTGTTCGGCCTACCGCGCGCATCCTAGCGGGGGCACCGCGCTGCTGCGCGACGAGTGAAGCGGGAATCTTTCAGCCGCCCGGCGCGTTCGAGCAATGAATGGACGAAAGGCCTGTGCATTTCGCCAATTCGGCCCCAAAATGAGCAAAGACCCGGGCGGAGTAATCCGCGTCGGGTCTTCAGCCAAAATCTTCAGGATTAAGGGCTAAGCCGCGAAGCAAAGAATAATAAGGAAGCGGAAGCGAAGCTCAAGAAGGGCCGTCTCCTTGGACAGACACGGCAACTAAGAAGCAAAGCGACCTAAGGCCGTCTCGAGGCTGCACCCCTCGAGGCGGTTACAGGGCGGCATAAAGCAGCTTCTGTGCCACCTCTGGCGGCATCCTAAAAATCTTAGTGCTTCCGTGGACATCAAGCTGGTTCCGCCGTTACGGTCAGCGGGTGATTGGCGCGGAACCTGGCTTCGCTGTCGCGGTAGGGTCCCGGCTCTGAAATCTTTTCAGACCCGCCCACATCTACCGCCACGCGCCCACTCCGCTATGGCATGTTTTTTCGACGCACTATTCCGGTACGGGTCCCGAAAACCCGTGCTATGCCCTCGCCCCTTCGCACCCGTAGCTCAGCTGGATAGAGCATCGGACTACGAATCCGGGGGTCGGAGGTTCGAATCCTCCCGGGTGCGCAGAAGCTAAAAAGGCCAACGAGAGTTGGCCTTTTTGCGTTGGGGTGGAAGTGAACCGCGTCTTCGCGCACTACGGAGTGGCGATGTCGGAGCTGGGCGGTGTGGACTTCATCAGAGTAGGGATTCGCGCCTCGAACTCTGCGAATGACATGGAGTCCGTATCCACCCATCGCACGATACCGTCGGGACCCACCATCAGTAGGGTTGGGATCTCTGACAACACGAACTCGTCATGGTCATCGAGCGACCCCCAACCCACTGCGAACGGCAAAGGGTTTTTGGCAAGGAATTGCTCAAGCTCCGACAGCTCATCATCGGTTGAGATGCCGACAACCGTTAGTCCGCGATCTTCGTATTCGCGAGCCAGCTCCGCCAGGTGCGGCAAGCTGCGACGACACGGTCCGCACCAAGTAGCCCAAAACTCGACCAGCAGCGTCCTCCCTGCCAGCTTCCCCGGCACCGGCTCATGGTTGACCCACTTGTCGACAAAGACCGTCGGCGCCGGATGGCCCACGAGATTCAGCAGGGCCGATTTTCGTCTGGCTTTTGCGGCATTGGGGTCAGGCTTTGGGGTCGTTGCGGAAGCTCCGGGCGAGGTGAGGTCATTCAAGCGTTTGCGCACGATCACCACGCTCCTGGGTATCGTGCTGTCCTTCCCTAGAACCGTGATGGCAACACTGGTGCCGCTCTGGCCGCGAATCCAGGACGCGATCTGCGCGACCTCGCGCCCCTTTGTGGGCCGCCCATCAACGGCCAAGATCTCGTCGCCTTCGCTCAACTTCGCGCTGGCGGCGCCGAAGCCCGCGGCGGTGCTCGCGATCAGAATTCTGCCGTCCTGCAATTTCAGAGGGGCGCCGATGCCTGAATCCCGCACGGGGCGCGGCTCCTGCCGCAACCACGGCGGCGGATTCCCCGCTGCCAAAGGTGGAGGCTCCGCCGCAAGCGGAGAAGCGGAGTGCGAAGGCGCGCGACCTTGGGCCTGCGCTAGCCGATCCGCGTTTGCCGCCACGGACCGGGTAGTGAACGCCCGGAAGCCGACGGCACCCAACGATACGAGCAGCGTAGTGCCCGCAACGCCGCCCCATGCCCAGGTCGAGTAGCGCCGCGGCGGCGGCAAAGTTTCGCGGCGGCAAAGCGCGCAAAGCCCGTCAGGCCCTGTTGCGAGCAGGTGCTTCTCGCAACGCCGCGCCGTTCGCAAACCAGCCGCAGATTCCGACGCCATATCAGCAGACTACGCCGTGAAATGTCGACTTCGAAGGGCAAATATCAGCGTCTCGAAAGTGAACCCGTGTCGGAACCCGAATGAGCCCGCGTGAGCTACGCCGAGGCTCGCGGAAGCGGAGAGGGCTTCAATGGCGGTTCTAAATTCTTCTGCCCGGGTGCGCAGAAGCTAAAAAGGCCAACGAGAGTTGGCCTTTTTGCGTTGGGGTGGAAGTGAAGAAGAAGTTGCCCGGATTGGCCGGACAAGAGCCCCCTCCGCTACGGGGAGGAAATCTGAGTTCGAATTCGAACAAAGACTTCCGCGCGTGAAGGCGGGTTGTTGATGGTCACGAGCCCCGTCACAATTTGGCAAAGCCTTCGGCGTCCGAGTTCGGAACACCGCAGGCAGCGAGGTGCGATGCGGAGCCGCGATCGCACCCTCTCATCAGGCGCCGCCTTGGCGCGCTCAGCAGGTCGGTGGCCCAAGGGCCGCGATGATTGTAGGCCTGCGGGTTAGGGCGTGGGCAACGCGACTGCGGCCTCGGAGACTGGGATCAGCTCGGGCCCAGGTGGGTCGCATCCAGGAACATTGTGGCAAGGGTTTGGCGGCGTCTCACCAGCCCGAGAGCCACCGATCGCGAACCAGGACGTGCCGGTCCAAATGATATTCGGGTACATGGGAGCATCCGTGCGCTTGGGCGGCCCGGGATCGGGTTGAGCCGCTTGCCAGGCGTCTAGCCCAGGATCATAGAGATAGTCAGTGCCGCTCGTCACGGAGGCTCCACCAGTCATGCGCAGATGGCCGTTCGACCAAATGCCGCTGGGTACCGCATTGGCAGGTAGTGGAGGCGCTTCGGCCATGGGAGTCCACGAGTTCGTGCCGGGGTCATAGAGCGCGCCATCCGTGAGGTACTGGTGCGTCACGGAGTCTTGTGACGAGAGTACGTAGTGCGCGCCACCCCAGACCAACACACGCGAGCCAGTCCAGGCGATGACAGCGTGAGATCTCGCGGAAGGCGCGCCAGTTTGAGTCACTGGAGTCCAGCGATCGGCGACCGGGTCGTAGAGGGCGCCGTCCGCATAGGAACAGTAGTCCGGTTCCCAATTCGGGCACTCCAATCCAGGCGACTTCGTGAGCGCAGCTGCTGTCGGATCGTCAGCTTGGATCGTGCCGCTTCTGCCGCCGACGCGCGCTCCGCCCCAAACGAAGATCTGCTTGCCCGCTGCGATCACATTCCCGTCGATCACGCGCTCGGCGGGCACGCCTACGCTGGACATGGGCATCCAATGGTCGGCGTTGACGTCGTACACCGCTCCGCCATTTGTGAGCACCGAGTACGGAAAGCCGCCGGCCGCGGTCCCGCCCCAACGAACCATTCGAGATTCGACGAGCACGGCGGCACCCCCAGTATCGGCAGCGATTGGGTAGCCTGCGACGGACAATTGGGTCCAGCTGAGCTTCGCGAAGTCGAAAAATGAGAATTGAGGCATGGAGCCCGGGTTGAGAGGCTCCACGACGTACGCGCCGGCGTCGCTCGAGACCAGCAGCGAACGGAAATTCCGGTAGGCGCCGAAGGGTGACCAGCTGTCGGTGCAAGGATCATATTTGCCGCCGTCCGTGTCGTGGCGAAATACGAACACGGCCTGGCCAGACCAGAGCACGATTTCCGAATTGTTCAGCGCATTCGGGGGTGGCTGGCCCAGCGTGCTCGTAAGCTGCCATCCCCCCGCTTGGCGAGCGACGCAGCCATTCGCCGTGATGCCACCGGCGCCCGTCCCATTGTCGCCCCCCACGCCCGCCGAGGCCGAAGCGCCGACACCGCCAGACCCTGCGCTGGGGCCAGCGGCGCTTCCCCCTCTCCCATCGGTTGTGCCATCCAGTGTGCCATTCCCGGCGTCGCCGACTGCCCGGTTGCCCGAGCTCTGCCCCTCGCTGCAGCCTGTCATCAGCAGGGAAACCATCGAGATTCCCGCGCCGAGCCAGTTCCTTCCCTGCCGCGCCCCCAAGTTCGTCATGCGTTGAGAGCAGCAACTTGCGTGCCAGTCTGGCCTGCGAGGAGTTCCGCGAGCCGGTGCTCGCGGGTCACCCCGGACTCAAATCAGCCCGCACTGCGAATCACGAGCTTTGCCGGCATGAATGACCGCGAGCCTCCTTGATTCCGCGCTTATGTTAGCTAAGGTTAGTTCATGCGTAGCGTCAACGTCCACGAAGCGAAAACCCAGCTCTCGAAGCTGCTCGAAGAAGTGGAGGCAGGCGAGCGCGTGGTCATCGCGCGGGCAGGCGAGCCCGTGGCTGTGCTCGGCCCTTACAAGGCCGCGGTGCGTCGTCGTCGTCTCGGGTTGTTCGCCGGGCAGGTTACCATTCGCGAGGGCTTCGACGAGCTACCGTCCGACATTGCAGACGCGCTTGGGATGATCTCCCGGTGAAACTGCTACTCGACACTCACGTCTTATTGTGGGCCGTCAGTGATCCCGACCAGCTCACGGCTACCGCGCGAGATGGGCTCGAAGACGGCACGAATGATGTTTACGTGAGCGTCGTTAGTGCCTGGGAAATTGCCATCAAACAATCTCTAGGCAAGCTCGAGCTTCCGAAGCCAGCGGAGCAATGGTTGCCCGACGTGCTACGCCGGAGCAACTTCGAGCTTGCAGAAGTGGGTTTGGCCGCAGCGTTGCGCGTTCGCGCGCTACCTTGGCACCATCGCGACCCATTCGATCGCCTGCTGCTGGCTCAAGCGGCCGAGGATGGGTACACCCTCGTGACCCATGACAGCGCGCTAGACGCTTACGGAATTCCGATAATCAGAGCTTGAGGGCCTGCATCCCCGCGCCAACAGCGAAGTTCTAAATTCATCTGCCCGGGTGCGCTAGAAAACAGGGGTTTTCGTCCCGAGCCTTCAGAGGAAAAGGCAGGGACGATGCCTTTTGGAGAATAGGCATCGCAGCGCTGGGCGTCTGCAATACCTCGTTCGCGAGCACGTAGCGCATGTGGGTGTCGGCGCTTCGATGACCAGCGAGACGCATCGCGGTCTGCACGTGGCTCTTCTCATAGCCCGTCTTTCCCTGCTTCCGCTTGCCGGCGCGCGGCCCGGTTCGAACTGGGAACACCGCGCCCTCCAGCGGGCGCCCGCGCGCGTCCCACCAAACTTGCAACAGGGGCACCAGGACAGGCGGCAATCCAAGGCGGTCGCTGCTCTCTGCTTCGGCTCGTCGCGGACATGCCGGACGCTACGCTCGACTAGCTCAAGGACGTTTGGCGGACTCGGTACAAGGTCAACCTCAGCAGGTCGAGCATGTTGCGGTCGCTGCAGCGAGCGGGGATCACTCGAAAAAAAAACGGTTCCGCCCGTCTGAACACTTCAGGAAGGACGTCGAGGACAAGCGCCTCGCGTTCCTCGCAGACGTCAAAAGCATCGACTCGGAGCGCCTGATCTTCATCGACGAGTCAGGCTGCAACATCGCGATGTCGCCAACGTATGGCCGCGCACCGCGTGGGCAAAGGGTCCTCGACCATAGGCCCACCAATTGGGGCAAGAACATCAGCATCGTCGGAGCCGTGCGAGCCGATCGCGTTCTCGCTCACCAAACGTTCGACGGTGCCGTCAACCGCCCAAAATTCGTCGACTTCGTTCGCAAACGATTGGCCACGCGGCTCTACCCAGGCGACGTCGTCGTGTTGGACAACCTGCGCGCTCACTACGCCCCCGAGGTTCGTTCGTTGGTGGAAGGCGCCGGGGCGCGATTGCTGTTCCTGCCGCCGTACTCGCCCGACTTTAGTTCCCTTGAGCCCTGTTGGAGCTTTCTGAAGCACTGGCTACGCACCCTCAAAGAGCGAGTCCCCGAGCGGCTCAAAGCAGCCACCGTTCGCGGCCTGCGGCGTGTCACATCTCGACATCTAGCCTCTTGGTTCCGCCACTACGGCCATCACTTCAAGTGATCTTCGGTGTAGCGTCTTAGGCTACTTGACTGACTAAACTTCCACGGCTTGCTCTGCGACGCCAACAGGAAAGGCACGAGAAGATGGCCCTCGAACTTCGGCCGAACTGCGAGTACTGCGACAGGGATCTGC
>JBDTYJ010000053.1:0-21639 GCA_040005755.1 Pseudomonadota bacterium
CGCCTTGAGCGACTCTGGGCTCGACGACCAGCGCGGACGATGCCATACCGAGCGCCAAAAGCGCGGCAAAGCGTGAAAACGGTACCAGCCTCATTGCTATCCTCCGGAAATCCTTGAGCCTACCCACCGCACAGCGGCGCGCGAAACCTAACACTTCTCACTCGAACCACTCAAGCAACCAGTTCGACGAATTCAGCCCTCAAATAAGTCAAACTCGCGCTCAGTGCGCGTCACCTGCCCTCCGATTCTGACCCGTGCACCGCCTTCGCCGCTCAGCTCAAAGCCTTGCACTGACAGTGGCAGTGCTCGCGACCGCGTGCGCGAGCTCCGCGCCGAAGTCCCCGGCGCTCGGGCTGCCCGTTTACTCTGCGGAGGACGCGAACCTGCTCGACGACAGCTTCTCCGGGCACTTGTTCGACACGGCGTTCGTGCCCGGCATCGCGGGTGACGACGTGCACTTCAATGAGCGAGTGCTGAGCGCAGAGGAGATCTGGGTCCTGAAGGTCGCCACGGTCTCGCGTGAAGGTAGCCTCGGGGACAACCGCCGTTACGCGCTGTCGTTTCGCACACTCGGCAGCCTTGTCGGGCCTCCGCCGCCCGCGCCTCTTTCGCTGTCCGTATCCGGCAAAGATCCAGCGTTCCATTGGTTGGATCGCGTGGGCGGCGGCTGGGTCGGCACGGAGGTCCTGTTGATGGTCCGGCACTTTGGCGCGGGAGATCGCGTCGTGCTGCACTTTCATGGGGAGCCAAACACGCCGGAGCTGCAGGCTCGAATCAGGCGAATCCGGCAGGCATCCGCGGCGCGGAAGTGATACGCTGACTGCCGCCTGAAGGCCCGCGAAACGACGCCACGGCAACCGATTGATGGACATGCATTTTCGAACGTCTGTGGTTGAGATCAAAGGCCCGAATGAAATCGAGGCCATGCGTGAGGTGTCGAAGCTCGCCGCTGAAACGCTCTCCGCGGTGGGCGAAATCGTGCGTCCGGGGCTAACCACCGAAGAGATCAACGTCTACGTTCACGCCCACACCCTCAAACAGGGCGCTCGGCCCGCGCCCTTGAACTACAAAGGGTTCCCCAAGAGCGTGTGCACCTCAATCAACGAGGTCGTCTGTCACGGGATCCCGGGCGACCGCGCGTTGCGCGACGGTGACATCATCAATATCGATGTCACGCACATCTACAAAGGCTTCCACGGGGACACGTCAGCCACGTTTTATGTGGGCAAGCCCAGTGAAGGCGCGCGCAAAGTAGTGGAGGTCGCCCGTCGCTGTCTCGCGCTGGGTATCGCGCAAGTTCGGCCTGGCGCGCGCCTCGGTGACTTGGGCGCAGCAATTCAAGAGTTCGCAGAAGGCCAAGGTCTGTCGGTCGTGCGGGATTTCGTCGGTCACGGCATCGGCCGTAAGTTTCACGACGAGCCAAAGGTCGCTCACTACGGCCACTGGGGTAAGGGCGAGCGCCTCAAGCCGGGCATGACGTTCACGATCGAACCCATGGTCAATTTGGGCTCCTGGGAAGTTGACGTCTTGGACGACGATTGGACGGCGGTCACGGCGGACGGCTCGCTTTCCGCTCAATTCGAGCACACGGTGCTGGTGACCGAAACCGGGGTGGAGGTGCTGACCGAGCGCAATCGCCCCCTCGCCAACAGCGAAATCTTTCCCGACTACTTCAAGTGACTACGGGCCGGGTGTTCGGCGGTCGTAGGCACGGCATGGCGTAGCCCTATGCTACGAGCCGTGCGTGTTTTGAGGAGGGCAGCCAAAACGCAAGTCAGGCAAACAAGCCGATAACGGTCCTTGACGGATTGCGTGCGAGCCGATTAGGTTGCCGAGGGCTCCGGCCTAGGGACTTAGGTCCCGCCGTCTCGACTCGAATCCGGCTCGCAGGCGTGCCCGGTACGAGGGAGCGCTTGTGTTCGCTTGGTGGGCTGGGTACCGATCTAGCTTTCCGGCTTCTGTCAAACTTTCCAGCTGATTTCCGCGATGTCCGTCCGAAAGAAAGCTACTCCGAAAAAAGGCCGCGCTAAGGCGAAGGCCGCCCCTGGTCGCCGCAAGGAGGCTCGCAAACCGGCAAAGAAAAAGTCGGCCGCGAAGCCGAAGAAGCCGGCCGGGAAGAAGCCTGCGCGCAACGCGGCCAAGCGACCGGCTGCCGCCCCTAAGAAGGCGAAGGCCGGCGCGGCCCGCAAGGACGCCGCGCGCGAAAAGGCCCTCCGGTTGAAGGAGAAGGCCAAAGAAAAAGAGCGCGCCCTCAAGGAACGCGCGCTCAAAGAGCGCGAACGCGAGAAGCAGCGCAAAGACGCTGAGCGCGAAAAAGCCCTCCAAATCAAGGAGAAGGCCAAAGAAAAAGAGCGCGCCCTCAAGGAACGCGAGAAGCAGCGCAAAGACGCTGAGCGCGAAAAAGCCCTCAAGCTCAAAGAGGCCGAGCGTCAGAAGAAGGAACGCGAGAAAGAGCGGGCCCGCGAGCTCAAGGCCAAAGAGGCCGAGCGCGTTGCCGAGCTCAAGGCCAAAGAGGCCGAGCGCGTTGCCGTGCTGAAGGCCAAAGAGGCCGAGAAAGAACGCATTCGCGCTGAACGCGAAGCCGAGCGACTGCAAAAACTCGCCGAACGTGACGCCGCCCGCGACGAGCTCAAACGCGTCAAGGATGAAGAGCGCAAGGCGAAAGACGCCGAGCGTGAAGCTTATCGCAAAGCCAAAGAGGTCGAGCGCGAGCGCATTCGCGCGGAGCGTGAAGCCGTGAGGCGTGCGCTCGAGAGCAAGGTCGCCAAGGCTAGCAAGCGCGCTCAGCGCGGGGACGGCATCGGTCGCGGGGTGACCACCCGCCAGTACCGCGCCGATACCATTCCAAACCAGTCCGGCACCACTCGCCATCACGAGATGGAAGAGCGTCAGAAGCTGGTCGGGGTGCGCCTTCCGGACATCGCTCAGGATCCGCCGCGGCCTGCGCCCGTGGCGTTGCCCACGCCGGTGGTCCCCCCGCCGCCTCCGCCTCCGCAGCTATCGGTAGAAGAGCGCTGGGCGGTGATCAACGAGCGCCTGAACGGCCTCGATGAGCAATTCCAGCGAGAATACCGCGAGAGTTTCGAGATGTCGTGGGTTTATCACGACAGTGCGTTGGAAGGCGTCGTGTACACCTTCCAAGAGCTGAAGACGGCCATCGACCCGAACATGAGCGTGGTCGCAGATTCCGGTTTGCAGCCCGTGTGCGACGAGATTCGCCGTCACCGCCAAGCAATCGAATACGTTCGGGAGCTCTCCGAGAAGAAGCGCGTTCCGATCAACGTCGACACGATCAAGAAGATTTACTGCATCCTCCATCCTGAGGAGGGCGACGTGAAGACGGTGAAGTACCGGAAGGACATTCCGCAGCACCGCCTGTATTTCCACGAATACGCCGCGCCGGACAAAATCGCCTACAAGGCGCGTCAGGTGATCGACTGGCTGAATGGGCCGGAGCCCAAGAAGCTAAAGAGCCCCGTTCGTATCGCCGCGCGCGTGCACTACGACCTGTTGCGCGTGTTTCCGTTCCCGCAAGACAGCGGCAAGGTGTCGCGCCTGTTGATGAACGTGCTGTTGATGCGAGCCGGTCATCCGCCGGCGATCATCCACTCCACGGAACGGCAGCGTTACTACGAAGCGCTGAAGGGTCAGTTGCCCGTCATCGTGTCCATGGTCAATGAATCGATCATGAACGCGCTGCTCAGCATCGAGAAGAAGATCGAAGACCACGACGCCTCCAAGATGCGTTCTTCGTCCCCGCCCAAGCCGGGCGAAGAAAAGCCCGAGAAGCCGCCGTCTGCAGTCGCCGCGGTGACTACCGCCCGCGACAACGATCTCGATGCGGATCTCTATCTCGACTCCGAGATGGAAGATTCCGACAGCGAGAGTGACTCGGACAGCGACAGCGACAGCAGCGACGACTGATTCGTCCCGAGTTCCGCTGCTCGCCCGAAGCGCGCCTTTTCCAGGGCGCGCGGGGCGTCCCTTGCGCTGCTCTCTCGTCTCCTTAGGGGAACGCCGCCCGGCGGCTACTCGTCATCCCCTGTGACGACTTCCCAGCCCGTCGCTTGCGCGAGTTTCGCGAGCGCCACATTGTAGTCGTACGTCGCGTTCATCTGCAGGAATCGCTTGGTCGCGTACTCTTTCGCAGGGTCCACGATGTCCTGATCCTCGTACGTGCCAACGTCAATTCCCTCCTGAATCTGGATCAGCCACTGCTTCGCGTAAGAAGTCGCGCGCGTGTAGGCATCCAAACGCCGTGCGGCATCCTCGGCTTCGAGAAATGCCTGTTCCACTTCGGTGCCGACGCCGCCGAGCGCGTAGCGCTCCGTCGCGCGCTGCTCCTCTAATTGCGCATTGGCTTGCGCCAAGCGCGCCGACTGCGGCAGGAAATCCAGCTTGTACTTGAAGACTAGCGCGGCGCCGTAACTCAAATAGTTCGCGCCGTCTTTGACGAACGGGTTGCGCTGGTCTTCCACCAGCGGCGCGGCGGAATAGTTGAAGCTCATGCCCAGGGCTAGGTCTGGAAAGAACTTCGCGCGCTCCATGCGCAGTTGCGCTTCGCGCGCCAACACCCCGGCGCGCGCCATGTTCACTTCAGGCCGGTACAGCCGCGCCGCTGATAAATAGTGCGCGAGCGGCGCCAGGCGGTGACTGCTCCGCTGCAGCGGAGTATCGCTCACGTCTGCCTCCGGGCCCCCGCCGGTGAGAAAGCGCAATCCAGACAAAGCGATGGCCTGCTGCCGCGTGGCCTCACTTTCGCGAGCCTCCAACTCGGCGCGGTACATCTTGAGCTTCAGTAGCTCCACCTCGTCGCCATCTCCGCCGTCTACCTTCTTTTGCAAACGGCCGAGGTAGGTATCGATGCGGCTAGACGCTTCGTGCAGGAGCGTGAGCGCGTCGCGCGCCAGTTGCACGCCGTAGTAGGCGCGGCGCACGGAGAGCTTGACGTCGTTTTGTTCCTTCTTGATCTCGTGCTCGCCGACTCGCACTTGCGCATCTGCGGCGTCCCAAAGATTGGTGATCTTGCCGAAAGTCCAGATTGGGATCGCGCCGGTCACGCCGAGCTGCCACGCCACGCCCATCCGATTCGTCAGCGCCTTGTCCGTATCCGGGCTGTACACCGATGTGCCGCGCACGGTAGGCGCTGGGCCCAGCCCACCCGTCATCGTAAAGTCGCTGTACGGCGCGCTGTACGCCTGATCCAACTGAGCCCGCTTCTGCGCCAGACGCGCGCGTGCCTCCGCAACCTTCGGATAGTTGAGCGCGGCCAGCTCCAAGCAGCGTTTGAGGGTCAGTACGTGCGGCGCCCGTGCCGCCGGCTGAGGAATGGTACTCGCAGCAACGTTGAGAGCTTCGGTTGAATCCTGAGCCGAGGCGCGCTGCGCCGCGGACGCGACGATCGCGATGCATGCGGGGTATAGCCAGCGGCGTGGGTTCGCCCGGCCGGATATCCAGGAACGGCTCATTCGTCGTCGCGAACTCTTACGCCAGCTCGCTTCACCGCGCGTCGAAAATTCGAACGGTCCAGACCGGCCTGGCGCGCGGCTTCCGATACGTTCCCCTCCGTTCGCGTCAAAAGCCCCTCAAAATAGGCGGTCTCGAAGGCTTCCAGGGAACGCTCTTTGGCTTCGCGATAGGGCAAATCGAACAGCGCTGCGTCCGCCGTGACGCCCGCGCCGTTGCCCCCCGGGTCAGCGGGCGCCCCGTTGCTGGGCCGGCCGAAGGGCAGCTCGGCCGGGGTTAAGGTGTCGTCGCGACAGAACACCACCGCGTGTTCGATCGCATTCTCGAGCTCGCGCACGTTGCCTTGCCAATGGTGCGCAGTCAGGAGACGCATCGCCTCCGGGGAAATCTTCTTCACTTGGCTGCTGGAGCGCGCCGCGTACTTCTGCAAAAAGTGATAGGCCAAGAGTGGGATGTCTTCACAGCGTTCTCGCAAGGCGGGCAGCGAGATGGGCACGACGTTCAGACGGTAGTAAAGGTCTTCCCGAAAGCGGCCCGCGGCAATGCGGGTTTTCAGGTCCACGTTCGTTGCAGCGACCACGCGCACATCCACGATGCGCGTCTCGTTCGAGCCTACGCGCTTGACCTCGCCCTCTTGCAGCGCGCGCAGGAGTTTGACCTGCGCGAGCGGCGGCAAATCACCCACTTCATCCAAGAACAGGGTGCCGCGATCTGCCGATTCGAAGAGACCGGCGCGCGTTGCAGTGGCGCCGGTAAACGCGCCGCGCACGTGCCCGAATAGTTCGCTCTCCACGAGGTCTACCGGGATCGCCGAGCAATTGACGGCCACGAACGGGTTGTTCACGCGCGGGGAATGGCCGTGAATCGCGCGCGCGGTGAGTTCCTTCCCCGTGCCGCTTTCGCCGAGAATCAGCACGGTAGAAGACGTTGGCGCGACGCCAATGGCGAGCCGATACACCTCTTGCATGGCGTTCGAGTTGCCGATCAGCTCACCGAACTTCTCCATCTGCTCGAGGCGCCGTTCGAGCAAGAGTGCGCGGTCCACCAACCGGCGCCGCTCGGCCGCCTTGGTGACGGTGAGCACGACTTCATCATTCGAGCGAAACGGCTTGGTGAGAAAGTGGTAGGCGCCCGCACGCACCGCTTTGACGGCCGTTTCGACGTCGCCGAACGCGGTCATCATGATCACTTCGACGCCGGCATGCGACGAGCGCACATGGTCTAACAACTCCAGACCGCCCACCTTCGGCATCATCAGATCGACCAGAACCACGTCGACCTGTTCACGGCCCAAAATCTCGATCGCTTGTGCGCCATCGTCAGCCGTAAGCACGGTCATATTGCGACTATTGAGCAGCCGCGCGAGCGTACGTCGCAGCGTTGGTTCGTCATCGACGACGAGCACGCGGGGGGGAGCTTCTTCGAGCTTGACCGCGCCGAACTCGCCCGATCGAGGGCGTGCAGAGAGCGTCACTCCGGCTTCCTCCGGGAGGCATTGCGCTCAGCGCTGCTGGTGGCGCGCGCTGGGCTTGGCGGCGCGCTCGTGGGCCGATCCGATCGCCGGTACGCGCGATCAGCGCGCGGGCGACTGCCCTTCAGGTCCGTTTCCGCGCTGTTGGCAGCGCTAACCGGCGTGTACATGTGACCCTGCTGCTGATACACGCAGATTCTGTTCCCGCCGTCGCGCTTCGCGGCGTGGAGCGCGGCGTCCGCGCCGCGCAGCAGCGCGTCCTTCGTGCGCACATCACGCGACGGGAAAAGCGCGACGCCTAGAGACAGGGCGACAGGCAACGGCGAGCGCTGCTCCCAGCCAGCGATGCGCTGGTTCGCGTCCTGGAAAATACGCTCTGCGACCGTTACCGAGCCCGCAAAATGAGTGCTGGGCAATACCACCAAAAACTCATCTCCACCGAAACGCGCAACCACGTCCACCTCTCGCACCGAACGGCGGATGATATCGGCGACGAACCGCACGACGCGGTCGCCCGCGTCGCGACCGCCAGCGTCATTATGGGCCTGCAAGCGATCGATGTCGATCACTAGGCACGCCAGCGGGTCGTGATAGCGCTCGGCCCGCTTGAACTCCTCATTGAGGCGGGAATGCAGATATCGATAGTTATACAAGCCGGTCAAATCATCATGCAGGCTCAGTTGTTCGAGGCGCGCCCGCGCTTCGACGACGTGGTCATGCAAGCGTTTGATGCGCAACATCGCCTCCACGCGCGCCAGGAGCTCCTCTTCGTCGAAGGGCTTGCACACGTAATCGTCAGCGCCAATCTTCAAGCCCTCGACGCGGCTCGCACTGTCAGTTTTCACGGTGACCAGCACCACGGGCAAGAAGGTATCGCTCGTCATGCCCTTGAGCAGCCGGCATGCCTCCAGCCCGGAAAGCCGTGGCATCAAAATATCCAGCAACACCAGGTCGACGCCCCCCTTACCCACGCGCTCGACGGCGACCTGGCCGTCGGGCACGGCTTCCACCACGAAACCATGTTTGCGCAGCATGCCCGCAAGCAACTCGCGCGTGATGCGGTCGTCATCGGCCACGACGATGGTCGAGCCCCGCACCGATGCTGGCGCAGACCTGGACGAGGACGGCTTTTCGCTCTCCGACACGTGCGATTTACGTTACTAGAAATCGCCGGAACGCGGCGACTCTCAGACAGAAAAGCGCGACAAGCCCGCAATATTGACGAGGCTCCCGCTCAGGGCGCCAGATCGAAACCAACCCAAGCGTCGAAACCACCTCTCCCCACCCGGTGCCCCACGAAGGTCGCCACCGCCAAACAACCGCAGGGGTGGTGGTAACCAAGCCCTCCCCAGGCCGCGAGCAGCGCGCGCCCCGTAAGGTCGTAGTCGAACGCGCCGGACGTGGAAAGCGAGCGCGTCCACGGCACGGACAGTTCGGAACCACCGCTCCACCCGTTCCTGTCCAGAAACGGACGAGCGGGGTCGAGCCAGGCTTCGTCGAAAAGCGCGCGAGCTTGCGCAGGTGAGCCATGACTGCTGCCATCGGCGTGCAGAAGCAGGTGCAGCCCGTCCGTCGCGCCCAACCGTAGCCGCGAAAATGACACCATGACCGGCTCTGCACCCAGCGCCGCGAACGACTGCGCGACGCCGGCCAAGCGCGCGTCGGCGCCGACTCGCGCCATGGCGACGAGCGCCGCATCGCCGGAGTGCTCGAGGGCGCCGCCCCGCAGCGACACACTGACCGCTTGCCGCGTCGCGCGCTGACCCAAAGACGAATCCGCCCCGACCGCCGCAAGCACTGTGCGTGTTCCGTTCAGCTGTGACCCGACTGGGGCCGCATCCAGCAAGCCGCGTGCGAGCAGTACGGGCTCCACAAAGTGCGCAACGGAGCCAAAGTTTCTCAAGAGCGGCAGACCGACGCGCGCCTGGGCGCCGCCCCTCAGCTGCGTGTCATTTCGAAATTCGCCGACTTGCAGCGCGCCCGTTTCGCCGGCCATCAGCTCGACGCCGAGCGGTCCCGGGCTGGCCTTGGCGCTCAACGTGGCCCGCTCGAACAGCGCGGATTGACTGTGATTCCCCTGGCTCACGGTGGTGCGCGCGCTGGCAAACGCATCGTAGGCAGCGTGGCTGCCCAGGGCGCTTCCGGCCCCCAAATACAACTCGGGCCCCACTGCCCCGAAGTCGCGCAGAGCGCCAGCACGCGGCGCGTCCGCGCGCACCCCGAAGCCGAGCGCGAGCTCGTCGACGCGTGACACGCTCACACGGGCGCGATCCGTGCGGCGCGCCGCAACCTCCAGCACGGAAGATTCGACGGGCGCACGCGCGCCGCGCAGCGCGTCCACACGATACGCGAAATTCGCTTCCGATAACGCCGCGCTCCCGTGAGCATCGACCTCGAGCGCCGTGCGCGTTGCGTGATCCCAGGCCACGCGAGACGAGCTGCCCTCCGTATCGAGCTCGGCTTCCAAGCGCGCGCCCCGCAACAGGTATGCCCCCGCGCCGATGGTCAGGCTGCGCGTGACACGCCCGTCGTCAACGGACAACGGAACGTAGGCGCCGCCGCCAGCAAAGAAGCCGTCCTGCCCACGGTAGGAGAGCCGCGGAAAAGTCAGCCCCATGCGCGTCGGCGCGCGCAGCCATAGCCCCGGCAGCCAAAGCACCGGCAACCCGAACACCTCGAGCTTCGGGTTCGAAAATAGCGCATCCGTCGGAGGGGCGAGCGTGGCGTGGCTCACGCGCAGCCTAACTGGAGGATCTTCGCACGTGCAAAACGCGACGTCTGCGGTGCCGTCGGCCTCTACGCCGCGTGGCCCGCGCTCGAGATGCAGGTGCTGACTCTTCAGGCGGTAGCGCTGCGCTTGAACATGGACGTCACCATCGAGCTGCAGTGATCCGAGCTCGCCATCCACGTGAACGGTGTCCGCCGCAAAATCGACCCGGTACTCGTGCGCCGGACGCGGCGTGGTATTTGCCGCAGCCGAGCAGCGCGCAGCGCTGACGCCGGCGAAGAACGAGCACAACGCGAGGAACGAGCAACGACGGAGCACGGTACTGGATTACGGGGTGCGGGCCGCGCCCGCGGCGCTCGCCGTCTGCGCGTCGCGGCGGGTGATGCCGCTGTACGCTTGGTCCAAACCGACGCTCAGCGTGGCGTAAAAGCGGGCGTCTGGGCTGTAAAACACGCTGCGCCGGCGACCATCCGGGCCGAGCTGCGCCGTTAGGTTGGCGTAGCCTAACGACAAACCGAGGACGTCCGTGAGCGTGATCAGAAACTCACTGCTGAACAGGGTGAGCACGGAGCGCGTTTGCGGATCGGAGACACCACTGGCCACCGTGCAACCGGTCAGGACGACCCCGCAGACTTGGACGTCGTGCTGCACGGGGTACTTCCAGGCCGGCCGCAGGTCGAGCGCGCTGCTGAAGAGCACCTGCTGGTGAATGTGCAGTAACGCAGCCACGCCGAAGACCGCCGCATGACGCGCAAAGGTCGCCCCGCCCAGTTGATCGGACACGATCGAGTGGCCGTCGGGATCGAGCCGAATGCGCTCCAAATTCGAGTTGGTAGGCGTGTCGCTGCGCGTGAATTGGTAGCCGTATTCAGCCTTGGCAATCAGCTCGACGTTCGGAAAGAATGTGGCATCGCGACCTTCCAGCACCACGTCTTCCCGAGCCCCAAGCCGCACGCCCAGGGCCAGCAATTTTCCGCTGTCATAGCTGATTTTCGACGTGGGCAAGGTCACGCGCGGGAGCCGGATGGCAAGCTCCGTCAGGTCCCGTGAGCTCTCGCGCAGCTTGTAACTGAAGGCGCCGTACAGCTCGAAATCAGTGGCCGACCATTCGCCTTGTTCGGTAGTGGTGTCACTGTTGGTGCGCTCGGTAACCAGGCCCAGATCCGCGCGCACGCTGATCGATTTATTCGGATCTTCGAGCAAGTAGTAGCGCGGGCGCAGGCCAATGGTCATCTCGTACACCGGGTCACGGCTCAGGTAGTCTTGGCCGATGCCCAGCGTGCTCGTGCTGAGCGAGTGATCCCAATACAGGTACGTGTCGTGCCAGGGCAGCGTCGTGGGTTTCACGCCCGGTGCCTCCGTGCGTCCCAGAGGGGCGGGATGATCTGCCCGTGGCCGGGCCGACGCGGAGGCCGGCGCGGGCCCGGCCGGCTCGCTGATCCGCTCCTGCGCGTGCGCCGGGCGGGCGAGGACGACAGCGGCGGAGAGCAGTGCCGCTCGCCAGTGCCCGAAATTGCTCTTTGCGGCCACGCGAACTGCGAGGACCTTACTCTCGTCGCTTTTTTTTCGCTAGGATGCGCGTCATGCCGGCTCCCCTTCCCGCGACCGAGATCACCGCTCTGCTCGGCCGGGGCACGCACTTCGAGGGCAAGCTTCACTTTGAGGGCCGCGTGCGCATCGACGGCAGCTTTCGCGGCCACATCCAGAGCCCGGACACCCTAGTGATTGGGGATGGCGCTGAGGTGGAGGCGGAAATCGACGTCGCGACCGTGATCATCAAGGGTGGAACGGTGCACGGCAACGTGCGGGCAGCGCGCGCCATCGAACTGTACGTGCCCGCGCGAGTTTCGGGGACGCTGCACTCGCCTGAGATCTTCATGGACAAAGGCGTCCAGTTTTCGGGCACCTGCACCATGGCTCCCCTGGATACCGGTGACGGACAAGCCCCGGCACGGCGCTGACCTGTAACCCGCCGTTCGCAGCGGCGGCCCAACCAGTGTGGTAATTTTGCGTCACTTGCGACAGGCGAACGCACATCCAATGCTGAAAAGGACCTTTCCCATTGGCTGGCGCTCGGGAAAGCCGGCACTATTGAATGTTTCGAGGGCGCGTCCGGGCGGGCACGCACCCTGCATTGACGGGGTAAGCTGACGTCAGCTCCGTCTCTGGCCCGACCGAGGAACTTTTAGCGAGCCTGAGCGGTAAGAGTAACGAGACGAGCAAGGGCACCATGACCAATCCGAAATCCGGCGGTTTTTTGAATGCAGTGCGGGGCATGAGCCGCGCGAGCGCGCTTACGCTGTTGGCCTGTACCTTCTTCAGCAGCGTGTCCGTAGCCGCTGCACCCGGGCCTGGTCCGGAGCTTCAGAAGTGGCGCAAGGTCGATCGCTTCGACGTAAAAACGCCCTATTCGGACACCAACGCGGGTGCCGCACGCGTCAATGTCGACGCTCCGGAAGACGTCGTGCGCGGCGTCGTGCTCGACTACAAGAATTACGCGAGCTTCATCTCGCGCTTCGAGAAAGCGCGCATCGTCGGCCGCTCCGGCGACAAGACGGACGTGTACCTGCAGGTGCCTATTTTGAAGGGGGCGGCCAAAGTTTGGGCCATCGTTCGCTTCGAGCCCGTTAAGCAAGTCGGTGGTGGCGAGGTCGTGGAGGGGCACATGATCAAAGGCAACGTCAAACGCCTAGACGCTACTTGGCGCCTGAAAAAGCTGGATGATGCCAGCACGCAAGTCGTCCTGGAGTTGTTGATCGTGCCCGACATGCCAGTGCCGGATTCGCTTGTCGTCCCTGAAGTTCGCTTCGCTGCCGCCAAAGCCGTCGAAGGCTCCCGCGACGAGGCGGAGAAGCGTAAGCCCCACTGACGTTCAATGTCAGCGCGCGGTCTGCGCGCCTTGACGGAGTCTACAGGCGCCGGTACTCGCACTGGCAGTGACCTCAAAGCGGCATACCCCAGCTACGCTCGTCCTCGTCGCGAGTGAGCGGCAAGCCGAGCATGAAGCGGCGCGCGGCGCCCGCGTACTGCCCGTGGGCGAGTTCGCGAGGCGCGTGGTGGAGGCCGCGCACCCGGAGCTGCGTGAAACCTCCAGCGAAGCCACGCGCTTGCTCGCTCGTCGCACGCTGCGCGGGCAACCGGCGGCGCTCGCTCTCGCCGTTGATGATGCGCTCGGGCAACTGCGCCGAGCTGGCGCACAACCGGCGGATCTGAAGCGGCTGAGCGGCCCGCGCGCAGCCTTGCTCGCTGACGCATTGCAGCGCACTGGCGACCGCCTGCTTGAGCTCGGGCTGCGTGACACGCGCGACACCGCCTGGCGCGCTGCCCGTGCTCTGCCAACAACGGCAGTTCGCGAGCTCGAGGGCATTTCACAGGTCCGCGTTCGCGGCGTGAGCCAATGGGAAAACGGTGATTTGGCGCTGCTCGAAGCACTACAACGCAAACTACACGCCCTCGGCGGCGGCGTGGTGATCGAGCTGCCGACAGTGCGCGCGGACCTCGGCCCGGCACTACACAACGCGGTAGCGGCCCTGGCTGCGCGGCTGGAGCAGCGCTGGGCCGGTGCCAATGACCACCCTGAGCTCGAGTATCAGGAATCGCGCGCTGAGTCGGTCGCACCGGTCGTGATCCAAGCGGCACATGAGGCGAGTGAGGCACGCGCCGCTGCCCGCGCGGTGCTGGACGCCTTGGCCAGCGGCGCCGCGTTGGATCGGATCGCGATCGTGCCGCTCGATGCGTCGGAAGCATTTCTGGAGCCACTCCGCGTGGAGCTTGCGATGGCTCGTTTGCCGTTCAGTGAGGCGTGGGGGGGCAGCACGAACGCGGCCCCCGAAGCGCACGCGGCCTTGGAGTTGATTGGCTTGGCGCTCGGCCCACTACAACGGGACGCATTGGTCGACGTTCTGCGAGTGCCGGATCTGGAGCTAGCAGCGTTACTCGGAGAAAGCCGCGGCGCAGGCTTCGTCGACGCGATTGCCCGCTTGCCCGTACGCGTCGATCGCGGCGGGGAGTTGCTCGCCGCACTCGAGGCGCGTTTACGCCGCCTGGAACCGAGCAAAGATCGGGAGCGCGAAGCCCTCGAGGCAGCGCGCTGCGTGCTCTCGGCGTTGTCGAGCCGCTTCGAACGCTTGCGCGTCGCGGGTAGCCGGCGCGCATTTCGAGAGCGTTGGCGCGCGTTATTCGCCGAGCTCGGGCTGCTCTCCGCATCGCGCGCAGGCCTCGCCCAGGCCATCCGCTACGCCGAGCGGCGCGACCACGCTCCGCTCGCTGCCTTGGGCCAAAATGCACGCGCCGGCAGAGCCATTGATTTGGCTCTCGAGCGCGTGGTCTCGGCAGCGGAGCTGCTCGGGCTCGCCGAAGAGCAATTGGAGCTCGCTGATTTTTCCGAAGAGTTCGCCACGGCGCTGGCGTCCGTCGGCAGGGCGCAGGGCGCAGGGCGCGCGGGGACGCTGCGCATTGCGCGCGCCGCAGACGTTGCCGGGCTGGATTTGGATTTACTGGTCGTGTGCCGTGCCGCTTCCTCGACGCTCGACTGGCAGGCCTCGAGCTCCGATAGCGTGCTCGACGCAGATTTAGTGGACCAGCTGCCGGCGCACTGTCGCCCGGCCACCGCCGCGGACCGCGCGTTGTTCACGAAACTCGCGCTCGCTTCCGCCATGTCGCGCGCCGAACAGACGCGCGTAACCTGGGCCACGCGCGACGCGCGCGGCGGCAGCGGCGCGAGCCGCCTGGTCATGAACTTGAGTCCTAGCGCGACGCTCGTCGAGCCACCCTCTCCCCTTGACCAAGGCGCGCGCCGCGTGCTCCCGCTACCTAACCCGAGCGCTGAAGTTCAGGTTCGTGCCGCGAAAGAGCTGCGCCGACAGGATTTTTACGCCGATCCAGAGCACGCCCTCAGCATCGAGAATGGCGCTGCGGGGCCGCTGGAGCACTGGGTCGGCGGCGAAGCCGACCGCCCGCTTCCCGTCACGCAGCTCGAACGCTACGCGCGCTGCGCTTTTCTCGGCTTTTCCGGGGTAGTACTACGGGCAGTGCGCGACGACGCCGTGGGTGATGGGCTCACCGCGCGGGAGCGCGGCACGCTGATTCACGAAGCGCTCGCCCTCGCATTGACCGGCACCCGCGAGCGCTTCGGGAGCGCCGATCCCGCCGAGCTCGAGCGGGAAGCATTGACACGCGCAGAGAGCTTCTTGCGCGACCAAGTCAGCAGCAATTTGCGCGGAGCCGCCTTAACGGCGGCGTTGGAAGACGTTGCAGCCCTGCTCCGTTGGTCCTTTGCCAATAACGACGGTGTCTGGTTCGCGGAGGCCGAGCGAGCCTTCGGTGCCCAAGAAGAGTGGGCTGCTTTGCCGGTGGGCGAGCACTTCGTGTCAGGGCGCATCGATCGCATCGACCGCAACAGCGACGGCAGCGTGGTGCGTATCATCGACTACAAGACGGGCGGCGTCCGCCTCACGGGCGAGTACGGGGAGCAACTGCTCCAGCCATGGCTGTATGCCAAAAAGGTCGCCGAACAGGGCGGCGCACAGCGTGTTAGCTCGGGCTATTTGAGCCTCGCGCGGCGCAAGCCCGAGTGGAAAGCGGCCCTCGAAGAGAGCGAGCCCAGTAGCTCCGCCGTTGCAGAAAAGCTCGTGCGCGCGGAAGAATTAATTTTGGGGCTGCGCGCCGGGCAGGTGCCCGCCCGGCCGGCAATCTCGGGCTCGTGCGCCAAGTGCGACGCGCGCGATATCTGCCGCCGCCCCCTGTCAGCTCCGCACGAGGCCGGCGAATGACCCTACCTGGCCTGGAACAGAACGCCGTCATCGCCGCGAGCGCCGGCACCGGAAAGACCCAGCTGCTGACCGGGATCTACTTGGCCTTCGCGCTCGGCTTGGGTGCTGACGGCAAGCAGGTGCCGAGTGAGCGCATCGTTGCGACCACGTTTTCGCGCGCAGCCGCCGCGGAGATTCGCGAGCGTCTCGAAACACGGCTGCACGCCCTGGCGACCGCTGATTCGTCGGAAAAAGACTCGCTGGTGGCGCTCGCCGCCGAACGCGGTATCGGCGAAAAAGAGCTCGCTGCGCGCGCTGGCCGCGTGCTCGAAGAGCTGCCTCGAGCGACCATCGACACACTTCACGGCCTCGCCGCGAGCATTCTACGCCGTCACGCGCTTGAGCTCGGGCTCTCTCCCAATTTCACGATCTTGGACGAGGAGCAGGCCTTCAACGACGCCGAGCGGACGATCGACGACGTCTTGAATGATGCTTTGTCGGGGCCGTTGTCGAACGCTGCTTCGCGCCTGCTCGATGCGTGCTTCGGGCTCGAACGCGCGCGCAATGAGATTACCGTCCTGTTGAGCCGGCTCGACGAAGAGGGCCTTCCGGCCCAAGAGTTGAGCACAGGCGATCATGTCGCTGATGCCGCGCGCCAACTCGAAGCGCTACGCAGACTCTGCCAAAGCATTGCCGTGGCCGAACCCTCGGCGTTGACGGCTCCGGCGCGCGCCGCCCTCAACGCCCTAGAACTCCGGAATTTCAGCGCACTCCGAGCGGCGCTCGTCGATTTCGCCGGGGTCCGCACCACGAACAAACTCAAGGCCCTGCCCTTTTTCGAGGCGCTGGAAACCTTCCAAGAGGGCCTGTCCAAGTCGGGGTCGAAACTCGACAAGCTGATGGCGCTGATCGAGCACGCCGAGCGCGCAGAACAGCTGGATGCGGATGCACGCGGCGCTAACGCATTGCTCGCGCTCATTCAGGCAGAGCTGCTGAAGCGCCGCCGCAAGGAGGGCACGCTCGGCTTCGGTGACATCCTTCGCTTGGCGCGGGACGGTCTGCGGGATCACCCCGATTTGGCGCGCACCGCCAGCCAGAAGGTAGAGGTGCTGCTAGTCGACGAGTTTCAAGACACGAGCCGCGTACAACGGGATCTGTTATTGCTGCTGAGGGAAAAACCGAGCTCGATCGCCAAGCGGCGGGCGGGCGTCGTGCCGGAACCGTCTGCGATCAGCCCACGCGGGTTGGTCGTTGTCGGTGATCGCAAGCAGTCCATTTATGCTTTCCGTGGCGCAGAAGTCTCGGTGTTTGCCCAGCTCGCCGCGGAGCTCGCCGGTGAAGCCGCCGCGCAGCAGCTGGAGCTACAAGGCGTGCAAACGAGCCACGCGCCGGTCGCTGAATTTCACACGCTGACCGAGAACTACCGTTCGTCTCGCGCGATATTGGAGGCGGTCAATGTGATTGCCAGCGCCGACTTTTGCCAACGCCCCGAGCGCGCCTTCGAGATCCGGTACACGCCGGCCGAGGCGTTGGTGTTGCCAAGCATTCACGCCGAACGGCCACACGGAGTGGTCACCTTGGTCGAAGACGACGGCGCTGCGCTAGAGGCCGAGGGCGCCCCCGCGGTTCTACGCAATGCCGAAGGGCCGTTGCGGAGCGCCTTCGCAGCCGCAGGCCTGTGCGCCAAGCTCTCTCGCACGGGCACGCGCTTCGCCGACATCGCGCTGCTCGCGAGACGCCGCTCCACCCTGCCGCTGCTCGAATTAGCGCTCGATCGTTTGAATGTGCCATTCGTGGTCGCCGGCCGCGCGCTGTACGCCACCCCGGAAGTGCGGGATTTGTTCGCTGCGCTGCGCCTACAGGTCGACCCCCGGGATCGACACGCGCTCGCCGTCGTGGCCCGGGGGCCCCTGGGCGGCTTGAGCGATCGCACCTTAGCCGAGCTCTCGACGCCACGCCGCGGGCTGGACCCGGCACGTGACTGGAGCGCGGGCAGAGTGACCGACGCGACGGAGCACGCAGCGGTCAATGCGCTGCGTGAACGGCTGCTCGAGCTCGGGCAGGTCGCGCCGCGTCTTTCGCCGCGCGACGCGCTAGCAATGATCGCCGATCGCTTCGAGCTCGAGGCGCTGTACTCTCTCCTACCACGCGGCCGGACCCGCTTCGGTAACGTACAGCGCTTGCTGGAGATCGCCGCCCGTCGCGGTGGCAGTTTGCAAAGCTTCGCGCGCTGGCTGCAAAAGCAAATCGACGACGAGCGAGACGAAGCGGAAGCCGCGGTCTTTTCCGACGACGACGACGCCGTGCGCTTGCTCACCATTCACGGCAGTAAAGGGCTCGCCTTCCCGACCACCATCCTGCTCGACACCGGTTCCGCGGAACGAAGCAACGCAGCGCCGATCTCCCTCTTGCGGGGCGCATCAGAAACGTCGCTGGTGATTCGCCACATCACTGATACGGGCACCTTGACCACACCGCTATCGCGTCGCTCCACGGAGGACGCCCAGGCACGCGCCCGTGCCGAACGCCAGCGGCTTTCGTACGTCGCTTTAACGCGTGCTCGCGCGCACCTCGCGATCGTGCTTCCGGCCGGGAAGCTGCGTGCGGAAACGCTCGCCGCATCCGTTGCCGCGGTGACGCCTGAACTCGAGCAAATCCCCGGCGTTGTGCGCGTTTTAGCGCGCTCGTTGCTCGAAGAACGCGCGCTCACCGCTGCGCCGGCTGATGCGATTCCGCCGCCGCCCCCCGCGCGGCCGGCTCGTCCCCGCGTCACCCTAGCGACCATTGGTGTGACCGCACTCTCGGATTTCGCGATCTGCGCGCGGCGCTTCGAGCTTAGTCATTTGTTCGGTATCGCGGAGCCACGGATCGGTCCGGGTGCGAGGGTCGACGTGGGTCGCGAGGATCCGCGCGCGTTGGGCAGCGCCGCGCATCGAGTCTTGGAGGCATTTCCGACCGCGCGTTGGGGTGGTCCGGTGGAGCTGGTCGAAATCCTGGAAGCGCTCGCTCGCGAAGGCTTGGATCCGGAATCCGAGTCGAGTGCGGGTACAGCCCGTGGCATCGCCCGCTTTTTGAGTGGTCCTTACGCGCGCTCGGTGCATGAAGACGGCTCGCGCATCTCGCGCGAGCTCGCGCTCGATATCCCCTTCCGTAGCGCCCGAGAAGACCCGGCCGAAGCGCCGCTGAGCGCGATCGAAACGGCCACGCGCGGTCGCGGGCGCCGGGTCGCCCCAGGTCAACTCGAGCTCTTCGCTTTGCGCCCGCGTCAAACTGCCCCTGACCCGGCGCTGCGCGCGGCAACCGTCGTGCTGAAGGCAACACTCGACCTCGTGATTGAACGCGGCGACGGCAGCATCGACGTCATTGACTACAAGCGTTCGCGCGGCGGCGACGAGGATCGGTACTCGTTTCAGCTTGCCGCCTATCGTGAGGCCGTGCGCCGACACTACGGCGCAGAGCAGGTGCGTACCGGGTTGGTTCACCTGTTGAGCGAGAACAACGAGCCCGACTGGCAGACCTCCGGGGCGTTCGACTTCTTCGAGCTCGGGACCCGGCTGGTCGAAGCGCGCTTCCACGACTCCTGGCCAGGCATCGCGGAAACCGCCTGCCACAAGGCGCAGTGCGGGTACGTATCCGCGTGCCATGGCGCCGGCGCCGGCCATCGGCAGTAATTTCGACCGGACGACCTACCAATCAGCCCAGCGCCGACATCTCCCGCCCAACTTCTCGTAACGCTCCGGACTCAGGCGGAAATCCCTGTAGATTTGAGGAGCTGCATTCGTTCAGCCGGCCCAAAAGCCTGTTGTGCGCGGAGTCAGTCCGTGCCAGAAAATTCGCCCAGCTTCGACTGTCCCGGCCCGCCAATCGCCATATACTCGGGCTTCTGCGGGCCCGCCCTCTCGAGCCCTTGTTCTCGGACCAGGCGCCGCCCCCCGAAGCAGGCCCTACCTTTCAACGCAATCCCCGACATCGAGCCACAGCCATGACACTTCCGCCTCGCTCAGGACTTTACGACCCCCAGTTCGAACACGACGCGTGCGGCGTTGGTTTCGTGGCCAACATCAAGGGCGAAGCTTCACACGATATCGTCAAGAAGGGGATCGATATCCTGCTCAACTTGGTGCACCGCGGGGCCACAGGTTGTGATCCACTGACTGGTGACGGCGCGGGCATCATCATCCAGGTGCCGGACGCTTTCTTCCGTCACGCTTGTGACGAGGCAGATATCGATCTGCCAGAAGCCGGCAAGTACGGCGTCGGTTGTGTATTTCTGCCGCGTGATCGCAAAGAACGCCGCCGTTGCCAGCAGATCTTGGAAGACAAGATCTTCGGCACCGGTCAACGCCTGATCGGTTGGCGTGACGTTACGGTGAACGAGAGCTCCCTCGGCCCGGCCGCGCGCGAGAGCGCGCCCGTGATCCGCCAAGTATTCATCGGATCGACGTGCGACGATGAGGCCACCTTCGAGCGTAAGCTATTCGTGATCCGGAAGTGGGCCGAGCGCACGGTGCGCGAAACCAGTCTGGCCGGCAAAGGGTCCTTCTACATCCCGAGCCTGTCGTCCCGGACGATCATCTACAAAGGTCTGCTCTTGGCCGAGCAGCTCGCGGAGTTTTACGTCGAGCTGAAGGACGAGCGCATGGTCAGCGCGCTGGCCATGGTGCACCAGCGCTTCAGCACGAACACATTTCCCACTTGGGAGCTTGCACAGCCCTTCCGCATGCTCGCCCACAACGGCGAGATCAACACCGTGCGCGGCAATGCGGCGTGGATGGCGGCGCGTGAGCAACTATTCGACGGCGAAGTGTTCGACGAAGACGTGCGTCACATCTTGCCCACGATCACCCCCGGCGGCAGTGACTCCGCGATGCTAGATAACGTGGTCGAGCTGTTGCTCCACGCAGGGCGCAGTTTGCCGCACGTGATGATGATGCTCGTGCCGGAAGCTTGGCAGAGCGATGAGCTGATGCCGGCGCACAAGCGCGAGTTCTACGAGTATCACTCGTGTTTGGTGGAACCGTGGGACGGCCCGGCTGCGCTGGCGTTCACGGACGGCAAGCGCATCGGCGGAATGCTCGACCGCAATGGTTTGCGCCCCGCGCGCTACACCATCACGAAGGACGGCCTGGTCGTACTCGCCTCGGAAACGGGCGTGCTGGAATTCCCGGCGGAGAATATCGAACGCAAGGGGCGGCTCGAGCCGGGCCGCATGTTCTTGGTCGATACCGAGCTCGGTCGCATCGTCGAAGATGAGGAGATCAAGGACGCCGTCTGCAAGGCACGCCCGTATGGGAAATGGCTACGCGATAACAAGATCTCCCTCGCTGAGATCGACGTCTCGCCGCCCACCGCCACGAACCGTGAGTACGCCTCCTTGGTTCAGCGCCAAAAAACCTTCGGCTACACCCAGGAAGATTTGAGCTTCTTGATGGCGCCAATGGCTGCCAACGGCGACGAGCCGCGCGGCTCAATGGGCACCGACACGCCGCTGGCGGTGCTGAGCGATCGCCCGCAGCCGCTGTTCAACTACTTCAAGCAGCACTTCGCCCAGGTCACCAATCCAGCGATCGATCCGATTCGCGAGGAATTGGTGATGAGCCTCAAGGCGTACATCGGTGGTGAAGGCAATATCCTGTTCGAGCTGCCGGATCAGGCACAAATGCTCGAGTTACCTCACCCGATCCTGACCAATATGGATCTGGCGAAGTTGCGCGAAACGCACCTGCAGCAGGTGCGCCTGCCGCCGACGATCCCGATGCTGTACCCCGTCGCCGACGGTGGTGAAGGTCTGAAGGGCGCGCTGGATGAGCTGTGTCGCCAGGCGTCGCTCGCCGTGCTCAATGGGCATGGGTTGATCATCCTCAGTGATCGCGGATCCAACGAGGACCTGGCGCCGGTTCCGAGCTTGCTCGCCACCGGTGCAGTCCATCACCACCTGATGCGCAACGGCACGCGCATGAAGGTGGGCATCATCGTCGAGACGGGTGACGCGCGTGAAGTGCATCACTTTGCGCTGCTGCTTGGCTACGGCGCGGGCGCAATCAACCCGTACCTCGCGCTCGAGACGGTCAACAACATGGTGCGCGAAGGGACCTTCCCCAACCTGAAGGATCCGGAGGTCGCGCAAACCAAATACATCAAGTCGATCAACAAGGGCTTGCTCAAGGTAATGAGCAAGATGGGCATCAGCACCCTGCAGAGTTACCAGGGCGCGCAGATCTTCG
>JBDTYJ010000054.1:0-21607 GCA_040005755.1 Pseudomonadota bacterium
GTGTTGGATCGCGTGGCCCCGAGCGCGGGCCGTAGCAACGAGCTGAATTAAACGCGCAGTTCGTGCGATCCGGCGTGCGCCTCTCACCAGGCGCGACCGTATTGCAGGGGCGCATTGAGCCTACCGTATCTTATGAAAGGCTGAGGTCGACCAACTCAAGGTCGAACCCGGCGACCCCGTCGCGGTGGACGTCGTAGACGCGAAGGTGTTTGTGCAAAGCTACTCGATCTGAGCGACGGCTGAGCGCTTCGCGCGGCCCGGTGCGAGCTCGGGGCGCCGCTGCCATTTCATTTTCCGATTCGAGCCGAAGCGGCCCCGCGGTCCCGCTTGTCAGCAAGTAGGGCCGGCGCACGCCGCGCGACGGCGAGCACTAAGTGCCCGAGCTTCGGATGGCCAGGCGTAATGTCGGCGGCGACGCCGTTGCGGTTCAATGCCTCGCTCGTGACAGGTCCCATGGAAGCCACGACGAGCTCGTTGTTCAACGCGCGCCGGACGGCAGGGGCGAGCCCGATTTCGGCCGCGACCCGTAACAAATGGTCGATTTGCCGCGCGTTCGTGAACAGCGCAACCTGCGCTTGGCCGCGCACGATTTTCAAGATCGCGGCCTTGAGCGGGCCAGTGTCGAGGGGGAGCTCCGAGGTGTACACTTTGAGGTTAGTGACGAGCGCGCCGCGCTCGCTCAAGGCGCGAACGAGCTCGGTGTTCTGCACACCGTACTCCTGAATGGCGACGTGCCGCCCGGCCACGGGCCAATCGCTGTCCAACTTGGACACCAGCTCACGCCAGGTGTTCGGCTCCGGCACACTGAAGGTCGGCCGCAATCCGAAGGGCTTGAGTGCGGCAGAGGGCTTCGGCCCGCGGCAGATGAGCGCGATGCGTGACAACGCTTCGACGAGCTCCACCTTGGGGCGGTGTGTCGCGGCCGCTTTCAGGAGCAGGGTGGTGCCGATTCCGGTCAACAGGAGCAGCGCGTCCACGCCGCCCCGCCCCACAGAGTCTGCGAGCAGTTTCGCATCCGGGAAGTCCGCGAGGGGAAGCTCGCGGAGTGCGGGCGCGGAGCTAACGCGCGCTCCGTGCTTTTCCAGTAGCCCTGCGGCTTCAGTCCTCAGACGACTCTCGAATGAGATCACCTGGAAGCCTGTCAGGGTTTGCGTCAAAAACTTACCTCTGCACGCCCGCGCCGGGCCGAGCCTGCTAGCCTCCTGGTAGCGCGCTCGGTATTTCGAGTACGTTTCTGGTTCCAGGCGGCGCAGTTACATCACCGTGGAGTGCCGAGGGTGCCCCGGCGACATCCGCCGAAAATTCAAGGCTGCGGCGGCTTTGTGGCAATAACCCGCAGGCGCACGTAGTCGATAAACCAGCGACCATCCCGAAACAATTCACTCCGGCACCGTTCCGTTGCCCGAGCACAGAGCTCTGGCCAGCGCGCACCGAGATCGCCCATCAGCCGAGTTTGAAATAACCCGAGCCAGGTTGCCAAGCCCTGCTCCCCCGGCGCCGGAGTGGGGCGCTCGAAACAGGCAATCTGGCGTACCTGCAAGCCTTCGGATTCCAACAGCGAAGCGTACTGGCCCGGACTTGGGAAATACCAGCTGAGATAAGGCGCTGGATCAATCTCCCACTCTTGCAATACCTCCCTGACCGCACGGGTGACGGCTCGGACGTTGCCGGCCGCGCCAAACTCCGCCACGAACCGGCCACCCGGCAACAAGGCGCGTTCGACGCCGCGCACGACGTCCCGCGCCCGGGGCATCCAGTGCAAGGCCGCGTTGGAGAACACCGCCCCGAACGCCGCCGCGTACGTGAGCGCCTGCCCGTCCACTACGTCGAACGAGAGCTCTGCGTACTTCTCGCGCGCGCTTTCGATCATCTGGGCTGAATGATCCACGCCCGTGACCCGTGCGCCGCAGCGCGCGATTTCTGCGGTCAGCGTGCCGGTGCCACAACCCAAGTCCAGGATGGCCTCGCCGGCTCGTGGCTGCAGCCAAAGCACGACGCCGCTCGCGAGCTCCGAAACGTAGCCAGCATGGTCGTCGTATCGAACGGGGTTCCAGGTGTTGCTCATGCTGAGAAGATGAGCGCCGCGCCGCATTCTGACTAGTGATAGATATTGATGATTATCATTCAAAATGAGAATGATAACCGATGGAACTCCGGGATCTCGAGTATTTTCTGGCCTGCGTGGAGGCAGGCAGCATCACGCGCGCCGCTCGCAAGGTGCACGTTGCGCAGCCCACGCTTTCCCACGCGCTGGCGCGCTTGGAGGCGGAGCTCGGAGTGCGCGTGCTGGAACGCGGCGCCCGGGCGCCAATGCAAGTCACCGAGGCCGGGCAGCGCGTGGTGGTTCGCGCCCGGCAAGCGTTGGCGGGGCTGGGCGCGCTCGCGGATGATCTGGCGGACCTGGCGGCTGGCACGCGCGGGCAACTGCGTCTGTGCGCCGTGCAAAGCGTGTGCGCGAGTTTGTTGCCTCGCGCCCTGGCGGAGTTTTCGCGCGCGCGCCCTGGCATCGAGCTTTCGGTACGCACGCTGGCCGCAGAAAAGATTGCAAAAGCCGTTGCTACTGGCGCGGCGGACCTCGGCTTCGTGGCAGGTGCACCCAGCAGCGCGCTTCGCGATGTCGAGCGTGAACTCTTGCGGCGTGAGGAACTCGTCGCGCTCGTGCGCAAGAAGGATCCGCTCGCGCGCCGCAACGTGGTGCGGCTATCAGCGCTCGCGGAACGCCCGCTCGTGCTCGTCCCCGCTGGTACGTTCACGGGTGAAATCATCCACGATGCTTGCCGTGAGGCCGGCTTCATCCCGCGCGTGGTGCTCACGCTGTCTTCCGCCGAGGCTCTTTGTGAGGTGGTCCGCGCGGGGCTCGCGCTGACGATTCTGCCCGCTGGCTACCTGCGCGCCTCCGACCCGGATTTGCGCGCGGTGCGCCTCAAGGACCCCACCCCGCGCCGCGACCTCTGGTCGGTTCGGCGCCGCGCGGATAGCTTGCCCACCCCCCGTGCCGCGGCCGAGTTCCTGCGGTTACTGGGAGGGGACCGCGCGCCGTCAGGCTAAGTGCTCTAATTGATTAGGTTTATTCATTCATTGACAGCAGGGTGTTGGCTCACTATATCAACTCGCGTGGCTCAACCCTGACGCATACGTTAGGGTTAGGGTTCCAATGTAGTTCATGACCGACCGTAACTCCCACCGCCACCTCGCTATTGTCGCGCCGGGTTCTGCCCCGGGAGCGTCGGTGCGTGCGCTGCACCCGGCAGAGCAGCCGGCGGAAGAGGCGGAGCTGCTCCTCGTGGGTGACTTGGCCAAGGCGGTCGGTAAGACCGTGCGCGCTATCCACCTTTATGAAGAGCTGGGCTTGGTCCGTGCTCACGAGCGGTCCAAGGGTCGCTACCGGCTGTTCGCGCGGGATGCGCTCGTGCGCGTACGTTGGATCATCAAGCTGCAAAACCTAGGGCTCTCCCTTTCCGACATCCAAGCTCTGGTGCGCGGGCAAAACGACGCCGCCTCGGCCAAGTTCGCCGCAACCCGGCTGCAAGAGGTGTACGGCGCGAGGCTCGTTGAAACGCGCACCAAGCTCGCTGAGCTGAAGGCGCTCGAGGTAGAGCTCGAGGCCAGCCTTGAGTTTCTGTCCACCTGTCACAGCGCGTGTGAGTCGGAGGCGACGGTCCACTCATGCCCCACGTGCGCACGGCATCCCGAACAACCAAACCCTCCTGAGTTGGTCGCCGGCAGCCGCGTCAACTGAAAGAAGTCTTCTCATGGCCAGCGCTCTGAAATTCCCGATCTACATGGACAACCACGCCACGACGCCGCTCGACAAGCGTGTGCTCGAGGCCATGTTGCCCTATTTCACGCAGGATTTTGGCAACGCCGCGAGCCGCACGCACGCCTACGGTTGGCACGCAGAAGCTGCCGTGGAAGATGCACGCGACACCATTGCCGACTACATCGGCGCTGAGTCGGGCAAAGAAATCGTATTCACCTCCGGAGCTACGGAGAGTGACAACCTGGCCATCAAGGGCGTTGCCGAATACTACAAGGGCAAGGGCAACCACATCATCACCACGACCATCGAGCACAAGGCCGTGCTTGATTCGTGCAAGCGTCTGGAAAAAGAAGGCTACGCGGTCACGTACGTGAACGCCGGTCCGGATGGCTTGGTGAACCCGGCTGATATCGCGGCAGCCATCACGGACAAGACCATCTTGGTCTCGGTGATGCTGGCTAACAATGAAGTCGGCACCATCCAACCGATCGGCGAAATCGGCGCCATCACTCGTCAGCGCGGCGTGCTCTTCCATTGCGACGCGGTGCAGGGCTTCGGCAAGACTCCGTTCGACGTGCGCGCCATGAATGTGGATTTAGCCTCGCTCACCGCGCACAAGATTTACGGGCCGAAGGGCGTGGGCGCGTTGTACGTGCGTCGCTCCAAGCCGCGCGTGCGGTTGGTCGCGCAGATGGATGGCGGCGGCCACGAGCGCGGTAATCGTTCAGGCACCTTGAACGTGCCGGGCATCGTTGGCTTTGCCAAAGCGGTGCAAATTTTCAAGCAGGAGGGGGTCGCCGAGGCCGAGCGCATCAAGGGCTTGCGTGATCGCCTGCACGGGAAGATCAGCCAAGCGCTTGATTCCGTGTTCTTGAACGGGCACCCAGAAAAGCGCCTGCCTGGTAACTTGAACCTGTCCTTCTCCTTCGTAGAGGGTGAAGGGCTGATGATGGCAATCAAGGACGTCGCTGTATCCAGCGGTTCGGCCTGCACCAGCGCGAGCCTGGAACCGAGCTACGTGCTCCGTTCGATGGGTTTGGATGAAGAGCTAGCTCACTCGTCCATCCGCTTCGGTCTCGGCCGCTTCAACACGGAAGAAGAAGTGGACTACGTAGCCGAGCTCGTGATCGCCAAAGTGAACAAGCTGCGCGAACTGTCTCCGCTTTACGAGATGCATCAGCAGGGCATCGACATCAAATCCATCCAATGGGCAGCTCACTGAGCGGGAGCTCAGCGCCCGCCCGACCCCCCAATTTGCGGCTCTCAAAGGAACCAAATCCATGGCCTACAGCGAAAAGCTCCTCGATCATTACGAAAACCCGCGCAATGTCGGCACGTTGGATAAAGACGATCCGGCGGTCGGTACTGGCCTCGTGGGCGCGCCCGCTTGCGGTGACGTGATGCGTTTGCAGATCCGCGTCAGTCCCGAAGGCGTGATCGAAGACGCGCGTTTCAAGACCTTCGGCTGCGGCTCGGCGATTGCTTCTTCCTCCCTGGCCACCGAGTGGATCAAAGGCAAGAACATCGATGAAGCCGCTGGCATCAAGAACAGCCAGATCGCCGAAGAGCTCAGCCTGCCCCCCGTGAAAATCCACTGCTCCGTGCTGGCTGAAGACGCGATCAAGAGCGCGATCGAAGACTACAAGGCCAAGCGCGCAGCCCGGGCTGCGCTTAGCGCTGAAGCGCCCGAGGCCCCGGCCCCGGCCCCGGCCCCGCTCTGATTCGCGCAACCGCGTCCGGTCCGCTCTCTTTCCCCAAAACGTGCCATGCAAACCTCCTCAGTAACCCCCGAAGCCACTAGCTCCGCTGCTTCTGAAGCACCTAAATCACGTCGCGAGATCACCATCTCGGACAAGGCGGTGGAGTTTGCGAAGAAGAAGCTTTTGCAGCGCGGTACTCCGGATGCGGCGGTGCGTTTGGGCGTCAAAGGCGGCGGCTGCTCGGGTTTTTCCTACGTGATCCAGTATGAAGACACGCCGCCGAAAGAGCGGGATACCGTGTACGACGCGGGCGGCGTGCGCTTCTATGTGGATAAGAAGAGCTTCGTGTACCTGGCTGGCTCGGTGTTGGATTATGAGCAGACGCTGATGTTCCAGGGGTTCAAATTCAAGAACCCGCAAGAAGCATCCAGCTGCGGTTGCGGTCATTCCTTCACGGTTCGCTGACCGTGGACCCGTTCGAGGCGCTGGGCGTAGAGCCCGTGTTCGGTTTGGACCTTGGCCTCCTCGAGCAACGCCACCGTGATCTGAGTCGCGCGTTACATCCGGATCGCCACGCGGCATCCGGTGCTGCGGAACGGCGGATGGCATTGGGCCGCGCCATCGAGGTCAACGAGGCCTTTCGCGCGCTGAAGGATCCGGTGCGCCGCGCACAAGCGCTGCTGGCCCGGGGCGGGATGGAAACTGGGGAAGGCAAAGAGCCCCCCGCTTCCCCGGCGTTGCTGATGACCGTGATGGAGCGCCGTGAAGCTCTCGCAGAAATCCGCAGCAGCCAAGATGCGGTCGCGCTTGCTCGCTTGATAGCCGAGGTGCGCAACGAGGAAACGCGCGTGCAAGCCGCCTTGGCTCAAGACTTCGCAGCGCCCAGCCCGAATACGGCAGAAATCCTCAAAACCATTGGGGAATTGCGCTACTACCGGCGCTTCTTGGAAGAAGCCCAAACCATCGCGGACGAGTTGTTCTGAGCTGATCATGTTGCTGGATATCTTCGACCCCAAGGCACCGCCGCAACCCATCGGCATTGATTTGGGAACAACGAACTCGATCGTCGCGCATGTCCGTGATGGCCGCGCGGTGCCACTCACTACCTGTGATGGCACGCCGCTTTTGCCATCGGTCGTGCATTACGGGATTGAGGGCTCGGTCGTAGTTGGCCGCAGTGCAGCGGCGTACGCAACACGCGAGCCCGAACGCACCATCGCGAGCGTCAAGCGCTTCATGGGTCGCGCGGCGGGTGACGCGGAAACCACGCGCCTGGGCGCTTACAAATTCGTGCCCGGTGAAGGCTCGGTTGTGCGCTTCGATCTGGGAAAGTTGAAGCCCAGCGCGGTCGAGGTCAGCGCGGAAATCTTGAAGAGCTTGAGGCAGAGCGCAGTCGATCAACTGACGCATGTGGGTGGCGCGGTGATCACCGTGCCGGCGTATTTCGATGACGCGCAACGGCAAGCCACGCGTGATGCCGGCCGCCTCGCCGGGCTGGAGGTGCTGCGCTTGCTCAACGAGCCCACCGCCGCGGCGTTGGCCTACGGTCTGGACAAGCGGCAAAATGGCCTGTTCGCGGTGTATGATCTGGGCGGCGGCACCTTCGACGTCACGATCCTGCTGCTCGAAGACGGCGTGTTTCAGGTCAAGAGCACCGGCGGCGACAGCGCCCTCGGCGGTGACGACATGGACCGTGAGGTCGCCGAGCGCATGCTCACGGCCATGGGCGCGGTCGAGCCGCACCTGCGCACTCCGGAGGTCGTGAGCATCGCGTTGCAGGCCGCGCGCCAAGCCAAGCACGCGCTCACCGAGGCCACTGAGGTGAGCATTGAGTTGCCCAAGAAGGGCGGGGGAGAGCTGAACTTTTTACTCCTTCGCTCGGACTTCGATGCCTGGGTCCAGCCGCTCTTGGAGCGTAGCGGTCGCTCGTGCCGGCGCGCGCTACGCGACGCGGGAATCACTGCCAGCGCCTTGGATGGCGTGATTTTGGTTGGCGGGTCCACGCGCGTGCCGCGCGTTCGTGCCTACGTGCAGGAGCTGTTCGGTAAGCCGCCCCTCGCCGATATCGATCCGGATTTGGTGGTCGCCTACGGCGCGGCCATTCAGGCCGACCTGCTTGCGCGCTCGAGCGATGAAGTGCTTTTGCTGGACGTGCTGCCGTTGTCGCTCGGCATCGAAACCATGGGCGGCGGGGTGGACAAAATTCTGCCGCGCAACACCACGATTCCGGCGGGCGCGAAAGCAACGTTTACGACCTACGCGGACAATCAAACCGGCTTCGACCTACACGTGGTGCAAGGCGAGCGCGAAATTGCCAGTGATTGCCGCTCGCTCGCGCGCTTCAAATTGGGCGGAATTCCGCCGCTGCCCGCGGGTTTTGCGCGTCTGGAAGTGAGCTTCAACGTGGACGAGAATAACTTGCTCAGCGTGAAGGCGGTCGAACTCACGACGGGCATCAGCCAAAACGTGGAAGTGAAGCCGAGCTACGGCCTGAGCGATGAAGAAGTCGAGCAAATGCTGATCGACGCGCTCGATCACGGCGAGAGTGATTTCGAGCTGCGCCGTCTGCGCGACGCGCAAGTGGAGGCCACGCGCATTCTGTTGGCCACGGACAAGGCGCTCGCAACGGACGCGGATCTGCTGGAAAATGACGAGCGCTCGCGCATCGAACGAGCGCTCAGCACAGCGCGCAGCGCGGCCTCTAGCGCGAGCAAGGCCGCCAGCATCGAGAGCGCGGTAAGCGCGCTGGATGAAGCCACCCATGATTGGGCGGGGCGGCGCATGAACCGCGCAATTCAAGCGGCCATTGCCGGAAAAAATCTGGGCGCCATCGAACAGAGCGTCGCCCACGCCGCCGGCGTGGAAGCGCATTTGGCCAAGCACGGGGAGCGGTAGAGCGATGACGAAGGTGCGCTTTCTGGATCACGGCGTCGAGATCGAAGTGCCGCTCGGTACGACGCTACTCAAAGCCGCCAAGCAATCCGGCGCGCCAGAAGGGGACGCTTGCGGCGGAGTTTGCGCGTGTTCGACGTGCCACGTGTATGTCGAAACGGGTTCTGATCTGCTGTCCTCAGCCGAAGAGGATGAGGAAGACATCTTGGACAAGGCCTTCGACGTGCGCATGAGCTCGCGTCTCGGCTGCCAGGCGAAAATCGAACGTGAGGGGCTGATTGAATTGCGCATCTCCAAGGAGAGCTTGGATGCCTATTACAATGAGCATCCGAACGTGAAGCGGCCGGCGTAGTCGCGCCCGTCACGCCGCCCTGAGCGCGCTCCGAGTGCGGCAATTTTGCTCGCCCGGCGCTGCGAGCCGAAGTGGCCGGAGGTGCCATCCATTCCAGCGGTTTGCATTCACTTGTGGAGTTGGCGCAGCATCGCGCCCATGAACGCCAAGTCCAAGTCGAAAGCAGCGCTGAAGCCCCTGGTCAAGAAGGCTGGCAAGGCCCTGGTAAAAACGAGCAAGAAGGTCGCGAAGGCGAGCAAGAAGACCACTGACAAAGTGAGTAAGTCCGCGAAGAAAGTCGTTAAGACGGCGAAGAAGGTCGCGACGAGTGGCAAGAAGGCGGCTTCACGCTCCGGAATCATGGCTGCGGTCAAACACGAGTTTGCGCGCGTTAGCGCCGTGGCTGAGGCCGTATCGGAAGTGGTGCAGGAAGAGTTGGCCAAGGCCCGCGCGAAGACCAAGAACAGCAAGAAGCGCGCGAAGAAGTGAACCTCGCGCGTCGCCCGCGCAGCAATCGCTAGCGATTTGCTGCGGCTTGTTTGCGCAGCTTGGCCTCGGCCTCGCGTAGCTCACCGGTTGGGTCGCTGGCTGCGAAATCTTCGGTCTCGAACACGCGGCGGATTTCGATCATCTCGCCGCGCGAGCACGGGCAACGTGAGGCCCAGGCGACGGCTTCTTCCTTGGACTTCGCCTGGATCAACCAGAAGCCGCCGACGATTTCTTTGGCTTCGGTGAAGGGGCCGTCGGATGCCTGTGCCTTGCCGCCAGGGAAGCGCACACGAGCACCGGTTGAGCTCGGGTGCAGGCCTTCTCCCGCTAGGAGCACTCCCGCTTTCACCATCTCCTCGTTGAACTTGCCCATCTCCGCCAGCGCCTGTTGGTCGGGCAGCACGCCTGCCTCTGCGTCGGGCCCTGGGTACATGATCATCATGAAGCGCATGGTGTGTTTCTCCTGATTGAAAGAGCCGGCACGTCGGCTGCTGGCTTGGCGACGAACAACCCGGCGCTGAATCGACAAAAGACGTGCACTTTTTTCCTCGCTGCACCTACACCCACCCACTGACCTGACGCTGCTCCTCTTATCTCATCCTGAGACGGCGCCGTATCGCTGGAGGTCGGACCTTCAGGATGCGATTACCGCGAATCTATTCAGCTTTGTGCGTGTGTTCCGGTCTCCTTGCTGCGCGCGGGGCCCACGCTGACCCCGTTCGCTTGCACGGCGTAGCAGCCGCGGCTCATGCCGTGACTGGCTACCAAAAGGAGGAGTTCGGCTGGGGTGCAAGCGGAATGGCAGCGGCAGAGCTGCCCTTTGGGAACCTACTCGGCGTCCAGCTTCAGTTGAGCTCGCTGTGGCTTAGCCAAGGCAGCCCGCCGAGCGAACCCAAGTTTGCCCGTGGCGGATCGTCGACCGCAAACAGCGCCGCGGTCGGGTTGCGGTTGCGGCCCTGGGGCGGCTCACACCATGGCCAATTCTATAGCCCAGCTGGCTTGTGGCTAGCGACGGACGTGGGCCTGAGCATCACCAACGGCCTTACCCGCGCCATGTTCGATACGCAGGTTGGCTATGATTTTCTAGACCGCAAGGGCCGCGAGGGCATCGGTCCGATGTTGGCGTTCATGCACGTGGCCCAGCCAGACAGCGCGATACGACCCGAAGACGCGAACGTGATCTTGGTCGGCGTTCACGTGTTGTACGACTTCGGTCCCGGGCTGAACCCGAATAGCGATCGCGATCATGACGGGATTCAGGATGACGTCGATCAGTGCCCGGACGACCCCGAAGACAAAGACGGCTTCCAGGATACGGACGGCTGCCCCGACCCGGACAATGACAAAGACGGCATCCTCGACAAGGTCGATCATTGCCCCGACCTGGCTGAAGACCGGGACGGCTTCGAGGACGCGGATGGCTGCCCGGAAGAGGACAACGACAAGGACGGCATCGCGGACGCTGCCGACAAATGCCCGGACGTACCTGAAGATAAAGACAATTTCGAGGACGATGACGGCTGTCCTGAGCCCGACAACGACAAGGACGGCATTCCAGATGCGCAAGACCTCTGTCCGAACGAGCCCGAGACAGTAAACGGCTACGCCGACCAAGATGGCTGCCCCGATGAAGACCAGGTGCGCGTCGTTGGCGACAAGATCGTGCTGGATGACCGCGTTCATTTTTACGTAAATAGCTTTGTGATTCGGAAGGTGAGCTATCCCTTGCTCACCCGTTTGGCAAAGCTCATCGCGGACCATCCGGAATACGTCCACGTGTCCGTTGAAGGCCACGCTGATGAACGGGGGCCGGACAACTTCAATCAGAAGCTAAGTGAAGATCGCGCACGCGCCGTGATGGAGTTCCTGATCAAACAGGGCATCAGCCCGGATCGCTTGTCTTCGATGGGTTTTGGTTCGACCCGACCACTCGTGGACAAGAAGAGCGAGTACGCACTGCTGCTCAACCGTCGCGTGGAGTTCACGGTGACTCGTCAGCTCAAGGCCGACGGCACGCCCGTGGTGTCCGCGCCGAGCCCGACCGTACCCGGGGAGCCTGCATCCGCGCCCAAGAATCCGCCCAAAGTCCTGGAAGATGACGAGCCGCCGCTCCCCGGCACGGGTCCGAGCGCGCCGAAGGCTGGTGCAAAATGAGCTCGAAAATGGCGAAACGTTTGGCTTTTTGGGCGGCGCTGATGGCGCTCGCGTTCCCCGCGGCGTGCGGGAGCAGCGGGATTGTCGGCGGTGAATGCGCGGCCAGCCACGTGGATTGCGACGGGCGCTGTGTGGACGCCCAACACGACCCGAACAACTGCGGCGGCTGCGCGCACGTTTGCGCGGCGGGTGTCGCGTGCACGGACGCCGAGTGCAAGGGCACGCTGGAAGGTGGAAGCGCGGGTGCCCAAGGGCATGGCGAAGCGGGCGAAGCAGGCGCGAGTGGCTCCGGCGCTGCGTCTGCAAATGGCGGCGCCTCCGGCAGCGGCGCCAGCAACAGTGGTGGCGAAGCTGGAGGAGACTTGGACGCGGGTCAACTGAGCGACGCGAAGCACGATGGTGACGCTGCCTGTCTGCCGCCGTACAGGCGACCCGAGGCATGCGGCAATTGCGCAACCAAGTGCCCCAAGAGCGCGCCGACCTGTTCTCCCGACGGCCTGGGTAGCTATCAATGCGTGCTCGTGTGCGACGATCCGCTGAAGCAATGCAACGGCGAGTGTGTCGACTTCAACATCGACGCCGAGAACTGCGGCACGTGCGGCAACGTGTGCCCATCCGGCATATGCCAGGGCGGAAAGTGCGTGGGCGCGCAGGTAGGCCACGTGGTGCTGACGTGCATGGATTATCAGACACCCGGCAAAAATACCGCGCAAACTGCGCTGATGGGCAACGCGGTGCTGCTCCCGCTCCGGAACCCGGTGCGCATTCTGGCGTACACGGAGTACGCGCCCGCTGCGGAGCGCGACCTGGTGAACCAAGACATTGCCTACGCCGCCGCAGCGCGAGGCAGGACGTACAGCATCACCCCGCTGAGCAAAGCTTCGGCTGCGAGCGCAACGCTGAACATCGCCGACTATGACGTGTTCTTGGTCTACGATCAGACGGCAGCACCGAAGGGCCAAATGGCCACGGTGGGCGGATCTTGGCAGACCAATTCCGTGATCGATTCATTCGCGGCAGCCGGCGGGGTCGTGCTGGTGCTGAGCGGCGGCAAGAGCGAGATGGATCAATTCCTATCGAACTCCGAGCTGATGGACGTGACCGGCCAAACGGTCGTGAACAACGCTTTCCTGTACAACCGCGCTCCGGCTGACGCACTCGGCATCAACGTGATCTCGCCCTTCCTTGCGCCCATGAATTCGTGCACGTTCACGACTTCGTTGACGCCGGACTCGGACGACATTTTCGTGATCTCGGACGCGGCGGCGCCCAGCGCGAGCTCACCCGTGGTGGTGCACCGCGTGATTGAACCGTGATCAGCGGCGCGCGCTCAGCGGGCAACGGTGAGCGGCAAGATTTCGGCGCGCAACGCTAGGATTTGCGCGCGAGCTGCTTCTTTGAGCTGACGTACGTCCGCGTGCGTCATGCCCTTCGTGGAGATGGGTTTGCCGATGGCCAAGACGCCGCGCGCATAACCGGGGCGCCAATCATGCTTGGAGAGCGCTTCGTCCGTGCCGGCGACGGCCATGGGCAGTACATCCGCCCCGGTATCGATGGCGAGCCGGAACGCGCCGTCCTTGAACGCTTGCATCTCCCCCGTCTTGGAGCGCGTGCCCTCCGGAAAGATCATCACGGGCACATCTTGCTCGAGCCAACGCGCGCACTTGTCGAGCGCGGCTTTGGCGGCTGACGCCGAGGCGCGATCGATAGGCACGTCTTTGACGAGACGCATGCTCCAGCCGATGAAGGGCAGATTGAACAGCGAGCGCTTGGCCAACCACTTCATTTCCCACGGCACGTGCGAGATCAGGAACACGTCCGTGTGCGAGCAGTGGTTGCTCACGCACACCGTTTTGCCGGGGTTCTCGGGAATGGGCCCGTGAATGCGGAAGCGCCACATGGGTGAGAATGTGGCGGCGGCCTGAGCCACGCGGCGCAGAGTCCGGCCACTGAGCACGCGCTTCCTGTCGAACCAGAACGTCGGCAAGTACACGATGACGACTGCCACCCAGCCGAGTGAGGCAACCAGAAAGAGCTCGATACAGGCGATGATCGCGACCAGCGTGCGCACGTTTGGACCCGTGCGCGTCCTAACATACCCTCGACCCGTTGTTCGACGCTGACGCAAAAATGACGCCGCCCTCCGCCGCCTTCCGTGCGCACGCGCGCCTGCCGCTGTACTTGCTGCTGGGCCTGGCAGTGATCTGCTTACTGACCCTTTGGGCGCCCCCAGCAGGCCGAGCTAGCTGGTTCCTGGAGGTGACCCCCGGGCTATTTTTGGTGCTGTGGCTGGGGCTGGGCTTTCGCCGGCTGCCGCTCTCGCATTGGGTGTGCGTCGGCACCTTCGTGCACGTGCTGATCCTGGTTTACGGTGGGTATTATACGTACGCGCTGACGCCGCTCGGCAATTGGGCCAAAGCCGCGTTTCACCTGAGCCGCAATCACTATGACCGCGTCGGTCACGTGGCGCTGGGAGTGTTTCCGCTGTTCTTGACGCGAGAGGTGTTGCTACGCAAGACGCCGCTTGCGCGCGGGTTCTGGCTCTCGTTCTTGAGCGTGTGCGTGGTGTTCGCGTTCGCTGCGTTTTGGGAGCTGCTCGAATGGTGGACCACGCTGTTGGTCGCGCCGAACGTGGGCGCGGCCTTCCTCGGCTCCCAGGGCGACATCTGGGATGCGCAGTGGGACATGTTCGTGGCCTTGCTCGGAGCGCTTGCCGCGCTGCTGCTCGGTTCACGCGGGCATGACCGCTCGATGGCGCGCGTACCGCGCCCGACGGCTCCTTCGGATCAGCTTTCGCGATAGCGCGCAACGAGCAGCTTACGTCGTCATCCGCGGTCTGGTTGCACCAGGCAAGCACCCGGTCATGGATCAGGTTGCAGAGGCCTTCCGCTGGCAGGAGGGCGTTGTCTTTGACCAGTGCGGCCAAGACAGTGTTGAGCGCGCTCACGATGTCTCGAGGCGGCGAGCACCGCGGGCTGTGTGGCGTCCAGCGTTTCGACGATTTGCTCGCGCTCACTGAAGGTGTTTACAGTCACCCCGAGCGGCGCCAAGAGCGAGCGCGCGAGGTGTGGCATGAATCCGCTGTCACAACCGATTCAATCTGCCGAACTGAACGCCACGGTCACCGTGCGGAAGCGTCACAGTACCGGATTCATTTTTTCTCCACCCCGGCAATTCTGTGGCAGCGCAGGAGTCTGAACGCTCTCTCGTGCTTCGCGGCTCACTTGATCACGATCGATTCGACGATGAATTGAGCTGGACCGGCTCGGGGCTTCGGCTCTGGCGCTTCCCGGGTTGAAAGATTCGCTGACCCGGGCTTACATGCCCGGCTATGCGAACACGTTTCGGGGCAGTTCTAGTTCTAGTTGCGACCCTCTCCACGGTGGGGTGTTCCGAGAAGGACGCCACGAAGTGCCAAGAGGCGCTCGATGGCACGCGCAAATCCGTCGCCGCGGGGCAGGCCTCGTTGACCGCGCAGTGGCGCGAGCGCGCATACAAGTACTGCGAGGACCAGACGGCGTTGGTCACGCTCGACCGGGAGATTAGTGAAAAGCAAGCGGCGCTCGCCGCAGCCAAGGCGGCGGAAGCTCAGCGCGTCGCGTTGAACACCGGCTTGTTGAAGACCTTCGTGACTTGGGCCGGTGACAATCGCCTGGCGCCCGATCACGCCTCGGTGTCTCCCAAGTGCGACGGGGACGATCCGGATGCTGGTGCGCCGAAGCCATCGACTGACCCCAAGGCCAGCGAGCGCTTCTGCACTGCCACTCGCTTGGCCGGCACCAACACGCTGACCGCGCGTTACTGGGAGGCGGACAAAACGATTGAGCTGTTCATGACCAAGGCGCCTGCGCCTGTCAGCTGCGACGACCTGGGACCCAATAAGGTACTCAAGCAGTGGGCCGTTCCCGCCTCGAACGGCGCCGGTGTGAAGCGCACGCGCTGTGAACTCAGCGGCGCGCTCTCGGGCATGAATGCGGTCGTGAGCGACGCTGCCAACGCCGCCGTGTACATCTTTTCGCCCAGTTATCTGCTGAAAGACGCGGCGCTCAAGAAAATTGCCGGGGAGTGAAGGGGCGAGCTTTGGGTAGGCTCAAGCGTCGAGTGTCTTCAGGAACTTGAGCTTGGGCCAATCCTTGGCTGTGGTATCCAAGTGCCAGGAGTTACGTGCCAGGAATACGGGCGCGCCGGTGTGGTCATCGGCCATGTAGCCTTCGTTGCCGTTCAGGAACTGTTTCATGACGGCCGGGTCCTCGCATTCGACCCAGCGCGCTGTGTACAGGCCTGAGGCTTCGAACACGACGGGGATCTCGTACTCGGATTTGATGCGATCAGCGAGCACGTCGAACTGGAGTGAGCCGACCACGCCGACGATCCAATTGCCACCAATACGCGGCTTGAAGATGCGCGCAGCGCCCTCCTCCGCGAGTTGCTCGAGCGCTCGGCCCAGGTGCTTGGCGCGCATCGGGTCGGTGGGGCGCACGCGCTGCAAGAGCTCCGGCGCGAAGCTCGGAATACCCTTGAAATGCAGCTGTTCACCCTCGGTGAGGGCGTCCCCGATGCCGAGTTTGCCGTGGTTCGGAATGCCGATGATGTCACCGGCAAACGCCTCTTCAGCAAGCTCACGGTCTTGGGCCAGGAACAACACGGGGTTGTGCACGGCGAGCAGCGTGTTACTGCGCACGTGGAGCAGCTTCATGCCGCGCCGGAAGTGGCCGGAGCACAAGCGCAAAAACGCGACGCGGTCGCGGTGCTTCGGGTCCATGTTGGCTTGCACCTTGAACACGAAGCCCGTCACTTTTTCTTCGTTGGGTGCAATGGTGCGTTCGCGCGCGGGTTGCGGGCGCGGCGAAGGCGCGAGCTCCCCGATGCCGTGCAAGAGCTCTCGCACACCGAAGTTGCTGATGGCGCTGCCGAAGAATACGGGGGTCATGTGCCCGCCGCGATAGGCTTGCAGGTCGAAATCAGGGCATAGCCCGCGCGCCATCTCGACTTCATCACGGAGCGTCTTTACGGCGTCTTCGGGTAGAAGCTTGTCCAGCTTGGGGTCACTCAAGCCTTCACACTGTTCACCGGCCTCACCGATGCGATCTTTGACGCGTTGCAGGAGCACCAGGTGATCGTGGAGCAAATCATAGCAGCCGAGAAAGCGGCGCCCCATGCCGATCGGCCAGCTTGCGGGGGTTACGTCCAGGGCCAGCTTCTGCTCAATCTCGTCCATGAGATCGAACGGGTCTCGGCCCTCCCGATCCATCTTGTTGACGAAGGTGATGATGGGCACGTCACGGAGCCGACACACTTCAAACAGCTTGAGTGTTTGCTCTTCGATACCGCGCGCCGCGTCGATCACCATGATCGCGCTGTCTACGGCGGTGAGGGTGCGGTACGTGTCCTCACTGAAGTCTTGATGGCCCGGCGTATCGAGCAGGTTGAACGTATTGTTCCCGTAGTCGAACGTCATGGCGGACGCGCTGACGGAAATGCCGCGCTCGCGCTCGACCTTCATCCAATCCGAACGGGCGCGCCGTTGTTCGCCGCGGGCCTTGACTGCGCCGGCCAACTGAATGGCTCCGCCAAACAGCAGCAGCTTTTCCGTGAGCGTGGTTTTCCCCGCGTCAGGGTGCGAAATGATGGCGAACGTTCGGCGGCGTTCGACCGAATCAGCGAGGGAACTCATGGCGAAATCTCGCGGCGTAGTAGCAGCCGGTGCCGCGGAGAACAAGCATTCCCCTTATTTTTCAGCGGAAACGGCGCAGAAGGAAGCCGAGCCGCCTCACGCAACCGGGGCTGGGGTGTTCGCTAAGGGCGAGGGAGAGGCCTAGGGAGCAGGCTTGAGGCCAACCGTGATTTCCGTCTTGGAGCCGTCCAGCACCAGCTTGCGCGTGACGCGCCCCGGAGAGCCGACCTCATAAGCGTGGCGCTCGCCTGGCTTGAGTTCGACCACCCATGGCGTAACGCCCACCTGTTTTCCGAAATGAAAGATGCGCGCCTTGGGCGGCACTGACTTTACGGTGACGGTGATGATGCCAAGCGCCGGCGCGTTGCTGTTTGCGCTGGACGGCGCTGCGCTCGCGCTGGACGGCGCTGCGCTCCCCGGAGCGGAGGGCATTGCAGCAGGTTCCAGTGTTGGCGTGTCCTTGGCGGGCGGCGCCTGGGTAGGCGGCGCTGCGGGGACGGCAGCTTGCACGTCTGCTGAAACACGTGGCGGTTGCGCACGGCGTGATGCCATGTACCCGAGCGCGCCTAGCCCGAGCCCGGCCACAGCCAACCACACGACGGCGCGCCCCGAACGCTTGGGCGCGGCAGCCGCCGCTGGAGGCGCGCCTGACGCGGAACGTTCGCGCGCCGCCTGCGCGGGCGCCGGCGAGGCTGCTACGGGCGAGGGAGGAGCGATCGCTGGTGGCATGGAAGAGCGCGCGTGTTCCGCTTCGGCTGGCGCGTCTGGCAGCGGAGTCGGCAGTGGCGCGCGAGGTTCGGCCTGCTCACTCGTCGTGGTTGTGGGCAACGGCGTTTGACGCGCAGCAATTTCGTTCTGCAAAGTGCTGAGTGCCGTGGAGCTGGCCGCCTCGGGCGTCGCAGGGGCGGCGGGCGCTGCCGAGGCCGGCGCTGCGGAGCGCAGCTTCGGCGCGGGCATTCCAAGCAAGGTCTGTGCGTGGGGCCGGCTTGAGCGCACGCTTTGGACCAGCGGCGGCGCGGCGGGTGGCGGCGTAGCAGAACGCGTGATCACCGGCGGAGCTTGCTCCGGCGCTGGAGCGACGAGCGGCTCATCGGTCACGTTGCTCGCTGCTGTAGCCGTGAGCGTGAGCGCGCCGACCGACGGCGAGTTCCCCTGCGTGGCGACCGGTTGCTCGGCGCCCCAGTCGGTGTCGATGTCGTCGGTCTGCGGCGGAGTCGAGGGCAGCGGGCGATGCGGCGGAGCCCCTTCGCGTGGCGGCATGGACGACGAACGCATTCGAGCGCTGGAGCGCTCAGCTTCCTCCTTACTCACGGTTTATCTTGGGTCGCACACACTGCAAATGAGGTCAAGAGTTCACGAACTTTGTACACTAAGCGGACGATTACGCCTGTGGCGGTGCTCCCAAAATCAGGACCTTCGGCTCGGTGAACTCTTCGACCGCGAAGCGCACCCCTTCGCGGCCCAGCCCCGAGTCTTTCATGCCGCCGTACGGATAATTGTCCACGCGCAGCATCGGCGTGTCGTTGATGAGTACCCCCCCATAACGCAGGGATCGGAAGGCTTTCAGCGCATGTCCCACGTCGGGCGTGAAGATCCCTGCTTGCAGCCCGAACCGGGAGCGATTGCAGGCCGCGAGGGCGTCGTCGAACGAATCTACGGCCTCGACCACGGCCACTGGACCAAACACTTCGTCTTTACAGACTCGCATGCTGTCCGTCGTATTCGTGAGGATGGTCGGATAAACCACTTGGCCTTGCGAGTGGCCACCAAGCAAGCGTGTTGCGCCGGCATTTTCCGCTTCACGCACCCAATTCAGCACGCGAGTGACGTGGCGGGCCTCAATCAGCGGCCCGACCACGGTGTCCTCCCGCATCGGATCCCCACACACCACACGCTCACTGAACTTCACGAATTTATCCACGAAGTCGGCGAACAAGCTCTTGTGCACGAATACCCGCTGCGCCTTGATGCACACTTGCCCTGCGTTCGCCCAGCACGCTTCGGCCACGCGCGGCACCACTGCATCCAAGTTCACTCCCTGGTCGATGACACAAGGGGCGTTGCCGCCCAACTCCAGCAGTACCTGCTTCTTGGCGGCCAGGCCCTTCAAGCGGAAACCCACGCTATCGCTGCCCGTGAACGAGAGCACCGCCAGGCGGTCATCAGTGGCCATCCGCTCGGCCACGGCGGGGGGCATGTGCAGTACGCTCAATAGGTAACCAGGCATGCCTTGCTCGATCAGCCATTCACCCAGAAGGTGGCCTGTTAACGGGCTTTGTTGAGCTGGCTTCAGGATCGTTGGCGCGCCCACTGCCAGCGCCGGCGAAACCTTGTGCGCGACCAAATTGATCGGGAAATTGAAGGGCGCGATCGCCGCGATCGGTCCGCGCGGCACGCGCTCGAACAGGCACAGCCGACCCTCAGTGCCTGGCAGTTGATCGATTGGCAAGACCTCACCACCCAAACGACGACTCTCGCCCGCGCCGAGCGTGAAGGTGAGCACGGCGCGCGCCACTTCTGAGCGCGAGTACCGAATCGGTTTGCCGCTCTCGCGGGTGATGAGCTCCGCCATTTCCGCGGAGCGTTCGCGGAGCGTGCGCGCAATCTGCTCGAGGAGCTCAGCGCGTTGATACGTTGCAGGGCGCTGCCCTGATTCGAACGCCTCGTGCGCGCGAGCAATCGCGAGCTCCAAATCATTGGCGCTGGCTTGCCCTACTTCGGCCACTGGTTCGCCGTCGAATGGATTCTTGATGAGCTCGACTTGTGCGGTGTCACAAAACTCCCCGGCGATCTGAGTCCGGTAACGCTTGAACATTCCAGTGTCCTCTATGTTTCTGTGGCGGAGCGATCCGCTATTGCATGCGTGAATCGCCGCGGTTTGCGGGAATCAGTGTGTGTCCATGTCCGACATTTCAGCGTTAGTTGCGGCAACTAGTCTTACTGTAGGTGCATAAAACAGGCTTTACAGGTGTGAACTCCGAACCGTATAAACATTGACGCATGAGGATATTGGCAGCGCTCGTCCTCGGATACTTCTTCGTCGTCGGCAAAGTCGGCGCGGGGCTAGGGGCGAACCCGACCAAGGCCGAGGTGCTGCACGCTGGCCTCACTAGCGCCGCTCGCGGTGACTTGGATCACGCGCTCGGCCTGAGCCTCACGGAGCCCGTGCAGGCCTTCGATCCAGCGTTGGATACACCGAAGCGCAGCGTTGCTCCAGGGAGCCGGGTGGTCTCGTTGGCGGCCGGTTGTCGCACGGTCTCGAAGCCGTATGACCTAGTGGTGCACTTTCATGGTGCGCCTGCGGTAATGGAAGCGGCTTTCGAGCATTCGGGGATCGATGGCGCGCTCGTCATCTATAATCTGGGCATCGGCTCCGGCGCTTATGAGGACCCGTACTCAATTCCCGGCAGCTATGACCACATGCTGGACAGCATCACGGTGGCCGTTCAGGAGCTGTGCCCGTCCGCAGCTGCGCCGAAGCGTGTCGCGTTGAGCGGTTGGAGCGCTGGCTACGGCGCCATCCTGCACATCATCGACCGCGCCAAGGACGCCGCGCGGGTAGATGCCGTGCTCCTTGCTGATGGCATGCACGTCGGCTTCGAGCCAGTTGGCTTCCGCAAAGTCAGCGCCATTTCCATGGCCCCGTTCACGCTGTTCGCAGACGAAGCCATTGCCGGCCACAAGCTATTTGCCGTCACTCACTCCTCCATTCAAACGCCCTACGCCAGCACCACGGAAACGGCCGAGTTCCTGTTGGAAGCGGAAGGCCTTCCCGTGGACCGCTCTCTGGTTCTTGGCCCGCGCCCGGGCATGACCCAAATCTCGCGCGCAGACCGCGAGGGCTTCCACATGCGCGGCTTCACGGGTGAAGACAAAGCCGCCCACTGCGATCATCTCTTCGCCTTCGGCGAGTTGCTATTCACGCCGCTCGCCGAGCGCTGGGCCGAGCGCTAAGCGCTCGCGGCTCCGGTTGGCCCTGGGCGGCCAAAGGCGTACGCGTGGATTTGCCGGTGCGCTCACTTGCACGGGATGAACGTGCTGCCGCATTTCTTTTTCGGTGGCGTGGGCGGTGACGGTTTCAGCGCTGTCTTCAGCGTTGTCGTCGCGGCCGTGCTTGGCTTGGTAACACCAGCGGGGGCGACCGGCTTGGCCAGCACAGCGGCTGACGCGGCCGGTTTGCCGGCGGGGTTGATTGAGACGGGTTTGGCCAGCCTGGCTGCTGCCAGCGCCGCGGCCGCGGATTTCAGTGAAACCGGGGCATTCGAGGTCGTGACTGCGAGCGGTTGAGCGGCTCCCGTGGGCGCTGCGCTGCTGGTCGCTGCGTTAGCAGAGGCTGCGTCGGCGGTGGGCGGCGGCGTGATGGCGACGACGCCTGCAGCTTTGGTCCCCTCGGCCGAGCTCGCCAATGCTGCGGAAACTGCCGAAGCCGCTGCTCCGGCAGCGACGCCGCCGCGATGATACAGCGCGGCGAGGCCCAAGGCAGTGACGGCGAACAACACCAGCGCGCCGCCGATCAGCCACGAGGTTCTGCTCGTGCGCGTGGGGGCGGGGCTGGCTCGAGCCGCTTCAGGCGTCGCAGCATACCCCGCTGACGCCGCGGGCGCAGG
>JBDTYJ010000055.1:0-21601 GCA_040005755.1 Pseudomonadota bacterium
GCAAGGGCCTCCCGCTCGTGCCCGTGATCGCAATCGCTGCCGCAATGTGCGTCGTGATTTTGCCGTGGACCGCTCGAAACTACAAAGTGTCGGGCGGTCACTTCGTGCTGATCAGCACCAACGCGGGCGGGGAATTCTTGCGCGGCTACGTGTTTGCGCAGCCCAAGTACTACTTGCTCGAGCAGCCGCCGTATCTCGTTGGAGAGCAGGAGGCCAATCAGATGGAGATTGATCTCTTCAAAGCTCAAGGCTTGGTCTGGGAGCGGGATGAGCCAGAGACAGAGGCGGTCCTGAGCAAGGCGGCCAAGGCAAAGCTGGTGAACGAGCCTGGAGCCTTCGTGCGTAAAGCGGCGATTGGCATCTTTACTTTCTGGTACGAGCTCACCACGCCGGTAAATTCGCTGGTTGTAGGCGGCTGTGCGCTCGTGTGTTGGATACTCGCAGCCATCGGTTTGCGCCGTGCTCGCCTACAACGGCGCACGGTGTGGCCGTTGCTACTGCCGATCATCGCGGTCAACGCGCTGTATGCGGCGCTGCTCGCGCTTGGGCGCTATTCAGCGCCTACAATCCCTACGTTACTGGTCATGGCTGCCTGGGGGCTCGCGTGCGCGCTGGGTTGGGAGGAAACCAAGACGGGCGCCGAACCTGCTCGCGAGCAGTCAATATTTTGACGTGGTGCTTGCGCGAATGTTTCCAAGCGCGCTGACCCGCTACGTTTCGCGAGGCGCAGTTTTGCCCCTACTGGGTTGCCGGGCCTATCGCTCCGCGGCGCCGTGCCAAGGCGTGGCGAAAACGCTATACTCGCTCGACATGGGCAACGGTACTCCTACGCGTTCAGCGCTGGCTTTGGGGCTTTTGATCTCGGTCGTCGTTGGCTGCTCGAAATCGTCGAGCTCCGGCGCAGACAACACGGGCGGCCACAGTAGCGGCAGCGGCGCCGCTGCTGGCAGCGACAACACCTCCAGCGCAGGCAGTATGAACAACTCGCACGCTGGCGGCGGCGCGACCTCCAACGCCGGCTCGAATACGGGCGGTTTTCCGGATGACGGCGGCACATACGTCGGCGCTACGGGAGACGTGACCACCAAGCTGCCCGCCCTGCCCACGATCGGCAACGTGGTGGCGCAGCTGAATGACGACAGCACCTCGATCACCTTCGACCCGATCGACGGCGCGCTCGACTATCGAGTGTACGAGCTGCCGTCCGATGGCGACCTCTCGACCAAGTCGGACGGCCACATCGAGATCAAGAACGGCACTTACCGCTGCGCGGGCAATCGCGAGAGCGCGGTGCCTACCGTAGACGCCCAAGACGCCATCAAGAGCGACGCGCAGCACACGCAGGTCGACAACCAGATGGTCGGCATGTTCAACCGCAAGCTGGCTGACGCAACCCTCGGCTACGTTTACACGGCACCAGCGGATGGCTTGATCCCGGTGTATGCGCTCGGTGAGTCGGACCCGAACGCGGACACGACCTGTTATTTCGCGCGCTGGGCGGCTTCTCGCGTCAAGAAATACACCACCTCGAAAGACGAACGAGACGAGCTGATCAAGAAGGACTACGCGCGGGACGACGGCATCGCGTTCTACGTGCCAGCAAGTGCTGGTGACGGCACCACTCAAGTGTACGTCGACGACGATTCGCCGGGCACGCCGTACCTCCAGCGCTTCTACTTCACGGACGGTCCAGAAGCCGCGGTGCGAAAAGATAAGATGCCGGCCTTCGCCGTTCGTACCAAGCCGGGCGCTGGGTTGCAGCCCCTGATGCGCGTCTTCTACGCCAACCAATGCGGCTGGTCCCATGACGAGTTGGCCGTCGGCCAAGAGCGCTTCAATCGCATCTACAAACAGGGGGACAAGCTACCGCTTTGGTCTCTGCTTTGGACTGGCATCACCGGGCCCACGACCCTCGTGGTGGAGGCCCTGGATCGCCAATGCCCGTACCAAGGGCATCTCTCGCCCTCGTCAGTGGCCAGCTTCACCGCGCTGTTCGGCGACATGCCGCTCATTCACGAGCCGTACATGACGATCGCGGAAGTGCGCGCCGCGGCGCCGAGCGGTGAGGTGTTCATCAATGGTCAAGCCGGGCCGGCTTGGGTTTGGGACGGAACCAAACTGAAGAACGGCATGCAGCCTGCCGCTCCGGCGGCAGCTCCGCTGCCCAAAGCAGTCGCTCGAAGCTTCGTGAAGGTGAAGCCCGTGCCCCACCCGGACATGGACTTTTTCGCTGATTTTTCGCCTAAGAGCACCCCGGAAGCGTTCGCCGACACGCCGTGCGAAACGATGGAAGACTGCAACGCATCGCAGCGTTCAACGTCCGATACCTGGGACCAACTCTGGACCTACATCGAGCCCAACACTGCGACCAAAAAGCCGCTCGGTGTATTCGGGCAGGTCAACGGCGAGCTGTGGGTCAGCTTCGGTGACTCGGGCGCAGATACGAACGGTAAATTCCGTCTTACGGCCAAGCAGAAGGCCACGATGAGCGACGCCAAGTACCTCCACGTGACCATGGAAGCGGACGCCTACTCGACCGGGCGGCGTTACCCGCAGATCCTGATCAGTGATCAGGACGCGCCGGTTCAGAATCGCCTACCCAAAGGGCACACGGTGATCGTGCAAACGCGCGGCCAGATCGGGGAAGAGATGGACTGGCCCGTCGATTACCAGATCGAGATCTGTAAGCTTCGGGGCTGGGACGTGAACAACCAGTGCCCTGTATATGATCTGCACCACATTCCGGTCGCCGGCGGTCCCGATCGCCTGGCGCCGAACGAGGAAGTGGGTGAATACGCCACTGCGGACCAACGCGTGATCTTTGATGTGTACGCTTCCACCAAGCGGCTCTACCTATTCATGAACAACAAGCCGTACGCCTGCGCAAACATGCCGGACGGCGCGCTCCCGACCGGCTCGGTCACGGTCACTTTCGGTGATGTGCTTTATCACTCCGGCGTCGACCACGTTTACGAGTTTCACGCCAACCACTTGCAAATTGACACCCGCAGGCACTTCGACAACCTCGGCTTCACGAGCGGTTTGGCGGAGCCCGGTTGGGACGAAACGAGGCTCCCGTGCGTTGCACCCATTACGCTCTAGCTTTCACTGCGTGCTGGACGCTGGCCTGCGGTTCGAGCCGCGGCGCGCCAGCCGCAGCGGGCGACACGAGCACCGCGGGCGACACGAGCACCGCGGGCGACACGAGCACCGCGGGGAACGCGAGCACCGCGGGCGACACGGGCAGCGCCGGTAACGCGGGCAGCGCCGGAGCGGCTGGCGACGCTGCACCTGCGCTGACGGAGGCGGAGCTCGCACTGCTGAAGTCCCTTTCGCCGGACACCCTGCCCGCGGCACCGGCGGACGTGAGCAATCGTTTTGCGGATCAACCGAAGGCCGCGACCTTCGGTCGCAGGCTGTTCTTCGAGACCGGTTTCTCGGGCAAGCTGGTGGATGGTGACGACGACGGAAGCCCCAGTACCCTCGGCCGCAAAGGTGATACTGGCAAGGTTTCGTGCGCCGGCTGCCATGTGCCGAGTGCGGGTTTTCTGGACAACCGCACACTCGGGCAGCAGGTTTCGCTCGCCGCTGGTTGGGGCCGACGCAAGGCGCCCTCTCTTTTGGATGTCGGGCAAGCAACGTTAATCACCTGGGATGGGCGCCGCGACGCCCTGTACAACCAACCCTTCGGCCCGATCGAATCGCCGGTCGAGATGAACAGCTCGCGCTTGTATGCCGCCGAGCAAGTGTTCTTGCACCACCGCGCCGAGTACGAAGCCATTTTCGGGGCCATGCCGCCGCTCGACGACGCGACTCGCTTTCCCGCAATTTCCGCGGAGAAAACCGGTTGCCAGCCAAGCACGGTGGATACGCTCACCACGTGCAACGGAGCTCAACACGGCGTGCCCGGTGACCACGCCGAGTTCGACGGCTTGTCCGCCGCCGACCAAGATTTGGTTAGCGAGGTGATCGTGAACGTCGGCAAAGCATTGGGCGCGTATGAGCGCCTGCTCAGCTGCGGTCCAGGGCGCTTCGACCAGTGGCTGCACGGTAAAGCGGAGGCATTAACCAACTCTGAGCAGCGCGGGGCACAGCTCTTCGTCGGGCGCGGGCAGTGCGCCGGTTGCCACTCTGGGCCGTTTCTCTCCGATCAGAAATTTCACAATGTTGGCCTGAGCCCCACTACGGTCGCGGTCGTGTTCGTTGATGCGAACGACGACGGCGCGGCTGCGGGCCTGGCCACCGCCCTCGCTGATCCGCTGAACACGCGCGGGCACTTCAGCGACGGTGATGATGGTCGGTTGCCGCACGCGGTCGGTGCGAACATGTTGGGTGCATTTCGCACGCCGACGCTGCGTTGCTCGACGCGGCGCCCCTCGTTCATGCATACCGGGCAGCTCGGATCGATGAAGGACGTGGTTTCGTTCTTCGCGCGTGGCGGCGACCCGTTCGGCTTTCCAGGCAAAAATGAGCTCAGCGTGCTGGGCTTGAGCGCGGCGGAACAGGGTGATCTCGTCGCGTTTCTGCAAACACTGGAAGGGCCTGGGCCAGACGCGAGCCTCTTGGCGGCCCCCTGACGCCGAGTCAGTTCAACGCACCACCGAGACCGAACGTCATGCCCACGAACCCGGCGTAGGTCAGGGGTAACACCGCCGCCCCTGCGTAATCTTGATACGCTGCTCGAACGCCGGCATCCATCGAGAACGCCTTACCAAATTGATAGCCCACTCCAGCCGTCGCGCCGAACAGGGCAATCGTGTTTTGTGCCGGGCCGCCGTAAGAGAACGTGGTGTTGCCGCCGACCGCAGCGAAGAAGCGGTCGCGTTGCCAAGCAACCGTGCCCATGATGGTAACGCGCGGATCGAGCACAATGGCGTAGGGCGACGGGTCCAACGCCGGCGCAGACGTAAGGCCCGCCGTGAACACGAGCGTGCCCGGATACGTTCGCACCTGATGGACCAACGCAGATAAGAATGTCGGGTAAATGCTGTACGCGATGTACCCGTCTGTCCGCCAAGTTCGCCCGACGCTGATACCGACGCCCAACTGCGAGCTCGTTCTTGGACCGAAGTCGTGATTCCACGTTGCTTGCGTGGCCGCGAGCCAAAGGTCCGAGCCATTAGACGCGCTGGAGAGCTGAAACGTGGCCGCTACGCCGACGCGGTTCGTCCGATCCAGGATTTCGGTCAGGAGCCCCGACGCGAGCGGCCCTTTCACAAGCGGGTACGTGTCTCGCAGATCCTGATCGACCGTGCCGGTGACGATGTAGGCCAGCCCAACCTGAAGCAAAGTAGTAGCCGAAAAAGCGTGGTTGACACCCACGCTAGTGGTGGACGTCAGGTAGCGCACGTTTTGCGCGCAGTTCGCACCGCTTTGGCTGGCGCCTGGAGTGTTGCAATGGAGCGTGCCGTTTGCCTGCCCCGAAGCACCGTTGGCCGGCGTGCCTGTGCCGGTCGGCGTACCCGTGCCAGTCGGAGTGCCCGTGCCAGCCGGAGTGCCCGTACCGGTCGGAGTGCCCGTGCCGGTTGGAACGCCAGCGCCGGCGGGCGTACTCGTCATGCCATTGGTGGGCTGGCTCAAGCCAATGCCGCCGGTAACGGCCAACGAGCGGAAGTTGAGCATGCCGTACCCAATGAACTCGCCAACGCTGTACGTGGTGTTGCGCCAGCCGTAGTTCACGTACAGCCCACCACTGTGAAACACCAACAGCGCTGGGTTCGACTCCAGCGGCGTCAGCGTGAAGGACGGACTGTACTGCGCTAGCACTTGCAGGTGCCGACCGCTGAAATCGAGCCCGGCGGACGGGCGCGCCGCCGCCTCGTAGTAAGAAGCGTCCGAGCGAATGGCTCGTCCTTCAAGGCGCGCGCCCGCGGTCGCGGTCACAACCTGCGCTAGGAATGGCGCGAGCAGGGTCAGCATCGGTGCTCGGGCCAGGTTAGCACGGGCCTCCCAGCTGCCGGAAACCTCACAGCGTTCGAATGACCTTGGCTGGGACGCCAGCCGCCAGGGAGCGCGGCGGAATGTTCTTGGACACCACGCTGCCAGCGCCAATCACGCTCCCGGCACCAATGGTGACCCCGCGCAGCACGATCACGCGCACGCCCAGCCAAACGCCGGCTTCCAGCACAATGGGCAAAGAAGGCGGCAACTCGTTCCGCCGCTCCGGTTCGATGCGATGAAAATCATTGTCCATGATGATGGTGTGGCTGCCGATGCTGCAATCCTTGCCGATGCGAATTGATTGAGTCGCGCCGATCGAACAGCCAACGTTGATGTAAACGTTATCGCCGATCTCCAGAGTACCACCTTCGTTGACGCCGATCTCCGTAGTCGCGGTGGTGGAAACGATGCGCACTCGGTCGCCAACTAGCAGCGTGCCCTTGTTGCGAATTTCCGGGCTGCCCCACACGCGGACCTTGGAGCCGATGCGTGTCGCGCCGCGCAAATACCAATGAGCACGGAGCACGGCTGGGCCGGCCTGGAGCATCGATGAAATGGACGAGGGCATGATGGGAGCCGCCGTCACGCGCTCCGAGCGCTGGCGGTGCCCGCGCTGGCCAAGCTTTCGAAGCAAGGCACCAGGCCCATGATGCTCCGCCCAATGTAGTGACGCTGACATTCAGCACCGCAGCGCGCTGGGCTGGCCAGAAAAGAGGTCGCGAACAGCATCGTCATCGCCAGCTTGCGATCGGGGATAGCACAGTTTCCGAGTCGCCTCAGATGCGACCGTGGAGGAAACGCATCGCCAACATATAACAGCCCTCGAACACGATCATATTGATGACCATCTTTCGAAGCCCGGCGTGCGGGTTCTTTTGACGCGACGCGCGCGCTGGAATCGCGATCGTGGCGATAAGGATGGACAGCTCGATGAGCTTCGACATGCGAGCCCGAAGGATAGCAGCGACGTGCACTTGGGTACCACGCGAAACCGGCCGGGTGCTCGTTTGGAGGCGCCCGGAAGCGGCCTTTTACGGCTTTTCCTGGCCGACCAGACGCTTACGGCCTAAGGTCCCGACTGGAGCCACGTTTTGAGCAACGCCATCGAAAGACACGGATCCACGCGCGGTCCAGGAACGAGCATCGAGCGGAGCGTTCCCGAGGAGCCTTGGCAAAACGCCGAATGGCAACGGCTGTGGCTGGCAGTTGAGTCGCGACCATGGCGGTCGCTGGCCTTGATTCCTGCGGGCAACGGCGGGTCGGTCGACTTCACGCTGATCGTCGCCATGACGCTGTCACGCACCGGAATGGTGCACTTGGGCAGCCCAATTCAAGTGGCTGACGCGACGCAAGTTCCGCTCAGCCAGCTGACGGCGTTCTCCAAGGAAGTCAAACGCTGCACGGCAAACGGCCAGCGCTTACTCGTTGCGTTACCTCCCGCTGGTGACAGCGCGATCACGGCAACCATCGCACAATCCATGGACGCCGCCGTGCTGTGCGTCCTGGCCAAAAAGATGACGGCCGGAGACTCCAAACGCACGCTCCGGCTGATCGGTGCATCGCGGTTCCTGGGCTCCGCGATCTTTCATCCGCACCAAGTCGGCCTGTAACGGCAATCCTAGTTAGGGTTGGCCCCTGAGCAGTCAGGCACCAAAGCGAGCCCGGTGCCCCGCCTTGATTGCGTCGACGATGCGCTCCACGAAGACATCGAGCCCCGCTTCCTTTTCCATGAAAAGACGGGCGGCCTGGCCGATGCGCCGCGCTTCATCGGGATTGGCGAGCATGCGTTCGATGGCGTTGCGCAACGCCGCTGGATCGCCCGGCGGCACGTAAACTCCGGTGACGCCATCGACGATGGTGTCGGTTTGTCCGAAGGTTTTGGTCGCAATCACGCATTTACCCATCGACATCAGCTCGAGGATGGTCGCAATGCCGGTCTGATAGTGGTTCTGCAGAATCGGCACGACGGCGAGCGCAGAGCGCGCGTAAAGTTCGCGCAGCTCGAAGCGGTTCAGCTTGCCCCAAGTGACGTTCGCAGGGAGCGGACCGCGCGGTTCCAATTTGCGCTCAATCCATGGGCTGCCAGCGGCAATTTGTACGCGAATCGGTCGATCGCGCACGGCCTCCACGAGCGTGTCGTAGTCGCGCAGCAGCTGACCCGCTGCGCAGATTAAATCTGGCTCGAGCGCGCGCCCATCGTGTTTGAAGAACTGCTGATCCGCGTGGTAGTAAATACGCTGAACCTTGGCCGCAGGCAGACCGAGCTCTCCCGTCGCCAGCTGCTCTTCAGAGGTGGAGTAAACCAACACGCGGTCGAGTTGACTGCCGACGCGCGCGTACTTGAAAAACGCCTGCTTCTTCGCGGGGAAGAGCGTGTGTGCGATCATCGTGTGCGAACACTTGCTGCGGCTGGTTTGCATGAGCGCAGCCAGCGGCAGGCCGATGTCTTCGCCGGTGGTGAAGAAGGCGTCGTAGTTCTTGCGTGCTTGGTAGCCGAGCATTCCGACACCCGCGGAGAGACCACCGGCGCGCGCGGCTAGCTTCACCGCAGGGGACCGAGAGCGATCGACCGCGGCGAAATCGAGCACGTCCGCGTCGAGCACGCGAGCCAGCTCGAAGACATCCAGCCGGGGTTCTCGGTTGTTAGCAATATCGGCTCGAAGTCGGTCGTCGAAGCGGCCCGCAGCCAGGATCAAACAACGCATTTTTCTATGCTCCGTGTAGGCGGGCGCGAGCTTTGCCGCAATAGCCGTGTGGCGTGGCCGTTTTTCAGCTGCCTTGGAATGGGCGCGCCAAGAAAAATCTCGTTCCTAGGGCTTTTTCCGGCGATACTCAAGCGCTCGCGTTGCTTCGACGCGCTGGATCCCGCACGAGACAGGCACATGGAAAATCCCGCCGATCAACACAATGAGCAGGAAGGCGACAACGAGTCTGGAGGTGGGGGCGGCGGCATGCCGATGGAGCAGCTGCAAAGCTACCTGAAGTTCGCCAAATTCGTGCTCCGAAAGCGCTGGCTCACGACGGTGATCACGCTCGTGGTCGGCATCGGCCTCACCATTCCGCTCTCGGTTTATTGGCCGCGCACCTACTCTTGCACGACCGTGTTGATGGCCGCGAGCAGCGGCGTGCTGGACGGACGCGACACCCCCGCGCCACTCGTCGGCGCACCCGAGATCATCCTCCGGCACGCCAATCTGGAGATGATGGTGCGCGATATTGGGTTGATCCAGAAATTCGAGACGCGCCGCGCGCCGCTGTTACACCTCAAGGATCGCATGGTCCGCGCGCTCGCCGGACCGATGACCGACAAGATGCGAATGACGTCCTTGGTTGGCACTCTCGAGACGAAAATCGACGTCACCGTGGAGAAGGGCGATCTGATGATCAAGGTGGCCTGGTCAGATCCGCAGACCGCGATGGAGCTTGCCGCAGCGGCCCGAGATAGCTTCATCAAAGCGCGCCACACCGCCGAAATGTCGGCGTTCGAAGACAAGATGTCGATCCTCGACGGTCATGGCCAAAAGCTGCGCGAGGAGATCGGAGTGCTGGCCGACCAGCTGAAAGCCGTCCGCGATCAGAAGGTTGGGGAAGTGCGGGAAATGGCGGCCGAGGAACGCAAGGCCAAGGTCGCGGCGCTGGCGGCGCAAGAACGCCAGGTAGTCCGCTCCGCGCCGGTCTCCCATTCCATCGCTCCGGATGCCCGTACCCCGGAGCTCAGGGCCAATTTGGAATCCGTGCGCGCGAAGCTGGCAAGCGCTGAAGCCGATCGCGACCAGCGGCTTCGCGCTGCCCAGGCCAAGCTCGACGACATGAAGTTGAAGCTGACGCCTTCGCACCCCGAAGTTGTTGCCCAGGAACAACAGGTCGCGATGCTAGCCGGCACGCCGTCTGAGCTCGCGTTGCTGCGCGCTCAAGCCAAGGATCTGGAAGGCGAGCTCAGGCAACGGGACGGGATGGCCGCCGCGAACGGCCAGGCGCCTGCCGGCGCTGGGGGGCGCCCCAGAACCGCCGTGGATGACCTGCTACCGCCGGACATCACCGAACTGCTGCAACGCGACAACCTGGACCCGGCCCTCACCGCACAGCTATCTAGCACCGTGATCAAGTATGGCGCGCTCCGCGACGACCTGCTCACCACGCGCATCGAGCTGGATACCGCACAGGCGGCGTTCAACCACCGCTATCAAATCATCATTCCTGCCGAAGCACCGCAGAAGCCCGAGAAGCCGAAGCCCGGCGTCGTCTTCGGCGCCGGCCTGTTTCTGAGCCTGATTCTGGCGTTCTTGATCCCGATCCTGAGTGAGCTGAGGAAGGGCGTCATCGTCGAGCGCTGGCAGGTGGAAAGCCTACAGCTACCCGTGCTCGCCGAGCTGCATTTGCCCCCGTATTCACCGGATTGAACTCATTCCGCCTCGTCTCCAACCGCAAACCACAAGAAGTCAAATCAGTCAGCCATGGGCGCAATCTCAAAGAGTGAATCCGAAACGCTGAGCAAGACCTACGCCGAACAGGGGTACGTCGTCATTCCGGGCGTCGTGCCGCGGGAACAGCTCACGCAACTGAAGGAGCGCGTCTTCGCGACGTTCGAAGAAGCCAAGCGCTCGGGAAAGCTATTCAACGGGGGCGGTAATATCAGCGGTCACCTCAACTGCTTTCCCGGTGAAGGTTCGCGCTTCGCCTTGCAAGCTCTGGAGGAGCACGGCGTGCTCGAGCTGATTCGTTCGCTGTACCGAAAGCCGATGCCGCTGCGAGTCAGCTGCAACCTCAATCTGCCGAAAAGCGTAGCGCAGCACTACCACATGGACGGCGTGTTCGTAGAGGACTTCATGATCGCGAACGTGGCGGTCGTGGACACCAATCTAGAGAACGGGGCCATTGATTTGCTGCCGGGAACTCACAAGCGCTTCTATGAGTTTTGGCGCTATGCGATTCAACAGCGTTACAAGCTGACGACGCGTTTTCCGTTGAACGCCGGGGACGTGCTGGTGCGCACCTCCCGCTTGTGGCATCGCGGCATGCCGAACAACAGCCAAACTCCGCGCCCCATGCTGGCTTTCACCTTCGGTGAAAAGGTCGCCCCAAAAACCGACGCTTTTCTGGTGAACGAGGGCCAGATTTCCTTCGACCCGAACTGGTTCCGACCGAATTTCCTGGGCCGTTTGCGCGAGCGCACGTTCGTGACCGCGCCCATCACGTACTCGGCTTACCGCTTCGCTCGCTCGTTGGTCGGCCAAAAAGGCTACGACGCCTAGCACTCTCCTCGCTCCCGGCTTCAGCCTCTCGAAGAGAGCGACTGAGTCGTGTTGAGGCGGGGCGCGGCCTGAAAAATCCCTAAAGATCCCCGCTCTTCAAGTCCTGCGCGAGGCGGTCAGCGCCTCGCGCGGAGAGCGCCATTGAAGTGAGCACCGGATTCTTTTCAGGGCCGGTGGTGAACACGGCCGAGTCGCCCACGACCACGTTGGATGCGCCGTGCACGCGGCTGAAGGCGTCTACCACGCCGTAGCGCGGAGAAGCATGCATGCGACACGTGCCGCCATAGTGGTTGGAATTGCCGGCGGGCTCGATTTTCCAGATTCGCTCCCGCGGGTTTAGGCCCGCGGCGGTGAGCATCGCCAAGATCTGATCGCGGGCTTGGTCCAACACCGAAATTGCTTCGGGAAGGTGGTTCACGTGCAGCTCTAGCCCGGTGTCCCCATTCTTGCCGCTCTTGTCGAGCGCGACCCAGTTGTCACGCGTCGGCACCATCGTGCCGAACACGCTGAAGCCGATTTCGGACGAGCGCCCGGGAGTGCGCTTGAGCAAGCTCTTGGCATAAATGGCCGCGCCACTCCACTGCATGCCCGCCGCGGCGTACAAAGGCGCGGAGCCCTCCAGGGAACGCCGCGTGATGTACGCGGCGGGATGAATGGACATGTCGCGCTCGAGGTCGATCACCAACTTGCCGAGCGGGTGGTCATGAAGATAACGGCCAAGCGCGCCGTGGGCGTTGCCCAGGCCGTCCGGAAACTCTGCGTTGGCGGAGCGCAAGAGCAGCTCTGCGCTGTTGACCGCGCCAGCAGCGACCACGACCGCGCGACAGGGAATGCGACCCTCAGCGCCGGTACGCGGGTCACGGAACAGGACCGCGGATACCCGACGATTTTCCGGCGACCACTCCAGACGTGTGGCGCGCGAGCTATAACGCGCCTTTACCCGGCCGGCGCGCAGCAGTGGCTTTAGCAAACGCACGTAAGCGTTGAACACCGTACCACTGAACGTCACCGTGGATTCTGCCCCATATGCGTACGGCATCGGCAAAATCGACCGGCCCTCGCGCTCGGCAGGCGAAACAACCGCTTGCCAATCCGGATCCAGCTGGCGAGCGTCCCGCACCTTGCCCGCAGGCAATTGCGGCACGCTGTTGGTCGGCCCGGCCACGTGCAACAAGGGCTCGACAAGGTCGTACCAGGGCGCGAGATCGGCGTAACCGAGCGGCCACCGCCACTCTTCACCCGCGCGCTCCGCATCTCGAAAATCATCTTCGGAGAAACGCGGCACCGCGCAGCTCCAATGGTTGGACAGCCCACCCGGCGCGAGCTCCTCGTTCACCTGTGCGGTTTGGTCGAGCGTGCGCGCCACGTGCAGACGCTGGTTCAACACGCGGCGGTGCTTTGCGACGGTCATGCCGCGCAAACGCAGCGTCAGGCCTAGCTCGGAATGCTCAGGTCCAGCTTCGAGCACCAAGACATCCGCTCCGGCTCGCTCCAGGAACACCGCCGCCGCAGCGCCACCCGGGCCGCTTCCGATCACCACTACTCGATTGTCGTCGGTCACTAGCCGAACTGTATACCACCGTGCCGCGTCGATCGCGAAGGGCCGCACACGCAAGACCTTTGCCACAGCGCGCGCGCCCGTTCTCCCTTCCACGCCGAGAGCTGAAGAGCGATACTCGCGCCCATGAAGTTACGCGCGTTCGGAAATACGGATCTCAAAGTCTCCGAGTTCGGTCTCGGTTGCGCGCGCGTCGGCGGCATCTTCCAAGGCGACGCCAAGAGCTTCTTGAGGCTTTTTTCGGCTGCGGCGGATTCCGGCATCAATTTCTTCGACACCGCCGATATGTACAGTCAGGGCGAGAGTGAGGTGCTGCTCGGCAAGGCCTTCCGCAAGCAGCGCAGCAGGATCATCATCGCCACGAAGGCAGGTTACTGCCTGCCGACACGGCGCCGTTTCGCCGCGCGCATCAAACCGCTACTCCGGCCACTGATTCGGGCGCTCAAGATCCGCCGAGATCGGCTGCCCAGCGGAGCCCGGGGTGCGCTCAGCCAGGATTTCTCTCCCGGATACCTGCGGCAAGCGGTCGAGGGCAGCCTACGTCGCCTGCGCACCGACTATGTGGATTTGCTGCAGCTGCACAGCGTGCCGTTGGATGTGGTGATGAGCGGCGAGTGGGAACCCGTGCTCGACGACTTGAAACGCTCCGGGAAAATCCGCCATTACGGGCTCTCGGTGGATGCGCTCGACGCGGGCCTGGCGGGCCTGCAGTACACCGGCGTTGCCTCCGAGCAGTGCGTGCTCAGCTTGCTCGAACAAGGCAGCGCTCGCGAGCTCATTCCGCGAGCACAGGCCCAAGGAGTCGCGATCATTGCTCGGGAGATTTTGGCGAACGGCCTGCTGGTCAAGCCAGACACGGAGCTCGACTTGAAGGGCTACTGCAGCTCGGAAGAAGAAGTGACGAAACGAATCACCCAATTGGCCGAATACCGGGCGCAAGCGGCTGAAGAGGGAATTTCACTGGCCACCTTGGCGCTCCGCTATGCAAGCCGGCTAGACGGCGTTTCGGTCGCGCTGATCGGCGCGCGCAGCGTGGAACAGCTGCGAACTATGCTCATCCAAGCCGCCAAGTAGGTCGACGGAGCGCCGTCCGAAGAGCCGGGCGAGGCGCGTGGCAAAAATGACTCTTGGTCAATATTTCCAGCTAGTTTCGGCAGCACCAGATTGAACCTGCACTGGAACATGGCCCCGCTCATCTGATCGCTTCACAGCTGGCGCCGGGAGCGGTATGTAACTGTTCGCGCGGAGAAGAACGAATCATGGAAAAGATCGTCAAAGGGATGATTCAGGTTGCTGGAACAACCTACCGCATCGTTCGTCTCAAACGCGGCCAGTACAACGTGGTCCGTGTGTTGGATGACGTGCTGGTTGGCGGCTTCACCAGCGCCCCACAAATTGAAATCCGCGCTGACGGTATCGACCCCGTGCTGATGCGAGAAATCGCTCGCGTAGCGATTCAGGGGGCGAAGACCAGCTGGATTGGTCGCGCCCTTCTCGGTTGAATCGCCGCTGAATGGGTCTCGGAGCGAAGCCGGTGTTGGTCGCAACCCCCCCGAACGGCTCGGGCCAACGCGCGCCCGCCTTCTACAAGAGAAGGCGCCGGCGAAATAACGAGATCGGTCAGCTCCTGATCCGTAAAGGCATCATCACGCCGCAGCAGCTGCGCGATGCCCTCAAGATTCAAGCCGAGAGCGGCGGACATGTCGGCGCCATCCTGAAACGGATGGGCGCGTGCGACGCGCGCGCCATCGCCGAGGCGCTGATCGAGCAGGTGCAGATCGCGCACGACAAAGGCAAAGGCCTCGCGCAGCGCGCCCGAAAGAACCCGTCCATTGTCGGGTTGCACGTCCCCGGGCGGCCACTGCTCTCCTTCGCACTGCTCATTCTGACGGACGTAGTCACGCTTGCGCTGTCCGCTGCGGCGGCGGGCTTCGTGCTTGCGGGAGACTCGCTCACTGGTACGCAGCGTTTCAGCGTGGCTGCGATCGTGCCGATGTGCATTGCCACCTTTGCCGCGTTGCAGTTGTACGCCCCAACGCCGCCCAGCCCGCCCGAGGAACTACGCCGCGCCACGCTGGCCACGCTGTTGATATTCACCGGCTCTTGGGCGGTCGCAGTGCTCGCGCGCAGCGGCGCCATCAGCGCGGTCTCGCATGGCGCCTGGCTCTTGGGTTGGGTGGTCTCGGCGTTCCTCGTGCCCATCGGGCGCGGCACGCTGCGTTCCACCTGCGCAAAGCGCTCCTGGTGGGGTCAGCCGGTAGTCGTGATTGGCGCGGGTAAAGTCGGCCGCGCGGTGGTCGCTACGCTGCAAAGCCGGCCACAATTGGGCCTAAAACCCGTAGCCATTCTGGACGACGATCCGACCAAACACGGCACCGTGCGCGCCACCTGGGGCGAGGACGACCTGATGGTTCAGTCCGTGCGTCATCCGGAATCGGTCCGAGATGACTACGACACGCCATCCACGCGCTCCGCGCTGGAGCAGTTCGCAGAAGTGGAAGGCGTACCGGTCGTCGGCGGTCTGGAGCTCGCGCCCATTCTCGCGCAGCGGCTGCACATCCGATCCATCGTCATTGCCATGCCGAAGATGGATGCCGCGAAGCTGCTGGCGGTCATCGAGCGCTACGCGGACGGCTACTCCAGCGTGCTGGTGATCCCCGACCTGTTCTCCATGGCGCACTTCGGCGCGCCCACGCACAACCTGGGCGGCGTGCTCGGCATTGAGGTGCAACGCCAGCTCCTCCTACGCGGCCCGCGCCTTGCCAAACGCGCGATGGATCTGGCGCTGACCACCATTGGCGGGCTGTTGATCCTGCCGTTCATCGCCGTCATGGCGATCCTGGTGAAGCTCGACTCGCGCGGCTCAATTTTCTACAGTCAGAAGCGCCTCGGTCAAGACGGCGTGCGCTTCACCGCGTTCAAATTTCGCACCATGTACGGCGACGGCGAAAAGCGCCTAAAAGAGGTGCTCGATCGCGATCCCAAGCTGCAAGCCGAGTACGAGGAGTTCCACAAGCTGACGGTGGACCCGCGCGTCACGCGCATCGGCCGCATCCTGCGTCGCTACAGTTTGGACGAGCTGCCGCAGATTTGGAGCGTGTTCGTTGGTGACATGAGCTTGGTCGGGCCACGCCCATACCTCGAGCGTGAGATCCCGGACATGAACGGGCACGAAGCCATCATCTTGCGCGTTCGTCCCGGCCTGACCGGCATCTGGCAGGTGACCGATCGCAATGCTTCGTCGTTCGAAAATCGCGTGCTGCTGGATGTTGAATACGTGCGCAGCTGGTCGCCGTGGCTGGATCTCTACGTGCTGGCGCGCACCGTGCCGGTGGTAATCGGGGGAACCGGTTCGTGACAGACGTTAGAGTGCGCATCGGCGGGTTGCTGGTGGACGTGGTCGATATGGGCGGCGCCTTGGACGCAATCGACGCGTTGGTCGCGGCGAAGGCGGGCGGCACCGTGTTCACGCCCAACGTGGACCACGTGGTGCAGGTCGAGCACGATCCGCGCTTTCGCGCGGCCTACGACCAAGTGAGCCTTTCTCTGGTGGATGGCATGCCCCTGATGTGGGCGGCCCGCCTGCTCAAGACACCGCTGCCTGAAAAGGTATCCGGTTCGGATCTCATCCTGCCCCTGATGCGCCGGGCGGCTGAGCGCGGGCACCGGGTGTATTTCTTGGGCGGCGCTGCCGGTGCGGCGGAGCTAGCGAAGCAGAAGCTGCTGGAACAATTCCCCGCGCTACAAGTCGTGGGGGTCGACCCCGCGCGCGTGGACGTCAATGGCAGCGCCGAAGTGCAGGCGCCGATTCTGGCGCGCATTGCCGCGGCAAAGCCCGATTTGTTGCTGGTTGCGCTGGGTGCGCCCAAGCAGGAAATCTGGAGCCACGAGCAGCGCGCTGCATTGGGCTCCGCGGTCGCCATCGGCGTGGGCGCTAGTTTGGACTTCATCGCCGGTGCGCAAACTCGCGCGCCCAAGTGGATGTCGGATTCGGGGCTGGAGTGGGCGTACCGGCTCGCGCAGAACCCCCGTCGCATGGCCAGCCGCTACTTGCTGCGTGATCCGCAGTTCTTCGGCATCGTCGCTCGCCAAATGCTGGCGAGCTGAGCGGGCTGGGGCAGGAACGGCTGATGCTCGCGGAGCGTCAACGCCTGCTGAGCGAGCTCTTCGACTCGGCAGTGGCCACGGTCGCGAGCGATCTCAGTAACGACTCGGTTCAAGTATTCCCCGAGGAAGAAGCGCTGATGCTGGACGCGGCTGAAGCGCGCCGCCTGGAGTTTCGGACTGGGCGGGCGTGCGCCCACGCGGCGCTCCGAGCGCTTGGGTTGCAGCCGACTCCCGTGCTGCGGGGGGCGCGCCGCGAGCCGCTCTGGCCGGGCGGCATCGTGGGCAGCATCACGCATACCGCTGGCTTTTGCGCAGCTGCGGTCGCCCAAACCCAAGACTACCGAGCACTCGGCCTGGACGCGGAGCTGGATGCACGCGCGTCGGCGGACTTCGTGCGCCGCGTCTGTTCGGCGCGCGAGATCGCGCGCTGCGCGGAGCTTGGGCCAATTGAGTATTTGGCGAACGTAGTATTCTCGGCCAAAGAAGCCATTCACAAACTGCAATACCCGCTGTCTTGCCAGGTCTTGTACTGGCGCGACCTGGAAGTGCAGCTCGATCCGCCGCACACCGGTGCAGGTACTTTCCAAGCCCAGTTCCTGAACCCGAGCCCGCCGTTTGCGCCGGGCGCGTTGCTCGCGGGGCGCTGGCGGCGCGGAGGCGGCTTGATTCTCACCGGAGCCGTGCTGGCGCCGGCCGCTTAGTAATTATTCGAGAGCCAGCCGGCAGAAAAATTTGGCGAGTGTGGCAGCAAGGGTTGGGCCAGCGCACCGCTTGTGATGTACCATCAACAATCGCAAGCGATTGTTCCGCTTCGCGGCAAGCGGTGCCCTAGGCTGTCTCACCGGGGCTTTCGCCCCGGAACCCCACGCCTGCTTCGCAGGCTACTAGTGCAGCGCACCGGCAAAATACTTCACGCTACCTCGTATGCGCTGCACTAGCTTGCGTCGGAGAACCAGTTCGGGGAAATTACGCGATCTGATAGGCTCCTGTTGGGGGCCCGTGACAAGGGAAAAGGACCCGCGATGATTGAGGACATTCGGACGATTCTGAAGGAACACGGTCGCTTGTCGGTGGACGCAGCAACGCTGAGTGAGGACGCCGACCTTTATCAGGCGGGCCTCACCTCGCACGCGAGCGTGAACGTGATGCTCGCACTCGAAGGCAAGTTCGACGTGGAGTTCCCGGATCGGATGCTGAAGCGTGGCGTGTTCGAAAGCCTCGCGTCCATTCGCAGTGCGATTGAAGAACTGACGGCTGGCGCGTAGCCGCGCCGAGAGGAAAACCCCGTGGGAAACAGACCAACCGACTCTCGCCACGTAGCCGCCGCAGCACGCATCGGTGTGGAAGTCGCCGGCCCGAACGCGCGCGCCGTAGACCGCGACTCACGCTTTCCGAAAGAAGCGGTGGATGCGCTCAAAGAGGCACGCCTGCTGTCTGCCTTCATTCCGACCGAGCTAGGCGGCCTGGGCTCCGGCATGATCGAGCTTTCGCAGATGTGCGAAGCGCTCGGTCAGCATTGCTCGGCCACCGCCATGGTCTTCGCGATGCACCAGATTCAAGTGGCGTGCCTGGTGCGGCATTCCTACTCTTCCCCGTTTTTCCGCGCCTATTTGCAAGAACTGGTCGAGAAGCAGAATCTGATCGCGTCCGTTACGTCGGAAGCCGGCGTGGGCGGGGAAATGCGGACCAGCGTGTGCTCGGTCGAGCGCCAAGGCGACCGCTTCAAGCTGGACAAGGACGCCACGACCATTTCCTACGGTGCGCACGCCGACGACCTCTTGGTCACTGCGCGGCGTGCTCCAGAGGCCCCGCCCAACGACCAATCGCTCGTGCTAGTGCGCAAAGCGGACTACACGCTGGAGCAGAACGGCAACTGGGACACGCTCGGTATGCGCGGCACGTGCAGCCCGCCGTTCAAGTTGCGCTCTACGGGCGTCGTGGCCCAGATCATGGAAACGCCGTTTTCGGATATCGCCGGCCACACCATGGTGCCCTTCTCTCACGTGCTTTGGGCCAATGCTTGGCTGGGCATCGCCACTGCGGCAGTGTCGAAGGCGCGCGCGTTCGTGCGCACGCAGGCGCGCGCCAAGCCGGGCACCACGCCGCCCAGCGCGCTGCGTTTGGCGGAGGTTTCCGGGCTTTTGCAGAGCATGCGCGCGAACGTGCATGACGTCGCCGCTGAGTGTGAAGAGCTAATGAGCGCCCCCGACGCGGGTACGGAGGTGCTGTCGTCCATCGCGTTCGCGCTGAAGATGAACAACGTCAAAGTTTCCACTTCCCAGACGCTGAGCGACATCGTGCACCGCTGTCTCTCGATCTGCGGAATCATGGGTTACAAGAACGACTCCAAGTTCTCGATTGGCCTGCATTTGCGGGATGCGCTCTCGGCAGCCCTGATGGTCGGCAACGATCGAATCTACGCCACCAACGCCTCGATGTTGCTCGTGTTGAAGGACGATTGAAGAGCCATGCCCAATATTTTTTCTTCGCAGGATCTCTACGACAACCTCGTTCGCCACAAGCTGATCATTCCGGTGGGCGTGCCTGGCGCCTTCGGTCGCGGCGCGGTGTTCGAAGACGTGCTGGCGCGCTTCAACGACTTGGTCACACGCCTGGCCGCAAACGACGGCGCGGAAGTGATGGCATTCCCACCCATCTTGGATCGCCAAGTGTTCGAGAAGAGCGAGTACCTGGACTCCTTCCCGCAGCTCGCGGGCACGGTGTTTTCGTTCTTCGGTACGGACCTGCAGCACAAAGAGCTGAGCGAGCGCATTCACGAAAAAAAGCCGTGGGATGATTTGCAGAAGATGACCGGCGTGGTCTTGACCCCGGCAGCTTGTTACCCCGTTTATCCGAGCTTTACGGGTATCGTTCCTCTCGAGGGGCGCCTGGTCGACATGCAAAACTGGGTGTTCCGGCACGAGCCGTCACCTGAGCCGACCCGCATGCAAGCGTTCCGCGTGCGTGAGTTCGTGCGCGTTGGCTCTCCGGACGCGGTGATTGAGTGGCGCAACATGTGGCTCGCGCGCGGGGTGGAGCTGTTGTTGTCGCTCGGGCTGCCTGCGAAGTCGGACGTCGCGGCAGACCCGTTCTTCGGCCGCGGGGGGCGCATGCTCGCCGCCAGTCAAAAAGAACAAAAGCTGAAGTTCGAGGTGCTCGTGCCAGTGATTTCGGAGGAGAAGCCGACCGCGGTTTGCTCGTTCAACTATCACCAAGAGCATTTCGGCAAGATCTTCGACATCAGCACGCCGGACGGTGCCATTGCCCAAACTGCGTGCCTCGGTTTCGGCATGGAGCGCGTGGTGATGGCCCTGTTCCGTACGCACGGCTTCATTCCTACTGAATGGCCGAAGAGCGTTCGTGACAGGTTGTGGCCATGAGTCGAAGCTCGGTTTGGGGTCTCGATGCGGCGAACTACCAGCGCCACGCGCTGCACGCTGAATCCCGAGCTTGGGTCGAAAAGAACTGTTACGTCGATGTCTGGCTTGAGGTCCTGCATTCCGCAAAGCTGGATCCGACGCCCGTGCTCGCCTTCACGCTGGCGAGTGATTTCGACGGCGATCAGTGGACGTTTTACAAGCCGCCGCACGTCGACCTGAACGTGCTGTATGGCGTCGGCGTGCAAGAGCTAAACGTGTGGAAGCCGATTTTGGAGCACACGGTGTTTCACGTCGGCCAGGGTCGCTTGGTGTTCACGGAGGCGGACGCATTCTGGCTGCCAGACACCGCGGGTACGGATTACCGCACCACACACACCAAGAGCACCATCGTCATCGAGTCGATTGACGTGGAACAAAAGCAGCTCGGCTACTTCCACAATGCCGGCTATTTTCAGCTCGAGGGGGAGGATTTCGTCAAGACCTTCCGCTTGGATGCGGCTCCAGACCCGACCTTCATGCCGCTGTTCGCGGAGCTCGTGAAGGTGGATCGAGTCAAGCAGCTATCGCTCGCTCAGCTTGCCTTACGCTCGGAGGATCAGCTACGCGCCTGGCTCGGCCGCCGTCCGGAAACGAACCCCATTCGTCGTTTTGGCAAGCACTTCGCGAGCGAGCTCGATTACATCCGCTCGCGCGGCATCAATTACTATCATGCGTTCGCGTTCGCGACGACGCGGCAGGTTGGCTCGGGCTACGAGCTCAGCGCCGAATACTTGCGCTGGCTCGGCGCGCACACGGGCAAGCCGTATGCGCAAATCGCCCAGTCGTTCGAGGAAATTTCGAGCAGCGCGAAGGCCTTGATCTTGAAGGGCGCGCGCGCTGCCAGCTCCAAGAAGCCGGTGGATTTCGAGCCGATCTTCGAAGACATGGCGAAGCACTGGGATACCGGCATGTCCGCGCTCGACGCGCTCGCCTGAACCAGCCATGGCCCGAATCCGTGCTGCGACGAACTACGGAATCGAGCCGATCGAAAGCGGCTGGCAACTGGCCGAGGTGGCTCCCGCGTCCGGCCCGCTGCCAACTTCAGCGGCTGAGCTCGAGGCCTGCGCGACGTCACTGACCTGGTCCAACGCCACCTGCCCCGGGACGGTAGCCAGCGCGCTACGCGCTGAGAAGCGTTGGGACTTCACTTCCGCTCAGAACTTCGACGCCTCGGACTGGTGGTATCGTGCACGTTTTTCGAGCACGCCTTGCGCCGAAGGCGAAGCGCTTTGGCTCGAGCTGGACGGGCTCGCTACGCTGGCCGATGTTTGGCTGAACGGCACGCACGTGCTGCGCTCGGAGAACATGTTCTGTGCGCACGAGCT
>JBDTYJ010000056.1:0-20977 GCA_040005755.1 Pseudomonadota bacterium
CGCGAATCGCCCTGCATCTTGGGGCTGTCGGTGCTTAAGAGATCGGGCATGCCCCACGGCCTCATACACCGGCACTGCCGTGCCGGTCGGCGATGGCTATCACGTTGACGGCCAGTTACAGCTTGCAGGCGGTACCCAACCGCTGGCCTTCGACGTGCGCAAAGACGGCGCCACGTATCGGGCCGAATTCGAGCTTCAGCCGAGCCGCTGGGGAATCGCTCAATACAAGGCGATGTTTGGCGCCATCAAGCTGAAAGACCTGTTCAAGGTCGAGCTAGCGCTCAGCGAACTTCACTCCCACGCGCAGTAAAGAGCGGGGCTTTGTTACTTCACGATCGGCTTGGGAGGACTGCCGATTGGCACCAGGCACGATGACAGGTCGAAGAGCATGAACTCGAGCGCTTCTTCTTGGGGCGTGAGCGGGCGGTCCGCGCACCCGGTCGGGACGACGCCAGCGCGCGCCGCGCCCGGACGGCCTCCGCCCATGGCGCCTGTGCCAGCCGCCGCCGGATAGTCCGGCGCGACGCCTGGCGCATTCTGGCCGGGGCCGCCAGTCACGTGCAGATCGCTGTACACCATGCGGCCGCAAACCGCGTTGCTGGCGGCGCCGATCGGCGTGTCCACCGAAAAGTACTGAGGGGCCGAAGCTGCCGTGGGCACGCTGGCGTCGAGATGGATCCACTCGGTGGACGGGGGCGCCGCGAGCGCTTGCACGTTGTTCCGCGCATACCAGATCGGCAGCTGATTGTTGGTGAGCGCGCCGACCAGGCCCAACCACTGCCCGAGCGCAGCGCCCTCGGGAAACGCAGCACCTGTACTGAGCGTCGCGTCGACAACGGCGGGAACGGCTTGCGTGTCATCCACCAGTTGCTGGCCGGTAGACCAGGTTGCGATGTTATTGGGCGCCGTCGCAAAGGGCCCCGTGTTGAACCAAGCGTATTGATAATGCGACGCAAACACCCGGCCGCCGGCGTTGGCGTAGTTCATCAGGTAGCCCTGTTCTGTCGCATCCACCGGCTTGCCTGGGGTGCCGCCGGTGGTTTCTTGACCCTCACACGACAGGATCACCACGTCATGCTCATTCAAGTGCTCTTGCGAATCCCACAGGTTGCTGAACGACGGCACTCCAGCGGCTGCTGTCGCGGCGCCATTATGACCGGTGTAAATGTGAATGTGGCCGCCGGCGGCAGAGCCAGCGACGTACTCACTGGCCGACACGCCCATGCGTAGCGGCAGGCACTCAAAGGAGTCATAAGCGCCCGTGGAGATGGCGATGTTGGGCAGCGAGCCTTCGGCAGAGTTTGCCGGCAGGCGCAGGTTCATGACCTTGTTGTCTTGATTTGGAGTGATGGCGATGCCGTCGTATTGCCTGCGCCATTTGCCAGTCTGCACGACCAAGCTGACGGTCCCGCTCGGCGCGCACGGGATTTCAAAATGCCCCGTGGCATCCGTGGGGGAGCCCGTGGCCAACACTTTCGCGGGGAGCAGCTGAGCACAGCCGCACGCCACCGGCACGTTGTCCAAACTCGGCAAAGGCGAGCTCGGATCCAGCACGTATACGGAGATATTATAGAGCGGATTTTTTCCCGCTGGGTCGTACACGAAGCCGCTAATGGTCGTCGTGCTGCCGGATGGGCAAGCGCAGGAGCCACCGTTGCAGCTCTGATCCGTATTAGAAGAGCCGCCCACGTCCGATACGATTAGGCCGCCGGGCGCCGCGCCCGTTCCCGTGCCGGGCGCGGCGGAGGCGCCACTGGCGCCGGGGTTCAGCACGCCGGGTGGGCTCACGGTGTTCGAGTCGCGAGAGCTGCTGCACGCGCTTGAGCCGACGATGGCGATGCCAACGCACAGAAAACGGACGGTAGTTTTCATGTCGAACTGACCTCGGTTTGGTCGCACTACGCACGCACCCCAAAAGGGGTGTTCTCACGACAGACGCAACGGCGTCGTCATCCGTGAACATACGCCACTGACTGACATCAATCCAATCCAATCAACGGCTACGCGCGGCGAGGCAGTGAATAGAGCGCCGTAAGAATATGCCGCTAGTGCCGCATATCGCAGAGCTTGCACGCGCGAAGTCAGTGCTGCGGGTGAGCCCACACCAAACAATGCGAGTTGCACTGCGCCCCGCGCATTCAGCACCTGGAATCGTGCTGCGTTGAGCGGGCAATTCGCGCGTCCGAGAGAGTGTCGCGAGTGCGGCAACAGCAGGCAGAGTTTTTTTGCGCGGCAGCTCCCGTCGCGCGATTTGCTCACTTCGGCGGCCCGGTGGCTGGCGTCATTACCGCCGCATTCGGCTCGCGCTTTGAGCTCGAGTTCCGCCACCCTGGGAGCGTATTTTGTAACTTACTGATATTATTGGTAAATCAGGAAATAAAAAAAGCGCGTCGGTCATGTCGAGGGCGACGGGTCGGCTCCGACCTCTGGCTGACACCGGGACAGGCCCGGCCAATACAACGGAGAGCCATCATGACCACCTCGATCACTACCTTTCTCACTTACGACACCCAGGCCGAAGAGGCAGCGAAGCTGTACACCTCGCTCTTTGACGGAACGATCAAAGAGACCATGCGCTATCCCGCGGGGGGGCCGAAGCCGGAGGGCTCCGTCCTCTCGATCACTTTCGAGCTGCTCGGGCAGACGTACATCGCCTTGAACGGTGGTCCTTCGTTTACGTTCGGGCAGGGCTTCTCCCTCATGGTGCAGGTCGAGACACAGGCCGAGATCGATCGGCTGTGGAACGCCCTGACGGCGAACGGCGGTAAGCCGGTGCAGTGCGGCTGGCTCGTCGATCAGTTCGGGGTATCTTGGCAAATCGTTCCGAAGCAGCTCGGAACTATGCTTTGCGATAAAGATCGAGCCAAATCTGGCCGGGCGATGCAGGCCATGATGGGTATGCAAAAGCTCGAACTGGCCAAGCTGCAGGCCGCGTTCAACGGCGCGTGAACGAACACCGAGAAGGAGAACCTGCCATGAAATTCATGCTGATGATGCACGCGCCTCGCGGCACAGGACAATACCAGACCAACGAATGGAAGCCGGAGGAGTTCCGAGCCCACATTCAATTCATGAAGGAGTTGAACCGCGGCCTTCGTGAAGCCGGCGAGCTCGCTTCTGCCGAGGGCTTGGCCCCACCGGGGCGGGCGCGGATCGTCCGTTCGCACGGCGGCCCGGCTCCAGAAGTAACAGATGGGCCTTTTGCCGAGTCTAAGGAGTTTCTAGTGGGTTATTGGATCGTGGATGTCGAGAACGCGGAGCGCGCTTACGCCATCGCCGCGCAGGCATCTACTGCGCCGGGCCCTGGCGGCAAGCCGCTCGCCATTCCGATCGAAGTGCGGCAAGTCATGAGTGCGCCGCCCGACTCGCTGTAGGGTAAAGCACGGGCGCAATGAACACGACCGGCGAGCACCTGCTTCGTGAGCTGGCCCCGCAGGTGCTCGGTGCGGTCGTTCGGCGCTACGGCGACTTCGGCGCCGCAGAGGACGCGGTGCAAGAAGCGCTCAGCGCCGCGGCGCTGCAGTGGCCAAGCGCCGGTCTGCCCGAAAACCCACGAGCCTGGCTGATTCAAGTCGCCGCTCGCAAGCTCACCGATCAGATCCGCTCGGAGTCGGCGCGTCGCCGACGCGAAACTCAGAGCGTGCTCGAAACCCCGCCCGAGGAAAACGTGCTCCCGCCGCCCGATGAAGCCGCCGTGCACAAGGACGATTCGCTGGTGCTGCTGTTCATGTGCTGCCACCCGGCCCTCACTCGCCCTTCTGCGATTGCGCTCACGCTGCGTGCGGTTGGCGGCCTTACCACGACCGAAATAGCGAACGCATTCCTGGTGCCCGAGGCGACGATGGCTCAGCGAATTAGCCGCGCGAAGCAGAGCATCAAGAGCTCGGGTGTCGGGTTTGCGATGCCACCGCCCGAACAGCGCGGGGCAAGCCTGAGCGCGGTGCTTCATGTGTTGTATTTGATCTTCAACGAGGGGTACGCCGCGAGTTCGGGGGAAGCGCACCAACGCCTGGATCTCTCGACGGAAGCCATCCGCTTGGCGCGCGCGGCTCACCAGCAAATGCCGGACAACGCTGAGGTGAGTGGTTTGCTCGCGCTCATGTTGCTCACCGACGCGCGGCGGCCGGCGCGGTCCGGACCGAACGGCGAGATCATCCCACTCGACGAGCAGGACCGTTCGCTGTGGGACACACGAGCGATAGCCGAAGGCACGCAGCTTGTGACTGAAGCGATGACGCGCGGGCTGGCGGGCTCGTACCTGTTACAGGCCGCCATCGCCGCGCTACACGACGAGGCCGAGCGCGCCGAAGACACGGATTGGCCGCAAATCGCCGCCCTGTACCGCGTGCTCATGCGTTTGGCGGATAACCCCGCGGTCGCGCTGAACCACGCGGTGGCCGTCGCGATGGCCCAGGGGCCGGGCGAAGGCCTCGCGCTGCTGGAGCAGCTGGATCAGGATCCGCGGATCAAAGATCACTACCGCGTGGCGGCCGTGCGCGCACACCTGCTCGAACGCTCGGGCCAGGTCACCGCAGCCCTGCGACACTACCAAGCCGCAGCCGAGAAGACCGCAAGCATTCCCGAACGCGACTACCTGCTGCTGAAGATCGCGCGCTTGCGCTCCAGCTAATCCGGGGCCGGCTCGAGCTTGGCCCGCCCGTGCCGCAGTCCTGCGTTGTGAGCGTGTTCTTCCAGCGTGGCGGCCACGCCGCTTGCCGGCGCAGCGCCCAGAGCCCACAAAGCGGCAGATTTGGCTTCGGACGCGGGCCGCGATTCGGGCTAAGTTGCGCGTTGCCGCCCGGCTTACGCCGCGCGTGCGCCAGCAAAGACCATGGGATATCTCGAAGATTATCGACACGCACGTTGCACTCGTGACGGGCGCCACGAGCTTAACAGGAAGGGACGCATTCGCTTGCACTCCAGATTCGGCACCGGCCTGGGCGCTCTGGTTTTCGGTTTGCTTCCCCTGGCTTGTTCACAGAGTGGCGGCGGCCGGCCTTCGCAAGCAATGGGCGGCAGCACGGCGACCGGAGGCGTTTCGACCGGCGGTGCGGGCAATCCGAGTGCTGGTGACGCCGCGATGGGCGCCGGCTCTGGCGGCGTGTCCGCAGGCGGAGGCATGGACAGCCTGGGTGGCGGTGCGGGGTCCGGGGGTAGCGGCGGAGCCTCGGTGGTGGCGGGCACTGATTTACCGGTCTTGAGCGTGCCCGGTGGGATGCTCAAAATCGAGGTCTGTGCGGAGGACGTCGTGCGCGTCGCCTACGCGCAGGCGGCCGCGTTCTTCACGCATTCGAGCTTGGCGACGGCGCCCAAGCACTGCGTGCCCACGGCATTCACGACCACGAACACAGCGACGCAGGCGAGCGTGAGCACCGCCAAGTTGACCGCGAAGGTCGATCTCGCGACCGGCGCCGTCACCTTCACGGATCCGAGCGGAACCGTGATTCTGGCTGAGAAAGCCGGCGGCGGTAAGACGGTGACCGCAGCCACCGTGCAGGGTGAAACAACGAGCAACGTGCGCCAGGAATGGGCGCCGAACAGCGACGAATCGCTGTACGGCCTCGGCCAACATCAGCACGGCTTGATTGACATCAAAGACACCGACCTGGACCTGCATCAATACAATACGGAGGTCGTGATCCCCTATCTGGTGTCGAGCAAAGGCTATGGCATCCTGTGGGACAACACCTCCTTCTCTCGGTTCGGTGACATCACGCCCGCGGTGCCGCTTCCGGGAGTGACCGGTCTTTATGGCACCGGCGGCGAGTCCGGGGACGTGACAGCGAGCTCCGGCACGGTGGACTGGTCGGGCACGGTGACCGCGCCCACGACTGGCGACTACACCTTCCGTACCTTTTCATCGGGCGACATCAAACTGACGGTGAACGACCAGCTCGTGGTCGATCACTACCGCCAGGGCTGGCTTCCGAACGAGGACATTGCACACGTTCAGCTGACCGCTGGCCAAAAGGTGCCGGTTCACTTGCAGTGGTCGAGTGACATCGGCGTGAACATCCTGCGTTTGCTGTGGAAGCCGCCGGTCGCAAATCGCACCACGTCGCTCTGGTCCCAAGTGGGCGACGGCATCGATTACTACTTCGTTTATGGTCCGGAGCTGGACCAAGTGGTCGGTGGTTATCGACGGTTGACGGGGCAAGCGCCCATGATGCCGCTTTGGGCGTACGGGCTTTGGCAATGCCGTGAGCACTACAAATCCGCGGCCGAAATCACGGACGTGCTCAAAGGTTATCGGGATCGCAGCGCGCCGATCGATAACATCGTGCAAGATTGGCAGTACTGGACGATGGCGGCGTGGGGGTCACACGAGTTCGACCCGACTCGCTATCCCGATCCCGCGGGCATGATCAAGACCATCCACGATACGTATCACGCCCATTTCATGATTTCCGTTTGGCCAAAGTTCTACACCGGAACGGCTAACTTCACGGCGCTCAATGCCATGCCTGGCTTTCTCTATCAGCTCAACCTGACCGAGATGCAGAAGGACTTCGTTTACTCGGGCATGACCGGGAACACGCCGTCATTCACCTTTTACGATGCGTTCAACGCTGGTGCGCGTCAGCTTTACTGGTCGCAGATCAACGACAAGCTATTTTCCAAAGGTGTAGACGCCTGGTGGATGGATGCCACCGAGCCGGACCTCGTCGAAGGGCCGTTCACGAGCATTGCCGCGCAAGTCAACAGCACGCAGCTGCACATGAACCCCACTGCGCTCGGCTCCGGATCGCGGATGTTGAACGGCTTTTCGCTGGTCAACAGCCAAGCAATTTACGAAGGCCAACGAGGCGTGGCGCCGAACCAGCGTGTTTTCACGCTGACTCGAAATGGCTTTGCAGGTCAGCAACGCTACGCCGCGGCAACTTGGTCGGGAGACATCACCTCGACCTGGACTGCTCTGAAGAAGCAAATTCCAGCGGGTTTGGGCTTCTCAGTCTCGGGCATGCCGTATTGGACGCTCGATAGCGGCGGCTTCGCCCCGCCACCGCGCTTCGCTGCGACCACGCCCACAGCGGCCGATACCACTGAATGGCGCGAGCTGAATACGCGCTGGTTCGAGTATGCGACCTTCTTGCCGCTCACGCGCATTCATGGCGAAGCACCGCTGCGCGAAATTTGGGAGTTCGGGGGCGACACCAGTCCGGCGTACGCGGCAATGTTGAAGTTCGACAAGCTTCGTTATCGCATGCTGCCTTACATCTATTCGTTGGCGGGCGCCGTGACGCAAAACGCCGGCACCATCATGCGCCCCTTGGTGATGGACTACCGCACCGACGCCAAGGCACGCGTGATCGCTGACCAGTACATGTTCGGCCCCGCCCTCTTGGTGAGCCCGATCACGACTTACAACGCTCGCTCGCGCTCGGTCTATTTGCCGACCGCCGCGGGTTGGTACGACTTCTGGACCGGCGTGCGCTCTGCGGGCGGCGCGAGCATCACTGCCGCCGCGGCCTTCGACTCGCTGCCCGTCCACGTGCGGGCCGGTTCGATCATTCCTTTCGGCCCGGACCTGCAATACACCGGTGAAAAGCCTGCCGATCCGATCACGCTCTATGTTTATACCGGCGCGGACGGCGCGTTCACGTTGTACGAAGATCAAGGCCTGACGTACGACTACGAAAAGGGTGCGTTCTCCACCATCGCGCTGCGCTGGAACGACGCAACCCACACGCTCAGCATCGGCGCGCGTAGCGGCATGTTCACCGGCATGTTGCAGTCGCGCATGTTTCAAATCGTGCAGGTCAGCCCGACTAAACCAGTGGGCTTTTCCTCGGCGGCTACGCCGGACAAGACCGTCACGTACACCGGCGCTGCGCTCGACGTACCGCTTCAGTGATCAGCGGTCGTGGCTCACTTAGCCTGCCGCGTGTGCTGCGGGCGGCATCCCTCGCGCTTGTCGCGTTCGGTTGCCGCGCCGCGGCAAGTAACGTCGTACATGCCACCGTCGTCCAAGTTGTCGGTTCTCGGGAGAGCATCGTCTACCAAAGCCTCACCGTTTCGTTCGACAATCCGACATTGAAGCCGTGCGCGTTGCAGCACTACGCCGTTACCTGGCCCGGTGGTCGCGTCGAGGCTGAAGTCAACGGGACCTTGCCTCCGGGGATCAGCGCGCGCACGTTGCGCGTGAGCGCGAGCGACGGGCACATCGACGCTCTAACTAGCGAGAGCGCATCGGTTACCGTTTTCGCCCGCTGCGGTGCAGGGTCGAACTGACCCGAGTTCTAACGGGCCAACATCGCGAACATCGGGCTGCGCCCCGTGGGCAGGCACTGATGGTGGCTATAAGGCCCGCTCCAGCGGGAGCTTCAGCCTGAAGCAGGCCCCGCCGAGCTCGGCGTCGCGTTCGACGCTCAGCTCACCCCCGGCTTCGTCGACGATGCGGCGTGAGATGGCGAGGCCGAGCCCGGACCCGAGCGCCTTCGTGGTGAAGAACGGATCGAAAATCTTGTCTTTCGTCTCGGGGGGGACGCCCGGGCCGTTGTCTGCGACCTCAAAGATGGCGCTCGAGCCTTGTTCGCGTAGCCGCACGCTGATGGCGTTATTGTCACTCGGACGAGCCGCCAAGACTTGAATCGCATTGACGAGCAGGTTCAGCATGACCTGCCCTAACTTCGTGCTCGAGCCACGCACCCGCGGCGTACCGACCACGTTCACTTCCAGCGAAGAACTTTGGCGAAGCTGACTCGAAACCAGGCGCAGGCTTTGTCGTAAAACCTCGGACAGGTCGACGATCTGGACGTCCGCTACGTTGACGCGGCTGGCGGCCTCGATGCTTCGTACAATTTCCAGCAGGCGGTCGACCCCGGACCGCGTGTCCGTCAAACTCGCGTCAACGTCTTCGAGCAAGGCGTTCAGGCGCTCCGGCTCGAGGGGGCTCTTCAGCCGGTGCAGCTCCCGCTGCACGAAGGACAGATTGTTCATGATCCAGCCGATTGGATTCTTGAGCTCGTGTCCGATGCTCGCCGCGACCACGCCGAGTGCGTAAACCCGCTCGGTTTCACGCAATCGAATCTCGAGCGCGTCCCGCTCGCGCTTGGAACGGTAGACGGAAAGCGCGTCGCGCACCTCGTTGCGTAGCTCCTCCGGTAACCAGGGCTTCTTCAGGTAACGCCGTACGTTGCCGCAGTTGATCGCCTCGATTGCAGCGCGGATGTCACTGTAGGCGGTGATGAGGAGGCGTACGGTGTCCGGGTATTCCGCGCGGACGCGCTCCAGCAAGGCGACCCCCGTCGTGCCTGGCATCCTCTGATCGGCGATGATTGCGCCGATCTCGTGCTTAGCCAGGATGTCCAGCGCTGCTTCCGCGCAGGCGGCGGTAAGTACCGAGAATTCATCGCCACATGCCTCGCGACACACAATGAGGTTGCTCTCGTCGTCGTCGACGAACAGCACCTTGGCGTTCACGACGTTGCCTCGCCGCTGGGCAACTCGACCACAAATTCAGCGCCGCCGGTCTGGCGTGGCCGATACTGCAGGCTGCCGCCGCAGCTCTCCACGATGCGGCGGGATAGGTACAGGCCGAGCCCCATGCCTTGCCCGATTGCGCGCGTGGTGAAGAAGGGCTCGAAGATCAACTCGGCGCTTTCCTGCGCCACGCCAGGGCCATCGTCGGAGATGCTGAGCAGCACGTGCGCTTCGCTATCCTCCAGTCGAATCCAAATGTTGGAAGAGCCGGCGCGGACTGCGTTGTCGAGCAAATTCAAGAACACGTGGTTCAGCTCACGGGCTAGCGCAAGCACCGGGCGAGTGCTGCGGTACTCCGCGTGGACGAGGACGCCGTTCATCTTGTGCTCCAACAGACGAAGCGATGACTCTACCCCCGATTTCACATCGCAGGGCAACGTCTGAGCGCCTTCTGCCGGGTGAACGTGTTCTTCCAGTGAATTGACGATGTCCTCGATGCGCTTTGCGCCCAGGATGATGATGTCCAAGAGTTTCAGCTCGAGCTCGGGCCGGTCCTTGGCGTTCGGCAGGAGGCGAGCGGCGTTGGCGATCGCGTTCAGCGGGTTTTTGACCTCGTGCGATACGCCGCCGGCGAGCATTCCGGCTGTCGCCAGCCGTGCTTGATCCGCGATTTGGAAACCCAGGGCGCGGAGCTTCAGCTGGGCGTTGATGCGGGCGACGAGCACGCGGCTGTGAAACGGCTTGGTGACGAAGTCGTCTGCCCCGGCCGAGTAGGCGTCGAGGACGTTGTCGGTACTGGACAGCGCCGTGAGCACGATTACCGGCAGGCTACGAAGGCTCGGGTCCTGTTTGATCTTTCGACATAGATCGGTTCCGCTGGTCCCGGGCATCATCAAATCCGTCAGTACCAAGTCTACCCGGCCGGCCTTGAGGCGCTTGAGCGCCGCTGCTCCATCGCCGACGCTCGTGACGTCGTAGTAAGGCTTGAGCGCGGTCTCGATGTACTCCCGCAGGTCTTGCTCGTCTTCTGCCACCAAAATACGCGCCCTACGCCCGCGGTCCATGCGTAGCGGTTCGGCATCCGGCTCGAGCGCCGGCGGGTCGAGCAAGGCTTCGCTCGGCAACTCGTTCACTCGGTCATTCGAGCGCCGCCCCGGGTGCAGCTCGACCTTCACACGCCGACGCTCGAGCACTTCATCCGGGAAATGCGCTCGACCACGGGGTAGGCTGACGTTGAAAGTCGAACCGACGCCGAGCTGGCTTTTGACGCTCAAGGTTCCGCCGTGCAGCTCGACCAGCTTCTTGGCTAGGGCGAGGCCGATGCCGGCGCCGCCCTGGCGCCGCCGCTCCGAGCCCTCGACCTGGTAAAACCGCTCGAAAATCCGCTCTAGATCGCCCTCGGCGATGCCGCGCCCCGTGTCGCTGACAGCGAAGCCGACGCGTGCGTCTGTGCTCCAAATGCCAATCGTGATCTGGGCGCCGTCGTCTGAGAACTTCAGCGCGTTGCCGAGCAGGTTCGTCAGCACGATCTCGAGGCGGTGCGGGTCGCCGAAGGCCGGGAGCTCTTGGGCCGTTGCTTCGACGGACAGCGCGATGCCGCGGACTTCAGCCGTGGCCCGCGCCGCATCCGCGACCCGGTTGCCGAGCTCGATCAAATCCAGCTCGGCCACGTGCAGGCGCAAGCCACCCACGTCCAGCCGTGCGAGATCGAGCAAATCGTCAATCAGGCGCAGCAACCGATAAGCATTGCGTCGAATCACGAGCAGCGCGTCGCGGGCGCCGTCCGAGAACTGGCGCGTGAGCAGGTCCTCGATGGGCGTGAGGATCAGCGTGAGTGGCGTGCGAAGCTCATGCGAGACATTGGCGAAAAATTCGTTCTTCAGGCGGTCCAGCTCGCGCACGCGCTCCAGCGTGGCCGACAGCTCGATGCTCGTTTCAGCTAGGCCTAGACGTGCCTCATGCTCGCGCTGAGCCGAGCGGTAGCGAATGACCGCAGAGGCCACGGCAATCACAGAGGTCAACGTCAGAAAGTATAAATTACTGAAAAATTGCGCAAATTCCAGCCGCCCAGCCAGCATGTCGGGCAAGGCGGGAATCACCCACAGGCCCAAGATTGCTGAGCTGACCAGCGCTGCTTGCTGCCAGCGCCAGGTGTAGAGAACGGCCACCGCTAGAATGCACAGGTTGAGCCCGGCGTAGTACGTAGACGTCGCGCCGCTCAAACGAACGATCAACAACTCGATCGCGCTTGCGCATAGCAGCGGCGGCCCGGCGCCTAGCAGCACTGGGTGCCGCGCGGCCGCCGGCATTCGCGTAACCGCCAGTAATACGAGCGCCACAGCCCCCGCCGCCAGGCGAATCACCAAGAACGAGGCGGCCCTACCCGGAACAACGACGATGTCCAGCAGCGCGCCGGCCGGCATGAGCACGGCCGATAATAGATACCCTAGGCGCGCCCCAGCCAGATTGATGGTTGCAAGCGACTCGTCGAAGCTTGGGTGCTGGACCGCGCCTTCTGCCATCTACTTCCAGATGTGTAGGAATAAGTTGACGCCGCTCGGCTCGGCGTCGACCTCGATCCGGCCCGGAGCTGGCGTGAGCCCGCGAGCGAAGGTCAGTAAATCCTCACGGCTCCGGTGGATCAAGAACCAATCCAGGCAATATTCCATGAAGTATCGGCTGGGATTGTTACTCGCAACGTTGCCGATCGCCAAGTGCCCGCTCGGCGCCAAGGCATCGTAGAGCACCGCCAGGAGTGCGGAAAAGCTGCGGGCGTTGAGGTAGTCGAAGAGGCCGGCGCTATAAATGAAATCGCGCTCCCCGAGCGCCTGTTTCAGCTTTTTTGCGGTCAAGAGCCGGCGTACCGACTCCTTGATGAAGTGCACCTTGGCGCCGGTTCGTATCGCTATTGGTGACAAAGTGCGCTCGCAATAGGTGAGCACGCGCTCTTCTTGATCGATCAGCGCAACGTCGATGTAAGGGCCGAGCTCCGGGCTTTGCTCCAACAGCACCGCTAGCTCGCGCGCGGGACCGCACCCAATGCTCGCCACCCGGACGCGCCCGCGCACTTCAATCGCCGCCCGGAGCTTCTTCGAAAGATACTCGAGGCGGTTGATGTTTGCTTGAGCCGCGCCCTCCTGCGCCGCATACAAGTTCAGCACTCGCCCGAACAGCGAGTCTCCCTCGGCGTGGTCGCGGTAGAGCATGTTCATCATCTCGTAGTCACCGGCGTAGCCGAGCGGCTTGGTGTGCGCGCGCCGGAGCAGCGGGGAATGATTGATTAGCTCGCTTACCTGCTTCTTGTAGTAGCTGCGATAGATTGGGTGTTGATCTTCCCCGAGGTTCGAGACGAGTGCGAACAATTCGCGCGAAGCGCCGTTCAGTTTGTCGATCACGCGCGGCGCAGCGCCATCCAAGTAGGTCTTCAACGTTTCCTGACGCGTAAACAAGTCGAGGTCAGCCAGCGCTGCTTCCTCGGCGTCGAGGAACTGCTTCACGCTTTCTAGCGAGCTGCGCAAATCATTGACCCAGACTTTGAATTCATCCGATACGTCGTCCTCTTGCGGCTCGAGTACTCCGCACAGCCGTTCGGAGAAGCTGTGCTTCGTGCCCAAACGGTAGAGCTCCGACAGGTCGATGGTGCGGTCGTGCACCTCCACACCGATGATCAAGTCGTCGCCGCGCTCGGTGACGCGCCGCACGTGCGCGTCGCCCTCGTAAAGCAGCGCGCCACGGCAGATCATCTGCATGTGTTCCAGCCGGTCGCCATTCAGGACTAGGCCCGACCTGCTCGCGCCCCCAGCGATGAGCAGGGCAGCCCCTGTCAGAGACAAATCTTCGACCACCGCCCTCAGATCGCCCAGGGTACGGTGGCGACCGCTCGCCTCTAGGCCCTCGAGCTGCATCTCTTCTGCGCGCACTCGCCGCGCGCGCAGCCGCCGCGGGCGATTGAGTTCCTCGCGCGGTTTTTGCTGAGACGGAGGGCCGTCGGTTCGGTCGACGACTCGAACAACTCCCGAAGGGGCCTCGGCCTGAGGAAACGTTGCAACCTGATCCATGACCATTAACTATCTCCCACTGAGCTCAGCACTAAATGCGCTGACAAGGCTTCGAACAGCGCTGGCGCGCCAACCGGTTTTTCGAGGAAAGCGATGGAACCCGCGCGCGCGAAAGCAGCCGCTAGCTCCGGGGTTGGATCGGCCGTCATGGCCACGAGCGCAAGGTGCGCCGTGGGCAGCGCGCCGTGAATGCGAGAGCACACTTCGACCCCGCTCATCTCGGGCATATAAGCGTCCACGAGAACGGCGTCCGGTGTGCTCCGCTCTATTTGGCGAAGCCCTTGCTTCGCTCCCTCGGCGAGCACGAGTTGCAGGTCCGGCGCGGCTTGGCGCAGCACTCGTGACGTCGCGCGCAAGACGGCTGGCTCGTCATCGATCAGAAGTACCGATCGGATGCCCAACAAATCCAACGGGATTGGCAAAGACCGGTCTACCATGAACGAGAACAGCGCTCGCCGTGCCAGCGACGAACCCAGCGCGGGCCCGTCCGCCCCGCGATCCGAAGCCAAACACGCGAGGGCCGTATCGACGGACACGGCTCCCAAGCGCGTGAGGCGCTCGATACTGAAGTGGGCTGCGATCACAGATACCTCATCGTTGGTTGAAGTCGGGTCTGGGCGAGTCAGCCCGATCAACCACACCGCGTGTTGCGGGAGCAATACTGCATCACTGCCGGAGTTTTGCTTGTGTCGCATTTGCGCGACGACTTTCAGTCGCTCAGGTATCCACTGAGTGACTGGCGGTATCCGCCAGTGGGCGCTTTGCGCACATCACAAAGGCCGACGGCTGGCGTGCTGCCGCCATTGCCCGACGCCATATTCCTATCGGGCGCGCAGTTCGGTTACAGAGCAGTCAGAAATATACGCGGCTGCGCGGACGGCTAGAGATAACTTCGTGGACCGCCGGCGGCGTCCCGGCCAAAGAACGGCGTGGAGCGCGTAGCGACGCACTCGCAGGCGTAAACGAACATCGCAGCCGACCAAGTCTGCCAATCGCGCCCGATGGGCTCACCGGTTTGCGCGCGGACCTGTTCGTTGAAGCCCCAATCACATTGGTTTTCGTGCCAGGGCTTTACCAACTTGGCTAGAGCCTCCAGCTTCAATTGGGCGAGCTCGTGGCGACCCGCTGCCACGCACGCCGCCACATAAAAGCCGCACACGAACGGCCAAACACCGCCATTGTGGTACTCACCCGGCTGGTTGTAACGCTCGTAGCGCGGCCGCCAATCCGCATCCCCGGGTTGAATGTACGGAAAGAAGCAGGGCGGCAGATCGCCCACTAGTTCAGCGCGTGCGCGCAGCGCGGCGCAGTTCACTTCAATGTGTTCAATCACTCGTTCGGCTCGCGCGGGGCTCGCAATACCGGTCAGAATTGCCAGTGAATTGCCGAGCACGTCGCAGCGATCATCGTGATAGATTTTGAATACGCCCGTGGCGAAGTGCGCGCTGTCCGGTATGGCGAGGCCTTCCCGGCCGTTCGCGCGTCGCTGCGCTTCGTCCAGCTCTGGGCGGCAGATCGCCGCGCTGAGCCGCGCGGCCTCTTCATGTAGGCCGTACAACGGCAGGTAAGCGTGCACCAGAGCATTGACGTACAGCCCGTAGCCCAAGACCCAGTGCTCGTCTCGCCAGTCGGTCGTCGGTAGCTGGGCCACCATTCCGCGGTCATCCGGGGACTGATAGCGCATCCAGGTCAGCGCCTTTTGCGCTGCTTCTTCTAGAAAATCAGGCTCGCGGAGGGCTCTTCTGAACACCGCCAGTCCGAATAGAAAAAGTGGCGTCGTGTCGCTCGCGCCCAAGTTTTCGGGATCGTGGGCGAGCGATGGAATGTGCCCGTGCTCGGTTTGGTGACGTGCCAAGGCGTGCAGCGTCTTGCGCATCTGCTCGCGTAATGCAGGTTTGCCCGTGAGCAGAAACCCGGGCAGGGCGATCATCAGATCCCGAGTGTACGGCTCTGGATAGCCCCAGCCCGCCGTACGCGGCAGACCCGCAAAGGGCCCGAAGGCATTGTGCTCCAGCACGGCAATGGCCGCCCGTTTCGCCGCCTCGACGTTGCTCTTTGCTTCACTCATGAGATTGCTCAGTTGAACCCCAATTTCCGCTGAACGATCTCGACGAACGTTGCCGCAACTTTGCGATAGTCGTAGCCGAGCGCGCGCATGCGGCCCGCTTCGCCCATGCGGCCGCGCAGCTCGGCGTCGTTCAGCAACGCCCGCAGGTGCACGGCCAAATCCGGCACGCTGGCCCGATAGTCGACTACGCGCGGGGTTTGAAAGGTAATGCGGTGCCCGGGCTCGAAGCCAGCCTCCGGTCCGACCTCAACGCTCTCGGCCACGTTCTCCGTGGCCACGCCGGCGAGGAACGCGGTTTCGCCGTGCACTAGTGTTTCGAGCATGGCCATTGCGCGGATGCCGATCACTGGCTTGCCGCACGCTCCCGCTTCTACCTGGCCCATACCAAACCCTTCCAGCCGCGAAGGAGCGGCGTAAACATCGCAAGCCGACATGAGGAATGGCATGAATTCCCGCGAGATACGGTCATCTCGGAATAGAACTTTGCCGGCGATGCCAAGCTGCTCGGCAAGCTCCATATCCAGCTTGTTCTGCTTGAGCGTACGCGCTTGCTGCCAGACCTTGCACAGGTAGCGAAAGTCCGGGATCTCGTCGCGGAGCGAGGCGAGGGCGCGCATTACCTCACGGCCACCCTTCGACGCCGCATCGCCGCCGACAGTGAGGATCAACAGTTGGTCGTCCGTTACACCGAGCGCTTCACGCACGCCGCTGACGCGCGGATCACTTCGGGGGTAGGGAATGAAGCGCTCGGTGTCACAACCGACGGGCAGCACTTCAATGTTGTCCGTGCGGATGCCGTCCCGCTGATAAACGCTTTTCACCCACTCGGAGGTGACGAGCATCAACGGTAAGTTGCTCAGCGTTTCGCGGTGGTTCACCACGTAGCCGTTGGCGACGAGCCACGGTATCGGAAGAACGTTGTGGCGTTGCGCGTGGAGCACCAAATCCGGCGTCATCCCCCAGTACCCAATGCCCACGACTGCGTCGGGTTTAAACCAGCCGAAATTCCACTCCTTCTCCAGCGCCGACTCCACGTGGGCGGGGCGCGCGTCCACGCCAATCTCGCGGAGGCCGCGCAGGAGCAGCTCGCCCTGCGTCGCCAACCCGCCCGGAGGCGGAGGATAGTCGAACAGCACGAGGATCTTCATGGAGTACGTCTCTGCTGCAGCCAGGTTACTGCCTGCTCGGGAGTGGTGACGCGGAAAAATGCTTCGGTTCGCGGTGTGATTCGGGCTTCCCAGCTTGCCTCGGTGAAGCCATAGCAGTCGGTGACCATGCTGTACTTCTGCTGCCACACCTCCGGCGAGAGCTCGCGGAAGATATCCGCGCTCGGTAACGCGCTCGGCGACCGCTGGCCAGCGTCGTCGTCGTAGGCGAACAGCCAGAGTTCCGGTGTTGCGAGAGCGCCGCTCAGCCAGAGCCGGAGCACCGCGCACGCCACCTCTTCGTGCCTGCGGTGCCGGGTGTACTCACCGAGTGGTGAATGGGTGATGATGCGCTCGAAGCGACGGCGCGGCAGGCAGCCCAACAAGGCCTCTTCGAGCAGCGCGTCGGCGAGCGGTCGCTGCTCGGGACCGTCATCAAGGTCCGCCATGCCGCCTTCCGCGCGGAGCACGCGCAGCGCATCGCGAAAGCGAGGCGCGCGGTCGAGGTCGCTCGCGCGGCTGGCGGTGCACACGAATGGATCCCAATCGGGTGAAGAGAGCAGCGTGCCACCGGCCCAGAGCGTCTCGTCATCCGGGTGCGCGACCAACACTGCAACGGTTTGCCGCGATTCCACGGAGCCATTTCTGCGCCGCAGCTCAAGTTCTCTCAAGTTACATTTCTGCCACGTCGGATTCGCGAGTGGACGAGCGGCTGCCTGGGGCTTGCGCCTGATCCTTGCGGGCCCGGTCGTACGGCGGAGCCGCTAACGCTAGGCTAGGGCCCATGCGCAAGCTCATCCTTCACATGCAGTGTTCGATCGACGGCTTCGTCGCCAGCTCAGACGGTGACCTCAGTTGGATCTTTCCTGACTTCGATGAGGCATACCAGCAATGGACGGTCGCGAAGTTATGGCAGGCCGGCGCGCACCTCATGGGCCGAAAAACGTACGGCGACATGGCTTCCTACTGGCCCACTTCAAATGAACCCTATGCCGCGCCCATGAACCAAATTCCAAAGCTTGTCTTTTCCAAGACGTTGAAGCAGGCGCCATGGGCCGAGACGCAAATCGTGTCGGGTGATCTCGGAGCAGAGCTTGCGCGCCTCAAGGACCAGCCGGGCAAGGACTTGCTCGCGCACGGAGGCGCCCAATTCGCGCAGTCGCTGGTAAGAACCGGCCTCGTCGACGAGTACCGTTTGGTCGTGCATCCGGTTGCCCTGGGCGCGGGGCTCCGGTTGTTTCCCGAGCTCAGCGCGCCGCTGCGCCTGCAACGCGTGGAGGCCATCAGCTTGGGGGCGGGCCTGGTCGCCAAGGTGTATCGCGCTCGCGCGCTCGAGTGACATGAAGACGTGTGAATATGCAGGCGAGGAGTGCGCCGAGCCCCGATCCCATCCGTGGCTCGCGAGCACGACGGACCCTGCCGCGCGCTATTACGACTTCAAGGCGTCACCACACTTGGTTCGGAGCGTGCTCGAGGACTTTCTGCCCTGGAGTCGCTTCGCCGCAATCGACACTTTTTACGCGATGCTTGAGCGGCTCAATCACGTGCGGAGCGCGTTCGAAACCAATGATTGTGAGTTTACTGGCCCGCAACCCAACGACGAATCGGAGGTTGAAAAAGCCTTTGGTTGTTCTGGGCGTGTGATGTTGCTCTTTCGCTCTCTAGAACAGAATACAGTCGGCGAGTCCGTTGCGGCCCTGAGGTACGCGCTGCACGCGAACCTTGCTGAGCTGGATGAAGCGTTCCTTTGGGGCATGATCGGCACGACGCTCGTTCCGACTCGTTACTTGGCCTTACCCGAAACGCACGATCAACAACGAGGCACCCAGCTGATGATCTCCTTCTGGGCCTGGGGCGATTCTCAAGCGGATACCATGCTGAACTTGGGACGGGTGTTTACCAACTTGGCGCGCGCGCTGCGTAACGTGAGTACGCGCTTCGCGTGAATTGAGCGCCTCGCGCTTGTTCCGGATACGGGCCTGTGACAGCAAAGCTGCCACTCGAGGCGCTCCTGGACGAGCCTGGCATCCGCGAGTGCGAACACCTATCCTGTGCCGCGTCCACGCAGGGCGACCGCGCCACGCGGCATTGCAACGGTTGGAGCAAAAACCATGACCCACAAAAACACCATTTGCCTCTGGTTCGATAAGGATGCGCATGAAGCGGCGCGCTTCTACGCTGCTACGTTTCCGGATAGCAAAGTAGGCGCCATCCATCAGGCCCCGAGTGACTTCCCCTCCGGCAAAGCGGGGGACGTGCTCACCGTTGAGTTCACGGTACTCGGCATACCCTGCTTGGGGCTCAATGGCGGTTCGCAGTTCAAGCATAGTGAAGCCTTTTCCTTTCAGGTGACGACGGAGAACCAAGAAGAAACGGACCGTTATTGGAACGCAATCGTCAACAACGGCGGCGCCGAAAGTGAGTGTGGTTGGTGCAAGGACCGCTGGGGGCTTTCTTGGCAAATCACCCCGCGCGCGCTCACCGATGCGCTTGCGGCGGGCGGCAGTGAGGCCAAGCGCGCCTTCGACGCCATGATGAAGATGAAAAAGATCGACGTCGCCGCCATCCAGGCCGCGCGTCGCGGCTGAGGCGCCAGCATCGCTAGTGCAGCGCAAGTGAGTTGGAGTGAAGTATCTGGCTGACGCGCCGCACTAGCCGGCGAGCGGCGCTAAGCGCTGGCTGGCACGCTGGCGCGCTGAACGAAGAAAACGCACGCCTGCCTAGCGCCTTGGGCACCTTGGCGCGCCCGTTGCCCGCTGAGCGTCGACGGCGAGCCGCCGGGCCGCGCAGGCATCACGGGCTGGGGGGCTACAGCGGGCTTGCAGGCGCCGTGACTGCCGGCTGCAGCGCGGCGCGCTCCAGCGCCGTGAGAACGCGCGGTTCCACTACGGGCGCCCGAGTTTTCAGTTCAAAAAAAGGGGACGGCGAGCCTGCCCCCGTGAACCACCATTTGGCGAGCAAGCTGCCGCAATGCGCGATCACGCCGAGCAGGGGCTCGGGCTCGTGCGGCAGCGTTCCGCGCGCAAATTTAGTCTGCACGTGACCGATTGGCGGACCGAGTAGCTCGTCGCGAGCGGCAGCCGTAGCGCCGGGAGCGATAAAAGAGTGGAACAGCGAAACGAACGGCACTCGCGGCCCGAGACTATTGGCGAGCGGCGTTTTGCACTCCGCGCAGTGCCAACGATACATGCCCTTGTTCGATAGCCGGACGCAGGCCAGCGTGTGCAGGTCGGTTGCGAGCTGCACCCGACAGGGCGCCATCTGAAGCACATCCGTACCGCCCCAGGCGTCGGTAATGCCGGGTCGCCCGAGAAAGGCCGCGTACGCCTGGCAGTCGTCGCAGTAGCAAATGACGCGCGCGGCGCTTGCCCGCGACACGCCGAGTGCAACTCCGCCCAGCCTGCCACAAGCACAACCGAGTGGAACGTCAGCTTTTCTATGCTTTGCCAAACCCTACCCGGCTTTCTGTTGCTGCAGCAGGCCCGACCCTGCCGCGGCGCAGGACTTGTAGCATGCGGGAACTGCGCGCGCTGTGAGGTGCGTTGCCGGTTTGCGAGCGCCCCCCCCCAAAAAAAGTTGCTGTTGGTCTCGCGTTGCTGCTGCCGTCTGGCCCGCCACGAGTGATAGGCTGGTGGACAGGTGGCTTTTCGGTTTGGTGACGTACTTCGAGTCAGCTGGCTGCTCGCGAGCGTCACGCTGTCTTGCGGCGTTCGGCCGCAGGCGCGCGCTCACGCTATTGCGAGCGCCCGCGGCACATCCCCTCAGCCGAACGTCCCGCCGACGCAAGACCCGCGTTCCCAAGCAAGCGAAGCGAAAACAAAGACCCGAGCGGCTTGCGCGGCTACCGCCCCAGCGACGCTGCCGCACCTCCAGTCGATCCTGAACATCAAGCCGCGGGATGTGTATTGGGTCAACGTGGTCGCGACCGGCGGGGAGTGGGCGCTGGCCGAGCCGGTGGTTTTCCCCCGCCATCACGCACTACGGCTCGAGTTCACCAACCAAGGCGAATTCCCCGCATTCCCCGAGCGGCCCAAGCAAGCGTTGCGTGTTTCGTTCGAGGTGATTGCGCAAGACATTCAACAGGTGGCTGGTCGCCCCCAGTGGCGCAACACGGTCAGTGCGCGGCTATTCGACGTTTGCCCGCTTGCTCAATAGCCTCAGCCTGAAGGTTGAAGCAATCGTGCCACCGAATGTCGTGATCGTAACGGCGGTATGTTCACGATCCTGAAAGTCCGAGACCTTGACCGCGCCGTCCCACGACAGCAGCACGTTGTGCGGCGACA
>JBDTYJ010000057.1:0-20862 GCA_040005755.1 Pseudomonadota bacterium
CACTTCATCGATCGCAGCTTCGGCTTCGAGACCTCCTTCTCGGCCGCAGTCGACGTGATCAAGAGCGCGCACGTCGAAGCAAAAGGCGCGAAAAACGGCGTCGGCCTGGTAAAATGCATGGGCCGGCACTCCGGGTTCATTGCTTGCCACGCGGCGCTCGCGTCAACGGATGTGGACTTCGTGCTGATCCCCGAGGTCAACGTCCAGTTGCAGGGCGAAACGGGGCTCCTGCGTCTGCTCGAGCGGCGCTTATCACGTGACTCGCATGCGGTGATCGTCGTGGCAGAAGGCGCAGGCCAAGAGCTATGTGCAGCCGACGGCCCCGCTTCGACCGATGCCAGCGGCAACGCCAAACTGAACGATATCGGCACTGTGCTGCGCGACAAGATCATCGAACACTGCAACGCGCGCGGCCTGGAGGTCACCCTCAAGTACCTGGACCCGAGCTATCACATTCGCAGCGTGCCAGCTTCGCCAGCCGACAGCGTGTATTGCTGGAATATGGCGCGCAACGCTGTGCACGCGGCGCTGGCTGGCAACACCGAAATGTTGATTGGCCGTTGGCACGGCCGCTTCGTGCACGTGCCCATGCCGCTCGCGACCCGCTTCCGCAAGCAGGTGGACGTCTCGGGGGATCTTTGGACCAGCGTGATCGAGTCCACCGGTCAGCCCGTGGCGTTCAACATGTGACGCCCTGGGTCTGACGCATATTAAATAATGATTTCAAATGGTTAACGCCGAGCGTGTAGCGCCCTGCCGGAGCGCTACGAGCCGTCGTACGCTGTTTCTGACACCCTAAGTACGATTTCGGGGAACCGATGCGCGTCCTAGCGACTCGGTTGTCACACTTGGAAGCGTCAGCCATCGCATCTCCCGTCGCCGCTAGCGGTTCATTAGGCCTTACGGACTCACAGGTCATTGCGCGCGTGCGCGCCGGCGAAGCGTGGTGCTTCGAGATCTTGATGAGGCGCCACAACCGCCGAGTCTTCCGTGCGGTTCGCGCGATTCTCAAGCGAGACGACGAAGCCGAGGACGTGATGCAGGACGCGTATGTACGCGCCTTCGAGCATCTCGCTGATTTTCGCCAGGACGCGGCGTTCTCGACTTGGTTGACGCGCATCGCGGTCAACGAGGCGCTCGCTCGGTTACGCCGGGAACGTCGTTTTCAGCCGCACGAACCCCAGCACGAGGAACCTTCGCCCATGTCGGTCGATTCGCCACAAAGCCCGGAGCAACTCGCCAATGCTCGCGAGCTGCGCGTCGTATTGGAGCGCGCCATTGACGCACTGCCCGATGATTTTCGCGCCGTATTCATGCTGCGCGCCGTAGAACAAATGACGGGCCTGGAGACCGCTGAATGCCTGGGCATTCCGGAGGAAACGGTCAAAACGCGCCTGCACCGCGCACGGCTCCGCCTGCAAGAAATTGTCGTGGGCTCGCTGAACTCCAATTGTGAGCGAGCATTCGACTTTCACCTGTCGCGCTGCGATCGCGTGGTGGAGGGCGTGCTCGACCGGCTCGGCATCCGTGCGCCCGAGCTGGTTCCGGCGCGCTAAGCCGCTTCTCGGGCGAGCGCAAAGCTGAGTCTCGCGCTCGCCGCGACGCCGAGCATTCCGCGCTCGGGGCGAGGCAGCTGGGAACCTTTCGCTGGCTCGAAGACTCGATTGAAGGAGCACGCGCCAAGGCGGTCCGTGCTCCTAGCACTGAAAGGTTTACCCATGGCTCAATCGATTAATCTTGGTACGTCAACGAGCGCGTCCTTCGCGGACCCGCGCTATCAGGCGTTCCAGATCTTGCACTGGGGTTTCGTGGCCGCGCCCGTGCTCGCGGGCTTAGACAAATTCAGCGGGCTCTTGGCAAACTGGGATGCGTACCTTTCGCCGGCGTTCGCGCGCCTTTCGCCCCTCGGCATTCACGCCACGATGCAGGCCGTCGGCGTGATCGAAGTCGTTGCAGGCGTGCTGGTCGCGCTGCGTCCGCGGCTGGGCGCGTACGTGGTGGCGGCTTGGCTGTGCGGCATCATGCTGAACCTGCTGCTGCTCGGACATTTCTATGACGTCGCCCTGCGCGATCTCGGCTTGTGCTTGGGCGCCCTCGCCCTTGCTCGCTTGAGTGAGGCGTACGATCGCAAATCAGCTTGAATGAGCGGCGCCGGGGCGTTCATCTTCGCCCACCACGCGCCGCCCTTCTAACTCCTTGCGCGCCGCCCCAGCGAGGCGTATGGGATCCAATATATGACACCCCAAGTGATTGATTCTGGGCATTTTTGTCACCCGCGAGCGCGCGTGCTCGTCACGCTGCTAGCGCTCGCGGGGCTCGCCTCTGGCTGCGCCAAACACCCGAGTCCGGACGCTGCGGTCACGGCGGCGCCGGTGGAGTCCGAGGCGCCACTGCCGCCTCCCGATCCGGCTTACGAGGCACGCCAACTGTTCAAGACGAAGTGCCAAGCCTGCCATGGCGACCACGGCGCCGGTGATGGGCCCGCTTCCGCGACGCTAAACCCCAAGCCGCGCGCCTTCGCGGATGCCACGTGGCAGGCGTCCGTCACGGATGATCAGCTCAAGAAAACGATCGTGGAAGGCGGCGCTGCGGTCGGAAAGAGCCCTGCCATGTCGGCCAATCCGGAGCTCGCGAACAAGCCGGAGGAGCTCGCCGCCCTCGTGAAAATCGTGCGCGACTTCAAGCGCTAATCACTCGCCAAGCAGGCGAGACGAGGCGTTCACAAACCGGGCAGCCGAAACTGCACGATCGTGAAATAAGTAAACGCCATATGAGACAGCATCACCGGCGGTAGCCGCTTGAATTGCAGGGCCAGAAAGCTCCACACCAAACCGCAGCCAACGGCTGCGGTCAGGAGAAGCGGGTTCAACCCAGCGACTGGATCACGCAGCAGCCAGAGCGTCGGCAGCATCGCAACGCCGTAGGCTAAGGCGGACAGCGGGAGCGCCGCACGCCGCCCGAAACGCGCGCTGAGCTCACTTAGCACCATGCCTCGCCACACCAACTCTTCGGCCGCGCACACTAGCAATATCAAGATGGTGTACGCGGTGGAGCGCTGGAGGTGCTCGGGATTGCCGAGTTGCAGGTAGATGCGATACAGCCAGGCTTGGCGTGGGCTGCCCGCGGGCGTGAGTACCCTGCGCGCGGCCCACGAGGCGAACAAGAGCACGATCATCGACACCGCGCCGATGGATAGGTCCCCGGCGCGCGGTTTAAGCGCATCGGTCAGCGTGCCGTCTGCTCGCATCCTGTGCAGTGCCACGGCGACCAGCACGAGATAGGGCAAGCTCACGCCGAGCCAAAATTGCGGGGTACCAGCGGCCGCTTCCCGAAAAGCGTACGCGATGCCGATGAAGGTCAGAGCCAGGGTCAGGAGCACGCGCATTAATCCTACTTGATCAGCTTTGCATTTCGGTTCTGGGCAAGAAGTGACCGGTACTAGTGCAGCGCATACGAGGTAGCTGAAGTATTTGGCCGGTGCGGTGCACTAGGGCTTTTCTCGCAAGCGCACGGCGAGCCAGGCCAAAATGCGATCGGCCGCTTGCTCTTTACTGAGCAGGGGCAGGGGGCTGCAGTCTGTAGGGGACACGAGCATGGCGCGGATGTCGTCGCGGCCGAGCGACTCCGAGGCATGGTTCGCCACGACCAGATCCACATGCTTGGCCGCAAGCTTTCCGCGCGCGAGTTGAATGACTTTTTCGTCGACGTCGGTCTCGAGCGCGAAGCCGATCAGGACCGGTTTGCGATCTTTGCGCGCGTGGCCAATCTCCTCCAGCAAATCGGGGTTGGGCAAGAGCTCGAGGGCCATCGGCTCGGGGCCACGCTTCAACTTGCTGGCGTGGCTCTGCGCAGGCCGGTAGTCGGCTACTGCGGCCGTCATGATCAGCGCGTCGGCCGCGCTGAGGTCCGGGGCCAGCGCTTGCCAGAGGGCGCTGCGCATGGATAGAGCGCTGCGCACGTCGATGCGCTGCACGCCGTTGGGGGTTGGCAGGTTGACCGGGCCGGCCACCAGCGTCACTTTCGCGCCGAACATTTTGGCGCGTTCGGCCAACGCGAAGCCCATTTTGCCGGACGAGCGGTTACCCACGAAGCGCACCGGATCCACGTCTTCGACAGTGGGCCCGGCGCTGATCACGATGTGCTTACCAGCCAGGGAAATGCCTGCAAATTGCGCGGACGCTTGCTGCGCTATCTGGTCCGGCTCTGCCATGCGCCCAAGCCCGCTGTCGCCAGAAGCCACCTCTCCAACCATCGGCCCCACGAAACCAATGCGGCGATCCTTGACCAATGTCTCGACGTTGCGCTGGGTGGCCGGGTGACTCCACATGCTGGGGTGCATTGCGGGAGCCACCAAGACCGGGCACGTGGCGCACAACACGAGCGCGGTCATCAGATCATCTGCGCGCCCGCTAGCGAAGCGGGCCAGTACATCCGCCGTCGCAGGCACCACGAGCAGTAAATCAGTGCGCGCGGCCAGACTCACGTGGACCTCGCCCGGGCAATCCGGATCGAACATGTCGGTGAACACGCGGCGTCCAGTGAGCCCGGAGAAGGTGGCTGCGCCCACGAACTCGCGCGCCGAGTGCGTGAGCACGACATCGACGATGGCCCCGTCCTTTTGCAGGCTACGCACCAGCAGCACCGCTTTGTACGCCGCAACGCTACCGGTAACGCACACCGTGATGCGTTTGCCCTCGAAGCGCTTGGGCGACATCAGCGAGCCCGGCGCAGGCGTGACTGAACGCGGACCCACCGCGGCAAACGCCGGGCGTGATGAGGAACGAGGCGGCGGAATGGGTCGATCGGTCATCGGCGGGCCTTTAGTACTACTGGGTCACGGTTTCCAACAGACCGAATCGGCAGCGTTTCTGCGTACGTGCGCTAGCAGCAACGCTGCTTGAGGTACCTTTTATCAGGGACGCGCGCGCGACACGTATCGACTTTTGGGATCGAAGAAACGCCAGGGCTTTTCTGCCCAATCCCCCGCGTAATCAACGCCGATGCGCGGCGAGCTCGCGCTGCGGATGCGCGGACCTTCGGCTAGAAATAACGGTGAGGCGCACAAATTCAGCCCGTAAGCCTCGCGGCCGATGGCCATGGCTTGGCACAGCTTACCGGGGCCGTTGCTCAGCTCACGGCTGGTTTCTGGCAGGTGGCGACGCTTGGCCATCCATTCGAGGCCGCGCACGGGCTCGATTGCGCGCACGAGCACCGCATGGGGCGCCTCAGCCTTGGTGGTGACGATGTTGAACTGATAGTGCATGCCGTACACGAAGAAGATGTACGCGTAGCCCGGTGGCCCGAACATCACCTCCGTGCGCGCAGTGCGTCGCCCGCCGAAGGAGTGCGCCGCGCGATCTTCCGGCCCGCGATAGGCTTCGGTCTCGACGATGCGCCCGACGCACAGCCCTTGCTTGGTTTCGTGCACCAGTAATTTGCCCAGGCACGCTTTGGCGACGCTGAGCACGGGGCGCGCATAAAAATCCCGCGGCAAGGGGGTCAGGTCGGCCAGCGGCGACGGTTCGGCTGTCACGCGTCAGAACCCGAGCAAACGCCCGCCCTGATACACAAGGAAGCTTGCTACATACGCAAGGATGGTCATGTAGCTGAACATGAACAGTGGCCAACGCACGCTCTTGGTTTCTCGATAAACCACCATCAGCGTGCTCATGCATTGGCAAGAAAGCGCGAAGAACACCATCAACGAAAGGCCCATGAGCGGCGTGTAAGAACGCCCGCCGTCTGCGCGGCGTTCAGCGCGGATTTTTTCGCGCAGGGGTGCGTTGTTCTCGTCGGCGTCGCCGATGCCGTACACCAGGCCCAGGGTAGAAACGAACACTTCTCGCGCGGCAAACGCTCCAATCAACCCAATCCCGATTTTCCAATCGAAACCGAGTGGGCGCAGGGCTGGTTCTATGGCCTTGCCCAGGCGGCCGCCATAGCTCTGCTCGATGGCCGTCGGCCCCGCGTGGGTCGGCGCAGCGCTGGTAACGTTTGGAGCTTCAGCGCGCTGGTGCACCGTGGCCGCCGCGGGTGACGCCTCGTCATGGTGCGTCGGGCGGGGGAAGGACAACAAGCCCCAGAGCAGCACGGTGAAAATGAGGATCCCCGTGCCGGCCTCCTTCAAGAACATTGCGGCGCGTTGCCACATCATTTTGAGGGTGCCGGTGAGGCTCGGCATGCGATACGGAGGCAGCTCCAAAATCAGTGGAATGCGCCGACCTTTGACCGCAGTACGCCCCAGTACTCCCGCCGCGATCAGGCTGATGATCGTAGAAAACACGTACATTGCCACCATCAGCAAGCCCTGCACCGGCAGCAGGCCGAACACGCGCGAAGGCGGGAACAGAGCGCCGATCACCAGCGTGTACACGGGCAGGCGCGCGGAGCACGTCATCAGGGGCACGACGAGCATCGTGAGCAGCCGGTCCCGCTGGCGCTCCATGGTGCGCGTTGCCATGATTGCCGGCACGGCGCACGCGAAGCCGGAGAGCATGGGTACGAACGCGCGACCGTGTAAGCCGAGCGCCTTCATGATGCGGTCCATCAAGAACGCGACGCGCGCCATGTAGCCTGAGTCTTCCAGCAGCCCGATGCAGAAGAACAGCAGCAAAATCTGGGGCAAGAACACGACCACGTTGCCCACGCCGCCGATCACGCCACGGGTCACCAAATCACGCGCAAGAGACGCGGGAACGTGCGCCTCTACCAGGCTTGCGGTGTGGCTCGTAATGGCTTCGATGAGACGGATTGCCGGATCCGACCAAGAGAACAAGGCCTGGAACATGATCAACATCAGACCGATGAAGATCACGAAGCCGAACACCGGATGGAGTAGCACCCGGTCGACGCGTTCCGAGGCTTTGCGCTTGGGCGGGTGGACCTCCATACGGGGGTAGAATTTGGGGATCGCCGCGTCGATTAGCGCGTAGCGCGTCGCGATCACCTCTTGATCGATGTCTCGCCCCGCCGCCGCCTCACGCACCGCAAGGCTCCGCTGACGCAAGCCCGGATCGATACCCAAGAGCTCGTCATCCCACTCGATGCTGGTCAACGCCCACAGCGACAGCGCTCGCGCGCGGACCGTGTTTGCGGCCCACTCATCAGGCAAAGCCTGGCTCACCTGTTCCAGATCGCGTTCCAGCGGCTCCGGGTAGTCGACGCGCCGCGCGGTTCGCGGAGCCGCTGCGAGCGCAGCGGTGATGGCCGCTTTGAGCTGGTCGATGCCGGCGCCGTGTCGGCCGTCGGTTGCCACACACGGCACACCCAGAAAACGGCTCAGCTCTGCCACATTGGGCGGATTGTCTTTCACCTCATCGATCATGTTGAGCGCAACGACGACCTTTACGTCGAGCTCAAGCAGCTGCAGCACGAGGTACAAATTCCGCGCCAGTTGCCCGGCGTCCACGACCACCACACACAAATTCGGCTTTGGGTTCCCGGCCCAGCCAAGCACTGCCGAAAGCGCGATCTGCTCTTCGGGGGAGCGGGCGCTGAGCGAATACGCGCCCGGAACGTCCACGACTTCCGCCACGAGGTTGCCTAGAGCGAGCTCGCCGCTGCGGCGTTCTACCGTGATGCCGGGGTAGTTGCCGATGCGCGCGTTCTGACCGGTGAGGCGGTTAAAAAGGGTCGTCTTGCCGGTGTTCGGGTTACCGATCAGGAGCAAGAGCGGGGAAAGCGTGGCGGCTTCCCCGACGCCTCCCCGACGCCGAGCCGGCGCACTTGATTCGAACGCAGCTTGAGTCACGGCGCGGTACGAGCGAACCCGGTCTGCGCCAGGGCGCTAGCCGTGGCCTGGCTTCCGCCAACCCGTTCAGCGCTCGCCACTTCACCCGCGCTGACCGAAACGCCTTCAGCCTCAGAGCGGCGAATCGACAAGCTGCCCCCCCGGACGAGCAACTCGAGCGGATCACCGAGGGGCGCCACGCCGATCACTTGCACGCGGGTACCGGGCACTAGGCCAAGCTCCATCAGCCGCCGACGAAACGCGCCTTCACCGCCTACGTGTTCGACGGTCACGATTTGTCCGATCCGGGTGTGCGCAAGATTCATTGAGCCGACCCAGGAACTGTAGCGTAATGAAAACGGTTTTCAAATTCAATCGTGCCCGGGCTGCGCTTGTGCGGATAAACTAGGCTTTTACCGGAGCCTCAGCCTCCAAGCGCAGCTTTGCCGCCTGAACGGCGGGCGCGAGGGCGCGGCTGTCGACGCTCGTGGGTAACACCCGGAGCACCGAGGTCAGCGCGTCCAGCATTTGGCGCGCAGAGTCGAAGCGATGCGCGGGATCACGCTCGAGCGCACGGTGAACGGCTGAGGTAATCGCGATTGGCAGGTTGGGGCGCCTCATGCTCAAGAGCGGCACTTTGCCGTCGCGAATGTTTGCGACCACCTCGGCGTCGGTCGCGGCGTCGAATAGCCGGTCGCCCGATAGCGCTTCCCACATGACAACGCCCAAGCTGAACAGATCACATTTCACAGTGGGCGCTTGCCCGAGCAGTAGCTCTGGTGCGAGATAGGAGAGCTTGCCCTTGACCGTGTTCGGCCGCGTCATGCGTCCGCGATCCATGGCGCGCGCCAAGCCGAAATCCGCCAGCTTCACCTGGCCCGTTTCGGCCAGCAGGATATTTCCGGGCGTCACGTCGCGGTGCAAGATCGGCGAGACGACCCGCTGCTCGGCGAGGCGCCCGTGAGCGCCTTCCAGCGCTCGCAACACCTCAATCATGATCGCGGTCACGATCTGCCATGGCGTTTCGGTGCGCGGCTCGCGGAAGCTCGCCAGGAAGCGGCCCAGATGGATGCCCTCGACGAGCTCCGTGACCAGGAAGTGGTACCCCTGCTCGTCCACGCCGAAGTCGTGAACCTGCACGATGTTCGGGTGCTGGAGGACCGCTCCCACGCGTGCCTCCTCGACGAACATCTCGATCACTTCTTCGAACCCTCGCACCGAGGCCTCGATGCGCTTCACGGCAACTGTGCGCGAAAAGCCAGCGGCGCCGCGCGTTTGTGCGCGCCACACAATGGCCATGCCACCTTGCCCGAGCTTCTCTAGCAGCTCATATTTCCCCGCCAGGACCCGGCCCGGTGCGTCCTCTTGGGGCGTCATGGCAACGGTCTTCCGAAGAATACGGGGCACGCACGCGGCATAGCGGGTCCCATAATCTCACGATCCATGGTTTCGAGCGACGTGAATTGACTGCGTGCGCGCTGCTGTGTAACTCATCGTTCTCGTTCGGCCATTGGCTCGGCCGGCCTCGGCCGGTTGCGGCCGCTCCTTGCACGAACGGTTTCTTCCCCCTGGCGCGCGCCATGCCTAGCTCGCAGAAAAATTGGCTCAAAACGCTCGTCATTCGCCGCACGCGCGCGGACGACGTGCAGTTCCTGCGCGAGATGTTGTTCGAGGCCGCCTATTGGCGCAGCACGCGCCCGCGCCCCTCCTTGGAAGAAGGCTTGGCTCATCCGGAGCTGGCCAAGGTGCTCGCGGGTTGGGGCCGCCCCGGGGACTTGGGCATGATCGCCACGGACGGGCAGGGCGCGCGCATCGGTGCGGCCTGGATGAGGCTGTGGACCGAATCGGAACACAGTTACGGCTTCGTTGATGCCGAAACGCCCGAGCTCGGCATCGGCGTGCGACGTGAGTTTCGCCGGCACGGTGTGGGCACCGCGTTGCTCTTGGCGGTGCTCGGCCGCGCCCGTGAGGACGGCGTGCCGCGCGTCAGCCTGAGTGTGGAGATCGAAAACGTAGCGCGCCTCCTGTACGAGCGCTTCGGTTTCACCCTGCACTCGGTGAACCAAGGCGTCGCGACGCTATTGGTCGAGCTCGAAGAACCAGCGCCTGACACCGAGCCATCACCGGGGAACTCGAGCGGGCCTCGTTAACTTCGAGCCGCGCGAAACGGGCGCGCACCGTGCCCCAAATCGCTCGGCTCGAGCGTGCCGATTCTGTGATACGAAACGATCGTGCTCGAGCGCAGAATTTCGGGGACGTTGCTTTCGTGGGGGGCGGCGTTAGCAGTCGTATGCTGCGCTTCGCGCGCGCGCGCACAGGCGCCCGGCCAGGCGTTTCGGCTCGAGTATTGGTCGGAAGGGCGCTGTCCGGACGCGAGTGAATTCGCTCGCCAAATTCAGACTCGCGCGCCCCGCTTGCGGCCCGCAGTGGCGGATGAACCCGCGCTCGGCTTCTATGCAGAGCTGGTCGAGCGAGCGGGCTCGGCGACGGGTCGTTTGACCGCACGCAGCGCGGATGGCCGTGAGGTCACGCGCGAGGTGCGCGGCAGCACTTGCGATGACGTCGTTACGGCGTTGGCGTTGATCGCCGCGCTGGCAGCCGACCCGAATCAGACCGTGGAAGCGCCGCCAAGTGCCCCGCTGCCCGCTGTTCGGCGCGCGCGTCACGCGCGACGCGTAGAAGAAGCGGATGAGCTCCCGCCAGTGCTGCCCCCGCCGGCACCACGCTGGACGTTTGGGGTGGGCGGGGGGCTCAGTTTCGACAGCAGCATCGCGCCCAGCCCCGGCTACGGCCTCGGCGTGGAGTTCGACGCCGAAGGGCCGGAGGGGTCGCCTTGGCGGGCCCTATTCGGCTTATCGGCGATCCGCGCCGCCGCACCCAAAACCCCAACGCGCGCGGGCTACGCGAGTTTCACTTACGTCGCGTTTCGCGGCACAGCCTGCCCGCTGCGTTGGCCCGAAGCTACGCCGCTTTTCTTGCGCCCGTGCGTATTCTTGGACGCCGGCGTCCTGGAGGGCAATGTTTCACTGGGCAGCAACAATCAGGATGAAGCGAAGACGTGGTTCGCGGCGGGCGCTTTTGCTCGCGTCGAAGCGCTGGCAGATGACGTCCTATCTTTTCAGTTGGACGGTGGCGTCACTGCCCCGTTAAAGCGGGACTCGTTCGATGCCGGTGCTGGGGTGGATGCGCTGGGCGAGGCAGAAACCGCATTCCGTGTGCCGGCGGCGGGCGTTTTGGGCCGAATCGGGCTATCTTATCGCTTCCGGTGATCGATTCCGGCACGGCCTCACATGAACCCTAAGAAGGCGATGAGCTCAGAGATGGCACTAGCAGGGGTGGCGTTTGACGCCGGGGCGCACAGCTCGGAAGCGGCTGAAGCGAGTGCTATCGGGGAAGCTGAGCCGCGCCACATTCCTGATCGCGTGTCCGGCACGCGTTTGACCTTTACGACCAAGCTGGAAGATGACGCACGCGTGGCGCTGCTGCTGCGCGCGCACTTTCGTGATGTGTGGCGCATCGTGCGCCGCTTCGGTGTACCCGAAAACAGCGCGGACGACGCCGCACAAGAAGTGTTCATCATTGCCGCGCGCCGTATCGCCGACATTCAACCGGGCAGTGAGCGGCCGTTCTTATTGGCCAGCGCCGTGCGTGTCGCGGCGAACCTTCGCCGCTCGCTCGGTGCGCGCCGGGAATGCCAAGAAGACGAAACCTTGCCGGAAGGTGTGGACCCGCGCCCCAGCGCGGAGGCACTGCTCGATCAAAAGCGTCTCCGCCAAATGTTGGACACCGTTCTGGACCAGCTAACGGATGATCTGCGAGTCGTCTTCGTGCTGTGCGAGTTGGAGGGCATGTCGTCGCCGGAAATTGCGGAACTGCTGGGCATCCCGGTCGGCACAGTCGCATCGCGTTTGCGTCGCGCGCGTGAGGCGTTTCAAGTCAGCGCCGCCCACCTCAAAGCGCGAATGAACACCGCGGGAGGTCACTGATGTCTCAGAACGACTCATTGCCCCCGCAGGACGATTTCGCGCGTGCCTTGCTGCGCTCGGCCGAACTGGACGAACCCTCGAGCACGGCCTACGCCAAGGTAGCGGCAGCACTCGGCGTGAGCACGGCCGTGGGCGTTGGCGCTTCGTTGTCCGCGCCTGCCGCGCTGGCGGCGGGCTCTTCCGGGCTAGTGCGCTGGTCGGGTTCGCTCGGCGGTAAGTTGGCGTTGCTCGGCGTATCCGGGGCGCTGCTCGTGGCTGCTGGCGGTGCGCTGCTGCGGCAGCGGCTTGCGGCTGATGGCGCTCGTGCGGCTACTGGCGCCAGTGCGGCAAATGCGCTCGGCCAGCACGCGCCGGTCAAGGCACGGCTTGCGGCGCAGCCGGCTCCGGCGCTTGCTCTGGGCGCAACGCGCGCCGCGCCTGAGGCAGCGGCGTCTTTGCCGAGCCCCGCGCACGAGCGCGATGCCGCAGCTGCGCCGGAGGCGCCGCCTGCCTCCGACGCAGCGCAAGCAGCCAATGCGTCTGTTAAGCCGGCGTTGGCTAACCCGCGCCCCGAGCACGCGCTAGGCCGCGTCGCGCTCACGAGCTCTGGAGTACCGCGCGTTCTGAGCAACTCTGGGGCAGCCAGCTCGTCGCTCTCGGAGCAAGTCCAGTCGCTCGATCGCGCGCGGGTTGCGCTCGGTTCAGGGGACGCGCGGGCAGCGCTCGTTGAGATCGCCCATTATCGCAAAGCCTGGCCTGAGGGCGTATTTCTGACCGAGGCCAGCGTGCTGGAGATCGAAGCGCTGGCCAAACGCGGGCAGCGCGCCTTGGCTGCCGCGCGCGCACAAGCCTTCGTGACCGCCCATCCGGACAGCCCGCAAGCCGAACGGTTGCGGGCGCTGATCGCAGCGCCCGCCGAGCGCCCTTAGCTACAAGTCGACCGCCCCTCGGCAGGGTCGGCTCAGAGTTTTCCACGGCCCTTTCCAGATCGGGTCGTGCTTCTTCCACGGGCTTGGCCTCCGCTTGCGCGCTGGCTCTTAGTCCCAGCGGCTAGCGCTGTTCGTCGGGCCCACAAAACGAGGTCAAACCATGCCGAGCCCAAAAACTCCAATGCGGCACTGCGCCCGCACCCTGCCGCTGCCCCCGCCTGCGGGTTGAGCTTCCAGCGAGCGCCAACTCGTGGCTAAGTCCGCAGCCATGCACCAGCTTGCGCGTTTCGTGGTCGATGTGCCGAATTTCCCTGTGCAAGGGATCCTATTTCGAGACATCAGCAAGCTGCTGAGGGAGCACTTTGCGGACACCGTGAACGCGCTTGATCAGCTGTTTACCGAGACCGAGTGGTCGGCGTTCGACGCCATCGTAGGCGTCGAGTCACGTGGCTTCGTGCTGGCTGCGGCGCTGGCGACCAAGCGCGCCAAAGGCTTCGTGCCCGTTCGCAAGAAGGGCAAGTTGCCGCCGCCCGTTGTGGATATCGCGTACGACCTGGAGTACGGAGCCGGCGTGCTCGAAATGCAACCCGGCAGCGGGCGAGTGTTGCTGGTGGATGACGTGCTCGCCACTGGCGGGACGCTGCTTGCGGCCGCGCCGCTCTGTGAGCGGGCCGGCTACCAAGTGGCCAACATCGCCGTATTGATCGACATCGGGTTGGTCAAAGAGTTTTCGTGGCGCGATCTGCACGCACGGAGCGTGATTCACTATGCCTGAGCTGCAGCAGCGGACTTCGCCGTTGGTGGTGATCGCGCTCGAAATCGAAGGTCAGGGTTTGTTCGAGAGCGCGGACATTGACGTGCTCTATACCGGCCTCGGCAAGGTCAACGCGGCCCTCGTGCTGGCGCGCAAGCTTGCAACCTTACGCGCGCAGGGTCAGCTGCCGGAGCTGGTGGTGAATTTCGGCACGGCCGGCAGCCGCACGTTTGCGACGCGCAGCGTGGTGGCTTGTCGCAAATTCGTGCAGCGGGATATGGACGTGACCGGGCTCGGTTTTGCGCTCGGCGAAACGCCCTTCGAGTCTCTACCGGCCATGCTGGAGTTCCCAGTCGTGTTCCCGCATCTTCCCGAGGGCGTGTGCGGGACGGGGGACCGCTTCGAAACGGGAGAAATCCCCATGGCCTGTGACGTAATCGATATGGAGGGCTACGCGCTGGCCAAGGCGTGCTTGGGCGAGAACGTGCCTTTCGCGTGCGCCAAATACATCAGTGACGGTGCTGATCACAGCGCGGCGGACGACTGGCAGCAAAGCTTGGCCGGTGCGGCCGCCGCATTCCTCGCTTTGTATCGCGAGCTGCGCGCGTGAGCCGCGGCGGGAACTCTGCCGCTGAGGGAGGTGCGTGGCTTGACCGCGGGCGCCCCTCAGGCCTCGTTGATCTCCAAGCCGAGCGCTAGCGCGCGTTCCACGATGCGCTGATAGGCGGCGTCTGAGCCGCTGTCGCGCCACGCCCCGCGCCGGTGCATGTCCGCAAACGTTTCACGCGCGCCTTGCTCGAGGCCAATCAGCGCGCGGAACTCGGGCACGTGTGCCTTGGCCTTGGCGGACGAGTACGCGCCATGAAATTGCGTCGTTTCCGCTAGGAAATTGAAGCGCTTCGGGTCCTGCGCGATGAGCCAGGCCGTCGGCACGAAGATCAGCCTGGCGCGCGTGCCGAGCGCGCGCGCGACCTGTTGGTAGTAGTCACGCCAAGTCAGCACTTCATCCCGTGTTGCGTTGTAGGCCTCACCGTAGGTCTTGGCATTGAGCGCGGCGTGAGCGAAGAATTTGCCGCAATCATCGCGGTGGGTGGATTGCCAGAGGCCGAGCCCATCGCCTGCGACGAGCACGGGCAGGCCGCGGGCGACGCGATCCCACGTGCCGCTGTCGAACTCTTGTTGATCGATGAGCGAGCTGCCGGGGCCGTAGGTGTGGCTCGGCCGAACAATCGTCAACTTGAACGCGCCGCCGTCAGCGGCACGCTGGAAGGCTTGCTCACAGGCCACCTTGTTTCGCCCATATTCACTGATCGGCGTGAGCGGAACCTGCTCGTCGATCAACACCTGCGGTGGGGTGCGTACGCTGTACACGCACACCGTCGAGCAAAACACGAACTGTTCACAGCGCCCGCGGAAAGCCTGCACGCTTTCATCCGCCTGCCGGGGCGTGAAGCAAATCATGTCGTACACGACGTCGAAGCGCTCGCTTGCGAAAGCGTGCGTGAACGCCGCCGCCTCACGATCCCCGGTGATTTGCCGCACCCCCGCGGGCAACGCCGGTTCGCGTTGCGCGCGGTTGTACACCGTGACTTGCGCGCCGCGAGCCAGCAGCTGCTTGCTGATGCCGGTGCTGATCAACCCCGTTCCGCCGACGATGAGCGCGTTCAACATTCCGCGAGAACAGCACGCAGTGTGGCACCCGGCAACGAGTTACCGCGAAGGTGAGATCAAATTTGAGGCAAAAGCTGCACGGCGATTTGACTCGCTTCGGTGCTGGTCTACCTTCCCGCTCATGTCTTCGAGCCCCAGGCTTCGGGTCGCGGTTCTGTTTGGTGGTCGCTCGGCCGAGCATGAAATTTCGCTGTTATCGGCGCGTTTCGTGGTCGAATCGCTGGATCGCGCGAAGTACGATCCGATCCTGATCGGCATCGACAAGGGCGGGCGTTGGTTGTTGCAGGACGAAGCCGGATTGCTCGGTGCTTCGCGGGATCCGCGGCTCGTCAAACTGAATCAGGCCATGCCCGGCGTGCTCTTACCGCCCCACCCGGAAGCGAGCGGCGTCAGCCTGCTGCGCGCCGACGAAAGCGACCAAACAAGTGGCGGCCCACTCGCCGTCGACGTCGTATTCCCGGTCCTGCACGGGCCGATGGGGGAAGACGGCACCGTACAAGGCCTGCTGGAATTATCCGGATTGCCCTATGTCGGAGCGGGCGTGCTCGGCTCTGCCGTCGGCATGGACAAAGACGTCATGAAGCGGCTCTTGCTGCAAGCGGGTTTACCGCTGCTGCCCTACCAAACGCTGCGCCGCCTGCGCTGGCAGCGCGCTCCGGACCAAGTGTTGTCGGAGCTCAGTGCACTCGGCTTTCCGCAGTTCGTGAAGCCTGCGAATTTGGGCTCATCGGTGGGGGTGAGTCGCGCGCTGAACGCGACCGAGCTCCGAACAGCAATCGACTATGCGTTCGAATTCGACGACAAGCTCGTGATCGAGGCGGGCCTGGATCACCCGCGTGAAATCGAGTGCGCGGTTCTGGGCGGAGCCGATCCGCGCGTTTCGGTACCGGGTGAGATCACGATTGACCATCCCGATGGCTACTACTCGTACGCCGCCAAATATGTAGATGGTTCCGGCGTGGTGACCAAAATTCCGGCTGAGCTCAGCGCCGAGCAAGCGCAGGCCATGCAGCGCTTGGCCCTAGCAACTTTCGAGGCCCTGGAATGCGAGGGGCTGGCACGCGTGGACCTGTTCTTGGATCAGAGCGGCGCGCTGTACGTGAACGAAATCAACACCTTGCCAGGCTTCACGCACATCTCCATGTTCCCACAGCTGTGGCAGGCCAGCGGCGTCTCCGCGGCAGAGCTAATGACGTTCCTGATCGACGAAGCCCTGGCGCGCGCCGCTCGCAAGCGCGCACGCCGCTCGAGCGTGTAGCACTACCCGATCAGTTTGCTGGAAGGCCGCCCATCAGGCGGCTGGCAGCGGAGCTATGCCCACGCGGGCCGTGGAAAGCTCATAGTAGCGCGAGGCCAGCTCCGCCTCACTCGCGCGGCGATGCATGCGCCCCTCACGCCCCTCTACGAAATAGGCGCCGGAAATGTGCCCATATTCCGGCGAAATCGCCAGCATCACCGAGGTGCGCGCGCCCTTCCCCAGGGAGTCCGGCCCGCGCATGTCGAAGCCGGTCTTGAGCAGCTTCGTGGAGACCACGCCCGGGTGCACCGCGTTGACCAGCACCGAGCGCTCACGCAAGCGGCGCGCGAGCTCCACCGTGAACAGCACGTTGGCGAACTTGGAGGTGGCATAAGCTTGGTAGTCGTTGAACGGGCCGCGCGTGTTCTCGATGTCCTCGAGATCGATCGCAGCGCGGCTGTGCGCGATGGAGCTCAGATTGACGATGCGGTTCAGCGCCTGGCCATGCGGGCCGGCGAGCAGCAAGTGAGTGAGCAACACGTGCGCGAAGTGATTAACCGCCAAAGTGAGCTCGATGCCGTCGGCGCTCAGCTCACGCCGCTTCATGTACACGCCGGCATTGTTGATCAACGCTTCCACTGCCAGTTCGCGCTGCGCGAGCTCATCCGCCAAAGCGCGGACTTGCGCTAGGGACGAAAAATCAGCCACGACTGGGACGGGCGGCTCGGCGTCAGACGCCTCACGCAGCTCCTGATACGCCGCGGCGACGCGCGCCGGGTCCCGGCCATGGATGATCACCCGAGCGCCCAAACGGGCAAGCTCAAGCGCTGTCTCCCGCCCAATGCCGTCGGTCGAGCCGGTGACGAGCACGACCGAATCGGTTTTGTGAGGTGCCGCCCGCATTGGGCATAAATCTGCCGGCTAGCGGTGCCATCGTCAAGGTGACGTGGCGCAAATGCTCATGGCTTCCGCAGCTCTTTGATCGCCGCGCCGACATCCTTGCCGTTCACGATGGCGCCCGTTGCCTTCAGCTGTTTCATCGCGATTCCGGTGGCCTGGCCGTCATTTCCCGCCGCCTTGATTTGGGCGACCACTGGCGCGAGCGCGGCCAGGATCTCTTCGGGCTTCAGGCTCGCGGGCAGGAAAGCGCCCAGGATCTCGATCTCCTGTTGCAGCACGGCGCGCTTGTCGGCCTCGGTAGTTGAGGCCAGCGTCTCCTCGTTCGATTTCACGAGCTTGCGCAAGATCGCCTGCGTCTCTTCGTCGCTGCCCAGGCGACCCGGTCGCGCTGCCTCGGTGGTGATCTCTCCCATCGCGACGCGCAGGATTTCTTTTTCCACGCTGGCCCCCGCTTTGATGGCCTGGAACATGCGCGCTTTGATCTGATCGATGAGCATCGGGGAAGCCTCCACGCTCCTCATACTCCCTCGCACGCCCCGCGCGCCGCCCCAAGCCGCGGGCGTTCCCATTTGGCGAAGGCGAGATCACAAAACGCGCTCGCCGCCACTTGCGCGACTGCTTCTATAGATGTATCTAATAGTTATATCGTTACGATGTATCGCGTCACGAGCGGCGGGACCACCGAGCCACAACTAAACCTATAACTATTGGAAACTAAGAACAAAATGGAACATCCATTCGATCATCGGTCGCGCGGCTGCGACCCTTTCGGCGGCCACTCCCCGCTGTGGGCCCACCTGCAAGGGCGGCGCGGGCCGTTCGGTCCGCGCGGTCCGTTTGGCCCACCGGGCGGCGGTCATGGGCATGGTCCCGGCGGTCGCAATCCCTGGGGGGATTGGTTCGGCTCGCCCCCGCCACGCGCGGAACGCGGCGGAGTTCGCTACCTGGTGCTGGACGCGCTCGCGCTGCAACCACGCCACGGTTACGAAGTCATTCAAGTGATCGAAGAGCGCAGCGGCGGTTCGTACCGACCGAGCCCGGGCGTGATCTACCCGACGCTGCAAATGCTCGAAGAGCTCGGACACGCGCGCGTCGTCGAACAAGAGAACCGCAAAGTGTACGAGATCACCGACGCGGGCCGCGCCGATTTGCTCGCGCACCGTGAGGAGGTCTCCGACTTTTACGAGCGGTTCGAGGAAGACTCGTGGGACAGCTACGTGGAAGATTTTGGGGACATCATGAAACGCCTGGGTCGTTTGTTCAAAACGTTCCGCAGGGCCGGACGGCGTGGTGCGCTCGACCCCAAGGCGATGAAGCGCGTCGCTGAAATCATCGACAACGCCGTGCGTGACATAGAAGCGGCGTTGGGCGAAGAACGTTGAGGTGAAGGTCGTGTTCGCAGCACCGCCGAATCACGGAGCGCGCTCAAAACGCGCGTCAGGCGCCTTTGGCTCGCCCGGGCTTACGCCGCAAATTCCCCATTTTAACTGGGGATTTGCCAGGCATTTGCGGGGCCGGTTGGAGCGCAGCGCGCAAGTTCGCGATCTGGGCTTCGGTGATCGCCGCACAATGCTGCATGAAGCCGACGATCAAAGCGAGCTGCTCGTTGGTGTAGGAATCGCAGAGCGCAGCAGTGCTCTCCATGATGGGCATGAATAGGTGACGGATGTCCGGAGCTCGGCCGTCCCGGGTCCCCTGGATGACCACGCGCCTGCGGTCGCCCGGGTCAGGGACGCGCTCGACGAAGCCGGCTTTTTCCAAGCGATCGACCACGCCAGTGATGGCTCCCGTGCTCAGACCGGTGATTTCCGCCAGGCGCCCTGCAGTGATGGGCCCGGTCTCGTTCCAGATCAGATCCGCACACTTGTGGTCGGATGGATTCAACCCGAGGTGATCCGCGATGGCAGCGTGGAAAACGACGGTGCGCGTACTCATGCGCCGCGCTCCCTGGATCACGGCGCTGACTAACTCCAAGCGCTCGGGTGTGCTGCTCTTCACTCGCTTGGCGAGGAATTCATTCATGTCTGTTCTTGACATCGCTCGGCGGATCCGTTTACCTGCCAAGTATCTTAGCTACTAAGAAATCAAACGTAAGAGATTTCTCGCGGCCAAACGAAAAGAATTTACCCGGGGGATATTGACCGGCTAAATTTACCCGGGTAATATCAGCGGGAGAATTGCGCGGGAAATGGGGATTGGACCGTGTTCTTAGCCCCTGGCCATAGCCCGCCGTGACCTGACTAGGAAAGCCAACCATGACCTCGATCGTCTCCATTCAGAATGCCACCAAGGACTACCGGCTGGGAAAGGTCGTGGTGCCGGCGCTGCGCGGTGTGAGCCTGGAAGTGTCCCAAGGCGAGTTCCTATCCATCGCCGGGCCATCGGGTAGCGGCAAAACCACGCTCCTCAATCTGATCGGCTGCGTTGATACCGCCACCACGGGTCGCGTGGAGGTCGCCGGGCGTGACACGGCCAAGCTCAGCGAGCGTGAGCTGACGCGCCTGCGGCTAAATACGATCGGGTTCATCTTCCAAAGCTTCAACCTAGTAGGCGTGCTGGATGTGTACCGCAACATCGAGCTACCACTGCTATTACAGCACACGCTCAGCGCGGCCGAACGTAGCAAGCGCGTGCTCGCCTTACTGGAGCGCGTCGGTCTTCAGGCGCACGCGCGTCATCGCCCGAACGAGCTCTCGGGCGGGCAGCGCCAGCGCGTCGCGATTGCGCGTGCTTTGGTGACTCACCCGGCGCTGGTGCTGGCGGACGAACCAACCGCCAATCTGGATTCAGTGACCGGCGAGCAAATTTTGGATCTGATGAAGGAGCTGAATCGTCTCGAGAAAACGACCTTCATTTTCTCGACGCACGACGCGCGCGTGATGGCCCACGCGAGCTCCATAGTTCGGCTCGCCGACGGAAAATTGGCTGAAAACACCGCTGCGGCGATTGCCCATGACATGCCGCCCAGCGGCCCCGGGGCGGCCGCGTGAAGGCCTTCTTGGATACGCTCTCGGTGGTGATTCAGATTGCGTTTCGCAATCTGTTCTCCAATCGCTTCAAGACTCTGATCGTGGGAGGCATCATCGGTTTCGGCGCCTTCTTGGTCGTGCTCGGCACTTCTTTGTTGGACAGCGTCGATCACTCGATGAGCCGCAGCATCATCGGCAGCGTGGCTGGCAACATCCAGGTGTACTCCGCGTCTTCGAAGGAAGACTTGGACGTGATGGGCGGCTTCAACTTCGACGCCAATGACATCGAGCCTTTGACGGACTTCGCCAAAGTGCGTCGCGTATTGATGTCGGTCCCGAACGTGGCGCAGGTCGTGCCCATGGGCATCAACGGATCGATGGTGCTCTCGGGCAACACGGTGGATCAGGCGCTGGCCAAGTTACGGGCCTCCGTGAGCGCGCGCGATCAGGGTGACACTTCGCCCGCTTTGGCTCAGACCTATGCGGACCAAAAAGACCACGTGCGCCAAATCGTGACCGTGCTGCAGACCGACGTGGAGAACGTGAAGCGGCTGCACGACGAAAAAGCCCTGGTGACGGACGATTTGGGTTCCGTGGCGCGTGCCGCTTCGCCTGAGTTTTGGGCCAATTTCGACGCCAAACCGCTGGATGGCTTGGAGTTCCTGGAGAACCACATTGCGCCGCTCGCGACGGACGCGGACATGCTGT
>JBDTYJ010000058.1:0-20560 GCA_040005755.1 Pseudomonadota bacterium
GGCTCGAGCTCCAGATCCGGGATCTCGAAGCTGAGCGCTGTTGGTTTTGGTCGTTGGGACTCGCTCATGAACCGACCGCCTGAGGAAAATCCGGAGCCAACCGCAAATGTAGCTCGAATTTGTCGCCAATCGCGAACGGCGTGCGCTTGGCCTGCGTTCCCGCGTGCCTAGTGGCGTCTTGGAGCGCGCTCGCGAGCGCTTGGCAAGCGCGCGGGCCTGCGCTATGCCTCACTCGTCACTGAATCTGTGGGTCCGCCGACAGCGCAACTTGAACCCCGCCAGGCCCGGAAGGGAGCAACGGTAGAGAATAGCGGGTGTGGCGGGCCCGCTCAATTTCATGACCGGTGCTGACGCGCCGCCGTGGCTCGGGAGCTGAACTCCGAAAAGCGGCCTGGCAAGTGCGGCGTTTGGGGAGGGGATCAGACGCCGAACATCTCGACGCTGGCGCCGTTGTGGGCGATTGGCGCATCGAAGGCGTAGTGGAGCAACGTTTGCGCCACCGCCTCTGCGTTCATGCGTGGCGGAAAGCCGCTGCCTTCGAGCATGCGGGTATCCACCGAGCCGGGCAGCACGGCACAGGCCATCAGCCCGCTGCCCGTCAGCTCTTCCGCCAAGCTCTTCATGAAGCCGACGATGCCCCACTTGGTGGCGCAATACGCCGATAGCTTCGCCGTGCCGAGCGTCGAAGAGATGCTGCCCACGAACACGAAGCGTCCGCTTTTTTGCGCGCGCATGGCGGGCAGCAGCGCGCGGCTGAGCACGAACGGCGCCGTCAGATTCACGCTCAAGTGCTCATTCCAAGACGTCAACGTGGTGGCTTCAACGCTCGTGCGTCCGGCGATGCCCGCGTTGTGGATGACGGCGTGTGGGGCACCCAGCACGCTCAGGAATTCAGCAGCGGCCTGTTGCAATTGTTCCGCATTCGCAGCGTCCGCCGGCAACTCCAGAACGCGCTTGGCGCCGCAGGCGAGGCAAGCATTGACGACTTCAGTCTGATCGGTCGAGGCATGACCGAGCAAGCCGAGCTCGGCGCCGCGCGCTGCACAGGCTAGCGCGGTAGCTCGCCCAATACCGCGGCTGGCGCCAGTGATCAGAACGCGCGTCACGCGGCGCCTGGCGCTCGGCCGAGCGCGAGCGAAATCTCATTCAGGGCCTCGCGGCCGGCGAGCTCACCGGCCCGCGCCGAGCTGCGTACCACCGCGCCTGTTTGCCGCTCGCCGCGCGCGCGCAAGCAGGAGTGCTCGAGCGCGAGCTCACAGTACGCGCCCCGTGCGCCCGCGTGTTCCATGAGCGCCGTCACTACATTTTGGCCAATGGCCTCTTGCAGGGTGAGCCGGCGAGCGAAGGCATCAACCAGAGCGGTGATGGTGCCAATGCCAAGCAAACTCTTGCCGGGCAGGTAAACCACGTGCGCGCTTCCCAACGCAGGCAGCAAGTGATGCGGACAAACCGTGGCCACCGCGATGTCCATCACGGCAACGGCGCCACTTGCCGCAGACCTGGGCGCTTCGCAGGCACCGCTCTCGAGCAGCTCCTTCACGTTCACCGCGTGGCCGATCAGCAGGTCATCCGCGAACGCCTCGGTGACGCGCTCGGGGGTTTGCGCGAGGTCCGCGTGCTGCTTCGGATTGAAGCCCAACGCTCGCAGAAAATCGTGAATGGCGCGCGCTGCAGCTTCGCGATCGACCGGCATGAGTCTGACCCTAGTTCAGCAAATGGCGGCGTACGTCGGCGGTGAGCGGACGCCGGCCCGGATAGCCAGATTCGAGCTCGTGATAGTAGCCGAGCGTATCCTCACCGTAGCGCCAGCACAGCCAGACGAGCTTTTCCCCAACGCGCCCGTAGAAGTCAACCAGGCCAATTTGCGGGTCCTTGATCACGCCACCGAGGCTTTTCACGCGTTGCCAGCCGGCTTCATAGCGCTCGATGCGGGTCTTTAGATCTCGCTTCAACTTGAGAACGTCCTTTTGGTCGTCGGCGCCGGCTTCCAGCGAATTCGGCGTGGCCCCAGATAGGCGCGTGAGCTCGGCCAAACCGTGCTCGATGTCGCTTTGCTCTCGCAGCTGGTCGCCGACCAAGGATGAGAGTGCTGGAATCAGCGCGTTGACCTCTGAGATCGTGAAGACGCGTTGTGTGCTCATAGCGGTACTTCCCAAGGTGTTCGAAGCTTAGCACCGCGCTCGAACCGTCAACAGCTTTCGAATCGGCGGTGTTTTGAGGCCAGTGTTCAGGTAGCCCTGGCTGAGGCTGCTGACTCGATGGCCCTAGGCCTGCGGCCAAATAATGATCGCGAGCTTGGTCAGAAAAAAATCCGCGATCAAAATCGCGATTGAAATGACCACCACGGTCCTCGTCGTGCTGTTGCCTACGCCCGCCGTGCCGCCCTTCGTGGTCATGCCGAAGTGGCAGCCCACGAGCGCGATGATCGCACCGAAGAACGGCGTCTTGATCATGCCCGCCGCGAAATCCGTCATCGTTACGGCGGCCAGCGCGCTGCGGAAGAAAAAGGCCGAGGGAATGCCGAATTGAAGATCGGTGATCAACATGGCGCCCGCGAAGCCGAGCACGAGTGAAAACGCGGCCACGATTGGAATCACCATCACCGAGGCGAGTAGCCGCGGCCAGACCAGCTTTTTCAGCGGGTCCGCGCCCAGCGCGCGAATCGCGTCGATTTGCTCGGTCACCGCCATGGAACCGAGCTCCGCGGCCATACCCGAGCCGATGCGGCCGCCGACAATTACGGCCGTCAGCGTCGGTGCAAGCTCACGCGCAAAGCTCAGGGCGATGACGCGGCCCACGTACTCCAAACCACCGAACTTCTGCAGGCCGAAGGCGAACTGCACGGCCATCACCATGCCAATGAAGACGCTGGTCACGACCACAATGCCGACCGATGCCACGCCCAGATCTTCCAGCTGCTTGATGATCGCGCGGCCTTCGAGCGGGCGGCGGAAGCCCGCGCGAATGCTGCCGACGAGCATCAAGGAAAGCACGCCGACATGCCCGAAGAACCCGAGCGAACGGTCCAGCCATTTCGCGATGAAGCTGGGCTCCGGCGGCGGCGGCATGAGACTAGGCGTCATGCTCATGCGGCCCCCCGGTTCGCCGGAGGCTCGCGGATTGCTGGGCGAGGAAGCGACTTCCATACTTACTCGAGCGTCGAAAAGCCTTGCACGAAGCGTTCGAACTCGGCGTTCGAGCTCGCGCCCCCAGCAGCGGCAATGTACATGAAGTCGTACACGCAGCCGTCCTTCTTCAGCACGTACACCAAGTAGTGCTTCGTCACGCCGTCGAGCGCGGCGTTCATCTCGGTGCGCAGCGCTTCACGGCCATCCAAAGTCAGCGCTTGCTGGGCCACTAGCTCACGGTTGGTGAATTGCAAAAATAAATGCTGCGTCAGGGACACGAGCGGCACGTCGTCGCCATCCACCCCGCAGCGGCCGTTGAGCGCGACAGTGGCGTTGGCCGAGTCCTCGCGAAACGCAAGCAGTGCGTCATCAACGGTGATGCCACGCCAGGTACTCGGAATCGGGCCCACGCGAAAGCGCATGCTCCCGTCGTGGTACACGCGGCCGTCGAAGGTAGACGACGCGCAGCTGGTCACGGACAGGCTCAGCACGCCCGCGGCCAGAACCAAGAGAGCGACCTGAAACCAGCGTAAATGTGGGCGCACCGACATAGACCCGGCGCACCTTAGCACTAAGCGCCCCGGGCGCGCGGAAACGGCGTCCGGGGTCGCCGGGCCTGGGCGCGGTTTCAGGCTAAAGTGTCGCGCTCATGATCCCGATCAGCGACCAGAACCCGACGCGGACCACGCCGTACGTCAATTACACGCTGATCGCGCTGAACATCTTGGCGTTCGCGCTCGAGTCGTGGTTACTCAGCCTCCATGGCGACTCGTACGTTGTCGCGGGTTACGGGCTCGTTCCGTCGCGCTTTTCGGCCGACCCGGCGGGCGAGGCGTTCACGATCCTGACCAGCATGTTCATGCACGGTGGGATCGGGCATCTGGCGGGGAATATGCTCTTCTTGTGGATCTTCGGGGACAACGTCGAAGACGCCATCGGGCACGGTCGTTACGTTTTGTTCTACCTGCTGTGCGGCTTGTGCGCGGCGGGCGCGCAGGTGTTCGCGGGCGCCGCGAGTCAGGTCCCGGTGGTCGGTGCGTCGGGTGCGATTGCGGGCGTGCTAGGCGCCTACTTGGTGCTTTACCCGCGTGTTCCGATCACCGTGTTTATGGGGTTTTTCTTGATGGTCTGGCCTGCCTGGGTGGTGATCGGTTTTTGGGCGGTGTTGCAGCTCACGGGTGGCCTGTCTGCGCTGGGCTTGGAGTCGGGCGGTGGCGTGGCGTTCTTCGAGCACATCGGCGGCTTTTTGGGCGGCGTGTTGGCAATTCGGCCGTTCATGCTCGGTCGCGAGCGCGCGCAGGTCTCGCGCTTCACGAGCTTCCGCCATGGGCATGCGGGTGGTCGCTTCGGCCTGCCGCGAGCGCCGGGCGGATCGGGGTTGCCAGGCCCAGGACCGGGCCGCTGGGATTCCTGGCGTTAGTTGCTTTCACCGCTCGGCGGTGTACGTACAATCGGAGCGCCAATGACTTCTTTTCCGCGGCTTTACAACACCCTCACGCGCACCACCGAGCAGCTTTCCCCCAAGGGGGATACCGTCACCATCTACTGTTGTGGGCCGACCGTTTATGACGTGCCGCACGCCGGTCACGCGCGCGCCGCCCTAGCGCCGGATTTGCTCGTGCGTCGCCTGCGCAACAAGGGTCATCACGTCACCTACGTTCGCAACATCACGGACGTGGACGACAAGATCCTGGCGCGCGCTGAGCAAAACGGCGAGGCCCCGCTCGAACTCTCGCGGCGCATGGCAACCGTGTACCAAGAGCAGATGCGCGAGGTTGGCTGCTTGCCGCCCGATCACGAGCCGCGGGTTAGCGATCACTTGACTCAAATTTTCGAGCTGTGCGCCACGCTGCTCCAAAATGGCAGCGCCTACGCGATTGAGCCGCAGCCCGGGCGTAAGGATCTGTATTTCTCCGTCCGCTCGTTCGAGGCGTACGGCAAGCTTTCCCGTCGCAAAATTGATGATTTGATGTCCGGTGCGCGCGTCGAAAAAGACAGCGCCAAACAGGACCCGCTGGATTTCGCGCTCTGGAAGAGCTGCGGCACCGATGAGTGGGGCTGGGAGAGCCCGTGGGGCCGCGGCCGGCCTGGCTGGCACATCGAGTGTTCAGCGATGTGTAGCCACTACTTGGGTCACGGCTTCGACGTGCACGCGGGCGGAATGGACCTGATCTTCCCGCACCATGAAAACGAAGTCGCGCAGAGTGAAGCCGCACACCCCGGGCAAGGGCCGCTGGCCAAGCTCTGGATGCACAACGGATTCGTCAACGTCGACAAAGAGAAAATGAGCAAATCCCTCGGTAATTTCGTGACCGTACGGGATGTGCTGGAACGTAATGACGCGGAGGGGTTTCGCTGGTTCTTGCTCGGTGCGCAGTACCGTGGCCCGCTGCAGTTCGACACAGAGTCGCTGCCCTCGGGCCGCGTGGTGTTCCCCGGCGTAGACGAAGCCGAGCGTCGTATGGACTACGTGTACGGCGCGCTGCAACGGCTGAAAGAGTTGGTCGTGGGCGACGCGACCACCCCCAGCAAGCTACCGCCCGAGCTCCGCGCATTTCGCGAACGCATCGAAAAAGCGGAAGCGGCTGCTGATGCCGCTCTGGACGATGATCTCAACACCCCCGTCGCGCTCGCGGCTCTGGGCGAAATGGCGCAGGCCTCGAACGAGGTCTGCGACTTGGCCAAGAAGCGCAGGAAAGACGCCGCCTTTCAGGGCGCGACGGCCGACTTCGCGCGCCTCGCGCTCGCGGGCATGGGCAAGCTCGGTCGTGACCTCGGCTTGTTGCACGCAACGCCCGAGGAGTACTTCGCACGCGTGCAAGCACGCCGGATGGCGCTACGCGGGCTAACGTCGGAGGCCATCGAGGCCAAGGTGCTCGGCCGCGCCGAAGCCCGCAAAAACAAAGACTTCGCGGCAGGCGATGCGATTCGCGATGAGCTCCTCGCGCTCGGCGTTACCTTGTGTGACACGCCGGCTGCCACTGAGTGGTCAATCGCCCAGTAGCGTTTGACGCGCCGCGAGCGCGTCGAAAAATCAAAACTCGGGTTTGAAGCCCAAGCCATATTTCACGGTTTGTTTGGCGCTCGGCGCTCACGGAAGGGAGAGCGGGCGCTCCGAACCCCGCCACGCACCTCACTTTCGCGCAGTGTTGTCGCGTGGCGCTAACTCAGACACCAATGAAGAGTCTGTGCGCGAAGTTGCGCTCGAGCTTAGCGCGGAGAACCTTGTCGGCCGCGGTCTCGATGTCGTACTCAACTCGCTTGAACTCGAAGCGTTTGCGATCGGAATCGTACAGCGTGTAGCTGGCGCGGTTGTCGTAATCCCGGGGTTGCCCGACCGAGCCCACGCTGACGATGTATTTGCGATCCGGTTGTAACTCGAAATCAATCGGCGGCAGCTCTTCGACCGTGTTCTTGGTCAGCGCGAACACCTTGCACAGGTGCGAGTGCCCGATCAGCGTGATGTGTCCGAGCTCCTCGTAAATCGGCAGGCACTCGCGCGCTTGCTCAGGAGCGAAGATGTATTCGAACTCTTCCAGGCGAACCGGCGAGCCATGGCACAAGTGCACGCCAATTTCGTCGAACTTGATTTGGTACGGCAGGTCTTTGAGCCACGCCATGTTCTCGTCCGAGAGCAACTGCGCGTGGGTGTCGAGCGCGTGGCGGGCGGCCTCGTAGTAATACGAGTAGTCCATGCGGCCCGCGACGGCGGCGTCGTGGTTACCGAGGATCGTGGCTTCGACCAAGTTGCGCACGATGTCGGCGCACTCGTTCGGCGAGCCGCCGTAGCCGACGGTGTCCCCGAGACAGTAGTACTTGTCGATCTCTTCCCGCTTGAACGCTTCGACGACGGCACTCAACGCTTCGTAGTTGGCGTGGATGTCGCTCAGGATGCCGAGTCGCATGGGAGACTTTTGAGGGTAACACGCCCGCTTGAGAACGTAAGACGGCGTATTCACTCTGCCGGCCTTCCGGCGCAAGTGGAACGCGGGGTTCGGGCGCCGGTTTGGCGGCGCGCCGCGCGCCACGGCGCCAGCCTGATCTCAAAAACCGCGGCTATTGCGCGGAATTCGCGGGTGCGGCCAGTGATTCTGTGGCATCGCAGCCGGGGTTCGGGCAATGCCAGGCCCCCCGTACCGCACCGCGGCATGCCCGCGGGCCGTCCCAAAACGAGCTAAATCGAGCGATGCCCGAGTACCAGCCGCCCCCCGAGCCTCTACCCGACTACGTGACCGCCTGCCTCGAGTACGTACGGCGCGCGCTCAAGATGGATCTGGATTTCACGCCCGAGACCCTCCCGCTGCTCGATCACTACGCCACGCTCTCGCGCGAGACGATTCGCGAGCGCCCGGAGCTTGCGCCCCTCATCACGCGCGCATGTGGCGCATACTTCGGTGAAGTAGTGCGCGCGCGCTTGCCTGGGTTTTGGCGCATCCCAACCATCAACGTGCACGATTGGTCGGTGTGCTCGAGCACTGTGTTCATGTGGTTCAATCCGATCGGCATTGCATACGACGCAGTGTTTTCCGGCACCGAGCACGATGGCCCGCGCTCGATGTTGCGCGTGGCTCCAGAGGAGCACGAGTTCCTCGCGCAACGCTTAGCCTCGCTGCCGCCGCTACCGGAAGACGAATACTATTCGTTTTCGACGCGCTTCGAGGTGCTCGAGGTCGCGACGGAGGCGCTGCACGCCAAGATGATCGAGGAAGGCTACGACGGGACCGAGTTTGGCGAGGACGATTACGCGCTCGGTTCGCGCACTCTGGACTCCTGAATCAGCGCACTTTCTCTGGCTCATCACCCAGCGCAAAACGCGCCGGAACTTCCAGGAGTTTTACGACGGTGTCTTCCGAGCTGAAGAAATCTCGGGCACTAATTTGATATTTGCCGGGCTTTAGGCCGAGCAACAGTTGTTCCGTGCCCGCGGGCAGGCGCGCGGCGGGCGCGCCGTCCACGCTGATGTAGCGCAGGCTTTCGCCGTGGTTGACCAGCAGCAGGCCAGTCTTGGGCGCGCCGGGCTCCGCCTTTTCCGTACGCGCGGTCGCTCGCGTCCTAAATTCGCTGAGCTCACCGTCGGAGAGCAGGGCCCTCGGTCCGGGCGGCGGCAGCTCACTCTGCCGAAATTGCGCGTTTGCTGGCGGTACCGCCAATGAGGCCGGGTTCAAGTCACTGCGCCGGCTCAGGCGAGCTACTTCGAACGCCAAGTGTTCGCCGTTTGGCCAAGTGTACTCGGCGCGCAGCGGCACCAGATCCGCCCGGCACAACAGGCTAGTGGGCGACACGTCCGCGAGCTCTACCAGCAGGCGGCACAGGCTCGCCCCGCTCGCCCACGGCGCGCCGAGCGGCAGCGGATTGGGTGCGCGCGCCTGCTCGATCGCAACTTTCCCGGTCGGGGTGCTGAGCTCAGCGCGCTCGGTGCTCAGGCCAAACAGCGATCCGAACGTGACGCCGCCCACGTGGGCGCGGACCAGCGGCACGACATCCGCCCGTTGCTCGGACAACACGCTGCGCAACGCGCCCGCCGAAAACACCGTGTAAATGCCGCGATTTGGCCAGAGCAGGACGTGCCCGTAGAGATCATCTCGCGCGTGAAGCTCGCTGCCCACGGGCAAAGTGAAGGCGCGTGAGGCGAACGCAAAACGCATGCGACCCCCCGCGAGGTCGATCACGACGTCGAAGCCGACGGCGTCGCGTGCGCGCTGCGCGCCGTCTGCGTTCAGCTCCGGGACACGCGGGGCCGGCGCCGCGTCTGGCCAACGGAAGCGCGCGCTGAGCGTGAGGCCCAGTGCTTCCCGCGGAGTCTCGCTGGGCAGCGCTTGATCCTCGCGCAGCGCGTGCGGCTCGGGCGCGGCCTCATCTGCGCCGGCATCGGCGAGCGCGCGCGCTGCTTCGTGCCGACCGCCGTCCGCAGCTTCCATCTTGCCGGCGCCCGCGCTCTCCAGGCCGCTGGCCAACGGAGCCGGCAAAATGCTGGCGTTCGGGCTGGGTTCGGTGAGGCCCGCGTCGCGCGGCGCGCTGCTTTTGTGGTCGTCACAGGCCGTAGCGCACAGCGCGAGCACAGCGCCGCACGACGCGAGCCGCCTTGTCCCACTGGCGAAGGCCATCAGCTTTGGCTCGCGTCGGCCAGAATTGCGCCGGTATTGGGGTCGAGAGTGATGCGCATTTCCAGAGCGTCTTCACCAGTATCCGAATAGTAGCCGCGACGCACGCCCGTGGTTTCGAAGTCGAAGCTCTCGTATAGCGCAATCGCCGCGAGGTTCGAGCGCCTGACCTCGAGCAGGATCAGCCGCGCGTGATGAGTGCGAGCGTGGTCCAATAGTGCCACCAGCAGTGCACGCGCAAAGCCTTTCCGACGCTGCTCGGGGTGCGTGGCTAGCTCCAGCAAATGCAGCTCGTCGGCCACGCTCCAGGCCAACAAAAAGGCTGCCGGCGGCGCCTCCGCGTGTGCGCGGATCAGCCACGGCAGCGCGATTTCTCGGCTCAGCTCAGCCTCCAAATCTACGTGCAAGTCGCTCGGCTCCAAAATGGCGCGCGCGGCTTCCAGCTCATTTGCGCACAGGCGCGTGATGCGGCGTGCTGCTGTCATGCCGCGTCCGGGGTCCGCAAAATCCAGGCGCGGGCAGCGATCAACGGTGCATCGAGCGAGAGCGCGAGCGAGCCGTCGCTGCGCAACACCGCGCCACCGTAGGGTCCGCGCTCTGCGATCAAGTCAGGCAAGGCGCGTAGGCCCACTTGTTCTATTTGACCCACGGCATCGAAGCCAATGCGAATTGGCGCAATGCCGTACACGGTGAGCTCGAGCGAAACCGCAGCCGCCCGCGCGCACTCCTGCCCAAGGCAACGCGCCAGCCGAACCGGCGCGGGCTGGCTTGCCTCCAGCGCGTGCACGCGCCCGGTGAAGCTCACTGGCAACGCAAAGCGCTGGCCGAGCTCTTCCAGCCACAACACCTCCACCACCGTCTGGTCGCTAGGTATTTCGAAAGTGGCGGTCAGGCCGCCACCGGCGCGGCTACGCAAGCGAATCGTTCCGCCCAGCCGACGCACCGTGTTCTGCGCCAAATCCAACCCGAGCCCGCGGCCTGCCAACAAATCCGCCCGAGCCCGCGTGGTGAGCCCCGGTAAGAACAGCCAGGTGAGCAGGTCGTTTTCTTGTGCCGCGCTGGCCGCTTCGCGCGTCACGGTGCCCGCCGCGATGGCGAGCTCGCGAATCTGTTCGACATCAGCGCCGCGACCATCATCTGCGACGGTGATTCGCAGCCATTCACCGATTTGCTCCGCAAACAAACTGACCCGGCCGAGCGCGGGCTTGCCCGCTTGCTCGCGCGCCTCGGGTGCCTCGATGCCGTGAGCGACCGCATTTCTGGCCAATTGCAGCACCGTGTCGAGCAAGCGCTCGGCGACCCGGCGGTCGATTGCCACGTCACGCCCGTGCACCTCCACCTCGACGCGTTTGCCCTCGGATTCGGCGTCGCGTCGGGCGGCGCGTGCCACGCGCTGGAACAAGCCATGCAGCGATGTTTGACGGAGCGCGCCAAGCTCACTGCGCATTTCACTGGTGTGCGCGCGCAAGAACTGCGCGCTGCGTCGAAAGACTCCCGCCGCGCGCTCGGCGTTGGCGGCGTTCGTGCGCAGCTTGTGGCTGGCGCTCTCGATGCGCGCCAATGCGGCGGGTCGCGGCTCGACGGCAGGCGCGGCGTTGATCTGACGGCGTGCCTCGCTCAAGCTCGTGCCAATGTCACGCAGTCGGCCGCCCAACTCGCGAGCGGCTTCGCTGGTTCTGAGTAGCTCGTCGTACACGAGATCCACGCGCTCCAGCCGTTCACTGAAGCCGTCGAGTGCGGTCGCGGGAACGTGCAGAAAATCCTGCGCAGTCAGCTCGAATTCGCCACTCGGGGGGCGACCGGGCGGGCGACGAGAAGGGGGCTTGGCTAACGGCACCGGCTCGAGTGCGCGGCGCTGAGCGAGCGCGCGCAGGGTTTCCAAGCCACGCGCCTGGTCTTCTAGCAATAGCGAGATAAGCGCGCGGTGTCGCGCCAAATCAACCAGCGCGTCTACGGCTGCAGCTGGCTCACGAGGCACGGCGCGCAACGCTGCTTCCAAGCCGTGACAGTACCAAGCGGTGACGTCATCGCCGAGCGCGCCGGCAGCGCCCTTGATCGCGTGCACTGCGCGCTGCGCACGCTCCAGCTCTTCCAGCGCGTCTTGTGCGCTAGCCAAGACGATGTCCAACTCACCCAGCCGGTCGCGAATCGCCGTGAAATATTCCGCGCGATACGTGGGGTCGATCAACGAGGGGCCCAAGAATTGCGGGGGCTCTGGCCAAACGCTGGAAAATGGCGGCAAATCGCGGGTCAATCTGGCGAGCGCGTGTTCCAGCAGGCGGCGAGTGTCCGCGAACGCGGCCGAACCACGTTCACGCAAGGCCTGGCTGTATTGACTGATCACCAGCGCTAGGTCGGTGTGCCCGGCCATGGCAGCCGAGCCTTTCAGCGCGTGCAGGGCGGCGCGAAGCTCCAACTCGGTGAGGTGAGGGTCCGCGAGCAGAGGCACGCGGCGCGCGATCTCGCCCGCGAGCAAGCGACTGAGCTCGAGCGAAGGGACCGTCACCGCGTCGGATCCTCTTCGTGCGGGACGAGCGCCAGCAGTGGCGCCAAGAGCTCGCGCAGCTCGGGCACGCCGAGGGGCGCACGTTGTCGCAAATTCTGCAGGGAATCGGCCATGATTTGCACTTGGTCCGCCGCTTCGGCGAGCAGCCGCCCAGCCGCCGCGTTCGTGCCGAACACCCCGCCCATATCAGTGCTCAGCTCAGCCAGCAGCGCGCAGGTCAGCTGACTCTGCTCTGCCGCGCGCCCAAACGCGCTGCTGTTCAGGCGCGTGCTGTCGTTGACGCGCACGAGATCCAGGTGCGCGCGTTCCCGGTCGCCGTCGACTTCGAGCAGCAGCGCCGTGTGTTCGTCTAGCGCGTCTGCGGCGCGAGCCAACAGGTTACGCACTTCATCGCCCATGACCACGAGCGCCTTGCCCGCGGGGTCGCCCAAACGCGCGCCCTCGAGGCCGGCGTTGAGCGCGCTGAGCTTCGCGCGATCCACGGATTCGCGCAGCAATTGCAGGCTATTTCTCACGTCTCGCCCTCGTTCGCCGGCCTTTTGTCCCGCCTCTTGCACGGCTTCCAGCTCGGCCTGCTGGCGGCGCAGCGCGGCGTTCGCGCTGCACTGTTCGTGGCTGACGTGCGCCGCAGCGGTCTTGGCAGCTTCCAGTGCCGCGAGCATGCGCGCGCCCTGTAGCGCGGACAGTTCAGGCTTGGAGCTGGAATCGAAACCTTTGCTCATGGTGCGCCGTCCTTGTTGAGGTGATGGGTCGCCTGAAATTCTGCGAGCGCGAGGCCGAGATCGAGTGCCGGCACATCCGCGCCGTTCACTCTGACGCCCGCGCTCGTGGCGGGCCAAAATCCTACTTGTTCCGCGTGCAACCCGGAGAGCGCCAGAGTTTGTCCTGCGTGTTCACACAAGACCAGCACGCCGGATGGCGGCGCGAGCTCGACGACGGCCACGATTTCCCCCGCCACAAGCGCCATTTGCGCGCAATCCCAGGGCATTTTACTGAGGCGCGGTAGCGGCACGAGCTGCCGCACGATGCTCGCCGCGAGGAACAGACGCTCGCCGCCGCGCTTCACTAGGAGCCCAGCACGCGGCGCCATTGCTCAAGCGGCGCGGCGCCGCACCAGACGTGAGTTGAGGAATTGGTACAGGATTTTGCACAGCTCGAAGGAGCTGCCGCCGGTCAGATCCACGATCTCGCGAATCGTGCGTTCGCCGTCGATCGCGCTCAGCACTGCGCGCTCTTGGCGAGTCAAGTTAGCGTCTTGACCGAGCCGCTCGATGGCGACCGTGTCCCGGTACAACACTTCATCGAAGTCGAAGCTGCCTTCAATCAGCCGCCATTCATCCACACGACGGAAGCCTTCCATCACCAGCCCGCCGGTCTCGATGCCCAGCGCGGCTTTCGTGGCGGCCAGGTTATCGGCGCCCACGGTGAAGGCAAAACGGCCTGTTTTCCAGCGCACGACCTCGTACACGAGCTCAGTCGTTTGACGCACCAAGGCGCGCCGCACTTGCTCTTCAGTGGCCATGCCAAGCTGAACCAGGAGCTCGCCGAGCAAGCGCTTCGACCCGGCGCGGTTCTCCAGCACGGTTTGCAACTCTTCACGGGTGATGGCGCCGTCTTCCACCAAGTAACGGCCGATGCGAAATTCCACCCGCAGCCCGCGCGACGCTGCAAATTCCAGCCGGCCCATCTTCACGTACAGCGCGATCTCACTTTGGCGTGTAAAAATGCTGAGCACACCGGTTTGGCGCTGCAGATCCAACAGCTGCAGCACTTCAGCGATCGAGATCACAGAGATGTCGCCCGACAGTGCGTCGCGCGTGTTCTCACCGAAGGTGAGCATTTTGAGCAACGTGGAGAGCGCGCCCATGGTGTCGGGGGTGATTGCGCGTTGCATGGCCGCCCCCACGGCCTCCGTGATGTCCGCGGTCAGCTCGGGGATCTTCCCGAGCTCAGGGGCGACCACCTGCCGCAAAGAAAGGCCGAATTCCTGCGCGGATTGCGCGCGTCGCAGACCCGGGTCTTCACTGAAGCTGGAGCGGCTGGGACGCAAACTCTCCCCGCTCGGCTCTTCGTCCTCCGGCATCGAGTGGGGTTCGGGGACGGGGCGGCCGCGGCCTTCGGTGTGCTTCTTCAGCGCGCCTTCAACGACCGCGATCAGGCCGCGCGCGTCGAACGGCTTGGTGATGGCGTCGATGGCGCCCGTCTGCTGCACGAATTGGCCGCGGATCTTGTCGCCCTTCGCGCTCATTAGCACCACGGGCAAGTTTTTCAGCTCGGGGTGCGCGCGCAGCTCACGACAGAATTGATAGCCGTTCATGCGTGGCATCACGAAGTCGAGCAACACCAGATCGACCTTCTCGGTGACGAGCAAATCGAGCGCGTCTTGCCCGTCTGCGGCGAGCAACGCCTGGTATGAGCGCGCCTCGAGGATGGCCCCAACGACCTTGCGGATCGTGGGGCTGTCATCGACGACGAGGATGCGGGCGCTCATCAGAGGTCCGCCCCAGTTTCACCGACAACCCGAGCTCAAGTCGAGTGCGGAAGCTCAGGTGACGGTGTAGGCGGGTCGGCTAGCAGCTCAGCTCTCGCCAACCGTGCGAATTCGGAGCTCGGCGAGTTGGTTTGGTCCGACCAAACCTGGCGCATTACTCATGAGGTCCGTCCCCTTCTGCGTCTTGGGGAACGCGATCACGTCGCGAATGCTTTCGGTGCCGGCCAGCAACATCGCGATGCGATCCATCCCGAGCGCGATGCCACCGTGCGGCGGCGCGCCAAAACGCAGCGCCGATAGTAAGAAACCAAACTTTTCTTTGGCCTCTTCATCCTTGATGCCGAGCGCCGCAAACACCCGAGCTTGAACTTCCGGGTCGTGCAGGCGAATCGAGCCGCCCGCGATCTCGAAGCCGTTGAGCACCAAGTCGTAGCGGTAGCACAGCACTTTGCCGGGATCTTTTTCGATCAGATCCACGTGGTCGTCGTGCGGACGGGTGAAGGCGTGGTGCGCTGCGGCCCAGGTCTTGTGTTCGTCGTCGTACTCGAACAACGGCGGCTCGACGACCCACAGGAAGTTCCACTTATCACCGTGGCCAACCTCGGGAATGAGGCCGAGCTTCTTGGCGATATGCACGCGCAAGTTGGCGAGCACCATGTGCACGAGCGAGGTCTTGCCGAACTGGAACAGCAGCAGATCGCCTTCTTTTGCGCCCGTCGCCGCGTTGATCGCGAGTACCATCTCGCGCGTCACGCTCTTGGCCAAGGGCGATTGAAGCCACGTGCCATCCGGACCGACCTTGGCGCGTGCCAAGCCGCCAGCGCCCATGCCTTTGGCGAGCTGCTCGAGCTTTTCTTGATCGGTACGGGACATCGCGGCGCTGCCCGGCACGACCATCGCCTTCACGATTTCGGTCGGCAAATCACGGCGATAGGCGCCGCTCGCGAACTTCTCCGCGATCGGCTCCCAGAAGGGCACGCCGCCGCCCTTGTGCTCCACCACCACATCCGTGATGTCGACGTGCGGCAAGTCGAAGCGCAAGTCCGGCTTGTCGTTGCCGTACTTTTCCATCGACTCGTCGAACTTGAGCTGCGGGAAGCGCCCGCTCGGGTAGTGCTCCGTCAGGTCGATGCCGAGGCCGGCCTTCCAGATCGTGAACACCAAGCCTTCGACCACCCGAAAGAGGTCATCTTGGTTGATGAAGCTCAGCTCGATGTCGATCTGGGTGAACTCCGGCTGGCGATCGATGCGCAGATCTTCATCGCGGAAACAGCGCACGATTTGGAAGTAACGATCGAAGCCCGCGACCATGAACAGCTGCTTGAACAGCTGCGGGCTTTCGGCCAGGGCGTAGAACTTGGAGGCGTGGAGGCGCGAGGGCACCAGGAAGTTACGCGCGCCGCCTGGGGTGTACTTCACCAGGAACGGCGTCTCGATCTCCATGCAGCCCTGGCTAGAGAGGTAGTTGCGCGTGGCCAGGTTGATGTTGTGCCGCATGCGCAGCGCGCGCTGCAGCGGCTGGCGACGCAAGTCCAAGTAGCGGTATTCGAGACGCACCTCTTCGCGCGTGTCGACGTTGTCTTCTAGGCCGAAAGGCGGCGTCTCAGCCTTGTTGAACACGAACGCCTCGAGCACGGTGATCTCTATTTCACCGGTTGGGATGTTCTTGTTGGCCGCGCTGACCAGCTTGCCTTCCTTCTTGCTGAACTGCTCGCCGCGCGAGCGCACCGTGCCACGGATGCCAACCACCCACTCCGGGCGCAGCGCGTTGGCGATGTCGTGCGCTTCCTTCGAGGCATCGGCGTCGAACACGATTTGCGTCACCCCCGCGCGGTCGCGCAGGTCGACGAACACCAGCGAGCCGTGATCGCGTCGGATGGCGGCCCAGCCAAACAGCACGACCTCCTTGCCGATGTCCGAAGCGCGCAAGGCGCCACAGTCGTGAGTGCGTTTGAGCTCATCAATGAAGCGCGCCAAGAGGTCGTCCTTTGCTGGCCATTCGCGGGCCGGGGGGCAGCGGTTCTAGCGCTTCGAACCCAGGTGCTCAATTGATTCGCCGATGGGTTTTTGGGTGGGGGGCGCCAAAAGTGGCCCCGGCCGCGCTTTGGGGCGGGCAATTTGCCGAAAACTGGGCTGTTTTCTCGGGTTGTGGCACCGAGAACGGGTGATCCTCGAAAGCCGCACCCCGCCTTCGGCACAGGCCCGCGCTCCGGCTGCCGGCGCGGCGCCTAGCACTCGGCACTGGCTCGACGCCTTGTTCAGCCAAGCCGCGTTCGCGGTCCCCATGCTCGTGACCGTGTTTCGGGCCAGCGCGACGCCTGTCTGGCGTGATGATCTGCCGCTGGTGCGCGCGCTCGGATTGGTGCCGGCCGGGACTGAGGGCCGGCTGACCAGTGTGCTGGTCGAGCTGGCTTCGCTGCTGCCATTGGGCGGGCGTTGGTTGCGTGCTTCTTGGGTGGGGTCTCTGGCGCTCGCGCTGTGCTCGTACCTGATCTACGTGCTGGCGCGGCGCGTGCTCGAGCGCGCCGTGCGCACTCCCCGACTCACGCCGGCGTTGGCGCTGGCCGCGGCGCTGACCGCGACGCTGGCGCAGAGCTTTCAACTCGAGGGCACCGTCGCGGGCGGCGCGCCCTTGGCGACCGCGCTGGTAATCGCCGCCTTGCTGCTCGGCTTCGAAGCGGTGCGGCGCCGGGACGCGCGCATTGCGCTCGGCCTAGGCGCGCTCAGCGGGCTCACGTTGAGCGAGTCGCACAGCGCGACGTTGGTGCTGTTGTTCGCGCTGCTGGTGCTCGGCGCCGTGCACTGGGCGCTGCCGCGTGGCCGCGCGGTACTGGGCTTTTTGGCGGGTTTTATCGCGTTGGAGGCATTCGCACTCTTGCCTTTGTTGCTGCGCTCGTTGAGCGCGCACGCGGGTCTCGACTTCGGGCATGGGCTCGAAGCATCCAGCTTGGCGTTACTCGACGCCTCCGGAACGCGCGTGACCGCATTCGGCGCCTGGCTCAGCGATGTCGGTGTCATCTCCTTCGGCCTGGCGATTGCGGGCTTGTTGGTCGGCCTGTGGCGCCCGGCGACGCGCGGCTCGGTGGCGGCGTCGTGCGCGCTCGTGCTCGGCGACCTCGCGATCCCCGTGAGCCGCGTGGCTGTGCTCACGCCTGATGCCTTCGGCTCGCTGCGCTTGCTCGCGATTGTTGCGCTGGCCGTGTGCGCCGCGCTGGCCGTGCAAACGAGCGCGGTGATGCTGGTCCGGGCGCGCATTCCGTTCGCGAAGCCTGCCAGTGTGCTGCTGGTCGTGTTCGATTTTACGCTGGTTTTTGTGGGCGCCGAGGACTCCGCGTTTGCGACCGACCGGCGCGGTCAGGCGGCGGCCGAGGTCTGGACGGACCGCGCATTAGCCAGCGTGCCGCCGGATGGTTTGCTGTTGCTCCGCTCGGAGGCCGTCGCCTGGCGGCTGTTGGCCGCGCGCATCGTACGCGGCCAGCGCCCGGACATCGTGGTTGTGCCGATGCCGCTCTTGGAGCGCGGCAATGTGCGCGCGCGCTTGCTGACGACCGAGGCAGCCTTGGCTCCGCTGATCCGGGAGGTCGCGCTCAGCGGTCGCCCGAGCGAGTACGCGATGTCGACCTTGGCCGACGCTCGGCCGCTGTTCGTGGAATTCGACCCGCAGTTTGACCACGCCGAGCTCGAACATCTGATTCCGCAGCCATTTTTCATGCGTTTCGCCGCAGAGCCGCTGGGCCGCTCGGACCGCGTCGCGGGCCTGCTCAGCGGCCTGGATGAGTTCCAGAGCGTGGTCGCGGAGACCGAACACGACGGCGCTCGCGATGACGCAACGCGCTCGGTGTTGCTCGCCGAAACGCGCGGCCAAGCGCTGGTCGCCGCGGCGTTGAACGACCGCGCCAACTTGGAGGTCGCGCTGGCTACCGTGCACCGTTTGGATGAGCACGACACGTTGGCGCGTGACTTGGCGGCTCAGGCCAAAGCCAAGCCGCGTGGCGAGCTCAGCTTGGCTCGCTTTGCGCCTGAGCCAACGACGCGCGTGCGCTGAGCCGGCGAAATACGGTTCGGCGGACTCGGAGACCTCGCGAGCTGCGGGAACGGCGCGTGATGCGAGCTGCGTTGCGGGAGCGCGAGCGCCCCCCTCCCCTCATGTGCACGCGAAATTTGCGCGAAACCGGCTGAAACAGTTAGATTTCAGGGATGGCGTGGCGGCACTGTTTTGCGGTCGGTTTGAGCGTGGGTTTGGGCGTGGCGTGCGCCGGGGCGCCGCCCAGTGCGGAGGCGCCGAGTGCGCCCGCGTCGGCGTCCGCGAGCCCGCCCGCGCTGGCCGTTGCGCCGAGCGCTGCGCCGGTGGAGAGCACGCCGCCCGCGCCGAGTGCGGCGCCGAGTACGGCTGCGCCGGTGAAGGTGGCACCAGTCGCGCCCATTTGCATGGCCAAGTGCGACAAGCTGGTCGCGAAATGCGGCAAGACGGCGGTCGACACGTGCAAGCTCAACTGCAGCAAGTACGAACCGCCACCGAGCGAGTGCCTCGAGCAAGTTCGTACCGCTCTGGAGTGCGCGCGCGACGCGAAAGACCTCACTTGCGCCAACGTTGCGCCGGAGAGTTGCTCCGGGAAATTCCGCGAAATTGCCAAGTGCAGCGCGGGTGAAGCGCCCGCGCCCGCCACGGGCCCCAAAGGCTTACCCGAAGGTTGGGAGAAGGTGAGTGACGCGGCGAACGGCTTTTCGATCGCGATGCCGAGCGGCTCGGCGGAGAAAGCCGGCCCCGAAGGCCCGGTGCGCAGCGTGACCGCAGCCGATGGCACCCTGTACACGGTGAGCGTGCTGCCGTTGCTCAAGGAGAAGCCCAGCGAGAAATCGCTGCTGCACTTCTTGATGAAGGTTCAGGGCCGCTGCAGCGACAAAGTGAAGCTCGACGGTTTCGTAGAAAAAGAGGGCCGTTCGTCCATTCACTACACCGCGCACTGCCCGGACAAGACTGATTGGAACGGCATGATTTACATCAGCGCCAGGAATCTGTTCTTGCTCAGCGCACAGGCGCCCGCCGGGAAGATCGGCCTCACCGAGCCGTTTTTCTACGAATTCGAGCTCACGAAGCCCTAGTCCTGCGCCCGCGTTTGCTGGCGCGGGAGCTCATTTCGTGACACCTCTGGGTTCCGATGCCTGGGCCGCTCGTCGTTCAACAGCTCACGATCCCCGAAGCGGAGCTTCGCTGGACGGCGGTGCGCGCGTCGGGGCCCGGCGGTCAGAACGTGAACAAGGTCTCGAGCAAGATTGATCTGCGTTTCGACTTCGAGCAAAGCGGAGCGCTGAGCGATGCGCTCAAAGTGCGGCTCCGCGCCAGCGCTGGGTCTCGCTTGGATGCGGAAGGTCGCATCCAGATCACCAGCCAACTCACGCGCAACCAGTCCGATAATCTGGAGGATGCCCGGCAAAAGCTGGCTTTAATCTTACTCGCGGCCAGCGTGGTGCCCAAACGCCGCCGCAAAACCAAGCCCAGCCGCGCCAAGAAGGCCGCGCGCGTCGCGAACAAGCGCGTGCACGCCGCGAAGAAGCAGAACCGCGGGCGCGTCGCCGCGGATTAGTCTGCGTCGGCGGGCTGCGTGCGGCGTGCTGCGCTCAGCCCTTCACTTCGAAGGGCGCGCGACCCAGCTCCACGCCGTCTACGGTGGAGACCACCGCCACCCAACGCCCGGGGTCGCGAATCAGACGTGTGTTGCCCCAAGTGCGGTAGCGGGGTTGGTTCGCGGGCACCGTGAGCTTCACGTGGCCGACCGTGGCTTTGGTGTCCTCGTTCTCGAACATCACGTCGATGACGCGCGCAGCGCCGCTCGAGTTATCCAGCTCCACGAACGCGTAGACTGGCTCATTTCCCAGGGAAAAGTCGGCCCCTGCGGTGGGTTCGTGGTTTTCGATTTTGTGCGTGACGACCACGCGCTTGAGCTTGAGCCCGGCGTCATTGGCGGCAAGCTTCGGGTCTGGAAGCACCGCGGTGATGGCCGGGCTGGGCGTGACCGGCGGCGAGCCCGCTCCGCCATTCACGACGCCCGCGACTTTGCCGAAGCTTGCGGCCGGTGCCGGTACGACAATGGCGCTGTCCGCGGCACGCGCTGCCTCGGTCACGCTCACGTCGCGCGTGCTGTTGCACGCCACGCCCGCGAACGAGAAACCGATCGCGAACATGGCCGCGCCCAACGCACTCACCGCCACCCAACGCGTATTTTCTGAACCGTTCATCGCTCTAACCTCCGCCGACGAACGCCGTCGGTGACTCTCCCTTGAGCAAGGGGCGGGCCAGCGCGTTGAAGCGCGGAACAGCGGTAATTTTGGCGAC
>JBDTYJ010000059.1:0-20328 GCA_040005755.1 Pseudomonadota bacterium
TTGGAGCCTTTTTTCGCCGGCTTCGCGGCTTTGCGCGCAGCCTTGGTGGCCTCGGCGCGACGCGCGAGACGCTCCTTCTTCTTCGTTTGGCCTTTGCGGCGCGTCATCTTCTCGGAGTTGCGGCTGTCGAATCGTCCCATCGAAGTTACCGTGTCTTTCTCGGTCGCTGAAGGCGCCGTGCTCGAACTACCCGAAAACGGCGGGCCCCCGCATACAGTGATTTTCCCCTAGGGGAAAGCTTTCCGACCAATCAGGAGCAGATCCCTAGGGTCCGCGAGCCGAATTTGTGGCCGGGTCCAGACCAAGGCGAAAGTTTGGGGCGGCGGGACACCAAAACGGCACAGCTCCCCAAGGGAGCCGCACGACGCTCGACCCCCTAGCCGCTGGACGCGTCTTCGAGAGCGCGTTCGCGATCCCGCACTTCGAGGCGGTACCGGCTATTGACGGTCTCGATATAGAAGACGTCCTTGGCGGCGAGGCGCAACACGCGCTTCACAGGCGTAGTGACGTATTCATGCATGCCGTCCGAGAACTCAATCACGACGACGGAGCCTTTGCGGGGTGCACGCACCAAGCGACCGGCGACGGCTCTAGAGCCCCGTCCAAGCTTCCTCAACACGACTTGCACGACGTTTACTCTAGCAATCTCCCATAGCGCGTCCACCAGGCTTTCTTGGGACGATCAAGTTTTCGAGCCCGCGGGGAGCGCCGGCAAGGCACGTGCGTGGAGCTGACGGTTTCGGCTGAGCTTGAATTCAGATGTCAGTATCTGTGGGCCACACCCTCCGCGGGCGGCTAGATATTTAGCTCGGGAGCGTGCCCTCGCGCTTGCACGCTCCCCGCGCGCCACAGGCCGCGCCAATAAACGTCGTGATCGCGCGCAGTTCGAGCGGTCAGTGGCTCGCTAGCTGCCGCGTAACCAGGGTTGCACCCATCAGAAGCCCAACGCCACCGACAGGCGCGCGTACGGGCCCTGCAAGGACAACGCGCCCAAGTCCACCGGCGCCGCGCGCTCCGGGGCGGCGGAACCCTCCTTCGTCTTGAGCAGCAGGCGCGTGGACCCGAGGTAGCCATAGCCGCCTTCAGCGATCAACCACAGCGCAGGGCGAATCCGCTGGCCCGGGCGGCGGTACATTTCGAACGCCGCTCCTGCGCCGCCGTCCACGCCGTAGGCCCAGTGCTTCGCCTCGCGCCCGACCTCGGCGACGCCGTCATCCAGCGTCGCGTCGGAATGCGCGAACGCGGGCAGCACATGGGCAAACAAGTACAGACGCGGCAGCAAGTGGTAGCGAGCTTCGGGACCGATGCTCAAGCGCTGCACGGTGAGCGCCGTCGCTTCGCCGCGCACCTGACTACTGCGCGCGCCGTAATCCCAGAAACCGTATGCGGCGAGCGAGAAGCGACCTTCCGCGAACAAGGTACCGCCCAGGCCCAGGCTCACCTGCGCCAGCGCGTCCGTGTCCGCGAACGGATCGAAGCCCGCGCCCGACACCCCCGAAACACGCGCGCCTAGCGACGCTTCGATGTGCGGTTGGTGGTCTTCGATTGGCTCCGCGTTCGCGCTAGCTACTAAAAAAAACGCGGCGAAGGCGCTCAGCGCGCACGTCAAATGACGAGAAAACATCAGCGAATTCCTCCCAACTCGAACCCGCTATAGAAACGCGCCGTCGCGGTCGACGGTGCCAACGCATTCAGCACGGTGGCGCCGATGCCCTGCGGCTGGCCAACCCCCAGGTGCAACGCCACTGCGCTCCGCCCACCGCTTGCTGCCGCAATGTCGAAGACAGCCGTCACAGCGCGCTCGGCTTGCAACGAGATCGGGTGCAATGTCTCGAAGTCCACGGTGGCAAGACCCAGAGCGCCTGGTTGGAACGCCCACACGCGGTCACCGTCTGGGGCAATCTCCAAGCTCAAACCAGATTGGGTTTTCATGGGCGCGCTTTGCCGGTTGGTCAGATCGAGCACGTAGAAATCGCCGCTGGGCGTTTCCAGCAGTTTGCGATCAAAAAAGTCCTGCCCCGGCACGTCAATCACGTCCTTCACCGACACGCCGATGTCGTATGGCTCGATGCTGCGAAACAGCGCGCCCGGCGCGCCGCCTAGGTTAAAATAGGCAATTTGTGTGATGTTCGGGCCGTACAACAAGGCCACGTCGCCGTTCGGGCTGGTGGCATCCGGGTTGAGCTCATCGGTGATCAGGCGAATGCCGGTGAACGCTGCAGGCATGTTCACGCTTTGGGTGATCGCCGTCACCGGGTCGACGAGCACGGCGCTCTGCCCGACCAAGGCGACGAGCCGCAAGCCTTGCGTGTTGTGGACGAAGGCGATCGCCGACGGCAAACCGCCAACGTCGACCAAGTTGGTCACGACCGAAAAGTCCTGGCCAGCTTGCGCGGGCGCAGTGAGCTGAAGCAAAAATACGCTGGTCGTGCCGGTCACGCGCACGGCAATCGTCGCAGAGTCCGCGTCGTAGACAACCTGCGCTGAGCTGGCCGTGCCGCCCTTATCGGTGCTGGGCAGTGGGACCGTGACCTCGTTCGCGTCGGGACTTGCCAGGTCGATCAACACGAGGTCGCTGTCTCGCTGCACAATCAGAAAACGCCGTGTATCCCCGCCGGAAATGGCCAGCGGCGCGCTAAACGTGAAGTGGTTGGGTTGACCGCCGAAGCTGCGCAACGTCTTGGACGTAACCGCCGCGGAGCCTTTCTGCTTCAGATCCACGAGCTCGAGCTCGTTGGGATTCACGACCACGCCTGAGCCGCCATACAACACGGCCCATTCATTGTTGGGATCGAGCGCCAGGTGGTCCATCGGCTCGGTCAGCGTGTAGCTTTCGCCTAGCTTAGGCGCCGTCCCGCCGTCGACGAGTTGCAGCTTGGGCGGTTCGTCGTCGGGCTTGCGCTGCGGTTGGACGCCATGCGACAGCACAAACAGTGTTTGGCGGTCGGCAGAGGTGAGCGCCGTGGCCAAACCCGTACCAAGCGGCAGTGATTGCGCGCGCAGTAGCAACGGCGATGGTGAGTTGAGCAGCGTAAGCCGGTGCGCGGCGCCATCGATCACCGCTACGGAACCGGTCAAACCATACGCAGGCGAAAGCCCAGCGGTGTTGGCCGCGGGCACAAATTCCGGGTCCCACGCGCTCGGCCTTCCGCCACAGCCAACAGCCAGCGTCGCACTCGCGAGCCATACCCAAGTTCTCATCCGGTTCACTTTCCCCTGCTGCAAGGTTTGGTCTTCAGTGCACGACGCGCGCCGCAATCTCGAAGCCGCTCAACGTTTGCGCGGCCCCCGTACTCAGATCAATGAAAGTAATGCGACCCTCGGGGTGCTTCTGCGCGACGAACCCGCGCTTAGCCCCAGGCACCACGCCGGTCGCGCCGGGCAAGGGGTCGCTGGAGAGCGGAATGAAGTTCTGCTCCAAGTTGGCCAAGCCGATCACGTACACGCCATGCACGGTGCTCGTGGTGTCGTGCACGGTAACGAGCGCCTTGCCAAACGTAGCATCGGAAAAGACCACGTCGCTCGGCAGCGCGTCAGTCCCGACGATCCGCGGAGAGCGCGGACTTTCGGTCGGAATGATGCTAAATAAGCCCGGTTTTTTACTTCCCGCAGGCGGGATCTGCAAAGTGATCGCCGTCGCGGAATCGGGCGATACATATACGGCCTGTACCGCGCCCTCCACATTCACGGTGCGAACCCCGAAGTGATCCTCGGTCCCGGTCTTCAAAAGCGACACGTGGCTGCTCGCCACTGCGTTCGCGTACAACACGGCGACCGCGCCGTCCGGGGCGAGCGTCACGCTGCGCACCACCTCACCGGGGATGGTGACAGCGTCCAAGTGCGCGGGGTCGCTGGCCGGCACGGGGACCGCGAAGCTTGCGACCTTGGGCGGGTTCTCATTGCCCAAGATCACCGTCGCGGTCGTGCCATCGGCGCTGAGATCGAGATCCGTCACGGCTGACTCCAAAGTCAGCACGCGACTGGCGCCGCTCGGCAGAGATATAATTTCTACTTCTGAGCTGCCCTCGACACGCACGGCCGCGAAGCTGCCGTCCGGCGCGAAATTCACATCCCGTGCGTGCGCCGCGCTGGCCCCCGAAGCAGCTGAAATCAAGCGGGAAAGCCCAGGCCTCTCGCCCAGACTGAGCACACTGATGCCTTCATCCACCACCGCGTAGGCGTGCTCCGCGTCAGCGTCGAACACGACCTGGCTGGGACGAAATCCGACGCTCAGCCGAGTGCTCGTCGGGGGATCTTTCGAGAGGTCGATGACGGTCAGCTCGGAGTAGCCGTTGACCGAATCCGGTGCACCGCCTTGAATCTGTGCGGCGTTGGTCCAAGCGATGGCAAAGCGGCCACTGTCACTGACGGTCCACGAGTTGGCTCCGGCATGCGTCGAAATCGTCGTGGCGGCGATGTCCTTGGCGGTGGCGACCAGCCAGGTTGCGTCGTGACTGCCGACGTTGAGCACAATCGCGGAATCGGTGCCTTTCCTGCTCGGCACCGCGGCCAGATAGGTGGGGCCGAAGCCGGCATTGGTCATGCGCACGGCCAACGTCTCCGCGTCGATCAGCGCGACTCGGCCGCTGTCCGGGTTGGCGCTCCAGAGCATTTTGCCGGTGGCGACGGGCGCGCGAAAGGTCTGATCCAGCTCCTTTTCTGGGGGCGGCGCGCCTGCGTCGCTCGGAGAATCGATCTCGATTGAGCCCGGGCCCGATTGGTTACCGGTGCTTCCAGCGGAGCTAGCGCCCCCCGAATTGAACGCGCCTGAAGCGCTGCCCGCGCTTTGCCCACACGCAGCCAACGAGCACAGCGCAGCCAGCGCGACGCTATATCCCAGTCGATCAATTGCCATCGGTCACCTTCGCGGAGATTTCGAAACCCGTGATGGTGCGCGGAACACCCGTTTCCAGATCGATGAACGTGATTCTGCCCTGTGGGTGCTCCTGGGCAACGTAAGCCATGCCCGCATCAGGAACGAGGCCGGTTGCGTTCGCGAGCGGGCGGCTTGGGAGCTTGACCGTATCCACCACCAACTCTGGCATGCGCACGATATAAGCCGCAAACGTGGCTTGGTTATCACTCACAGTGATTACGGCGCGGGCTGCTGAGCCGCTGCTCTGCGCGACCGCCACCACTGGCGCGTCCGTTGTTTGCACGCGCGGCGGCAGCACGGAAGCGATGGGGATTGCCGCAAAGCCCGGCTTTTCGCCCGGATTTTTCGGCGATAAGGAGGCAATTGCGTACGCGCCGTCCGGCGAGGGAAACAGATCGTGAACGTAACCGTGCACGTCCACCGTGCGGTGACTGTAATGTGCGCCGGCCGCCGTCTCGAGCAAGGTGACGTGGCTATTCGGGATCGCGTTCGTATAGAGCAGTGCTTCGCCGCCCTGCGGCGCAACGTTCACGAGGCCGAACACCTCACCGGGCACACTCACGCGGTCAAACACCGTGGGGTCGCTAAAAATGCCCGGGATGGGCAGGATGGCCAGCGTAGACACGCTGCCGCTCGGCGCTTCCCGAGTCCCCGTCTCACCGCCTGCGCCGGCGTTCTCGTCGCTCGAGCCCGATGCTTGTTCGTCCGCTCGAATCACGGCCAATGCCGAGCGCGCGTCCGGGGCGAGGTCGAGATCCGTGATCGCGCCGGGCAGCGAAACGGGGCTCAAGTCTCCCGTCTCTAGGTCCAACAGCGTCACGATGTTGCTGCCGTCGTGGCGAATCAGCGCGTAGCTTCCGTCCGGCATTACCGACACATCGCGGGTGGTTGCATCCTCCGGCGGGTTACTCGTGAGCGGCTCCTCTTTCCACACGCGCGGTCCGGCCTCACCCGCCAAATCAATCACGCTAATGCCCGAGGTCGCCACGACGTACGCGCGCTGTTCTGCGTCATCGATGAACACACGCGAAGGGAGGAAGCCAACGACCAAACGCGTGGCGATCGGACTCGCGCCGCGCAAATCGACGACGCTGATGTCTTGATAGCCTTGGGTGGGGTCCGACTTGAGCGAGTGTGAGTCCGTCCAAGCGAGCGCGAACTTCCCTGTTCGGCTCACTTGCCAAGCATTTGCATCGGCGGGCAGCGGAATGGGCCCCGTCGTTTTCACCGGGCCGGTCGCTCCAGCGCTGAGCAGCGTTGCGTCGTGGCTACCCGTGTTGATCACCAGGACGCGGCTGGTGTTCGTCTTGCTCGGCAATGCCGTGAGAAAAGTCGGAGCCACCCCAGCATCCGCCAAGCGGACGTTGAAGCTTTTCGCGTCCACCACCGCGATTTTTCCAGTGTCCGGGTTGGCGGTCCATACCCAGCGCCCGCTCACTACGGGCGCGCGATAGCTGGTGTCTTCTTCTTGCTCGGGCGGCGGTGCCGCGATCGATCCCGCGCTGCCACTTGCGCCGCCGAATGCGCTTGAGCCACCATTACCACTGGAGTCCCCAGCGCTGGGGCGACCGGCCGGCGCCGAGGCATCCTCATTCAAACCGCAAGCGCCGACCCCGAGCGCAGCCAGGATCCCCCAAGATGCCCGCCTCCACCTCATGCGCTCCTCATGTCCGTTGCTACTGCAAGCGCTGCGCCAAAGAAGCCGAACTGCCGGCTCGCAGCCAACGCGCGAAAAGGCGCCCAAAACTGGCCGGCGCGCGCGACACGCGGCTCGGCGCCAGTGGCACAGGGCCTGACATCGCTGTCAGGCTGAGCCGCTAGCTGGGCGGCGTGACGCCCTTTGCGCCGTGCTCCGCAAAGTATGCGCGCAACACTTCGCGCGCCAGCATCGCGGCTTTGATCTGCCAGCTTGGGTTGTTGACCACCAACGCCGAAATCGCGACCTCGGGCTTGTCGGCCGGCGCGAACCCAATGAACCAGGTGTAGAAGCGGTTGTCTTTGTAGCGAGTGAGGGTGCCGGTTTTCCCCGCGACCTGGATTCCGGGTAGGTAGGGCGTGCCGTTCGCGTCGTGAAAGCTCTTGAAGGCCGAACCATTCTCGACCGTTTGTCGCATCATGCGGGTCAGCTCCGCCGCCGTTTCCGGCTTGATCGCGCGCCGCAGCACGCGAGGGGGCCGGTCGTCCTTCCACAGCTCGTCTTGGCCCTTGAAAACCGAGGACACGATGCGCGGCTCGAGTGCCGCGCCGCCGTTGGCGACCGTTTGGGCCAACTCCGCCGCCGCCAGCGGGGACAAAGTCGTGTTCCAGAACCCGGCTGAGGTGCGCGCGAACTCCAGCGGATCTTCGGGGACCGTTATCTGGGGCGCCTCGTTGGCGACCGCAAATGGCAAGGAGGAGCCAAAGCCAAACGCGCCCGCCGTACTGGCGATGTCCTCGGGTGTGAGGTGCTTCTGCGCCAAGCGCGCAAAGACCACGTTCAAGCTGCGACCAAGCGCCATGCCGATGGTGGCGCACCACTTGTCGCGCTGGGGGTCGTCGATCAGCTCATCCGGAGAAATGCGGCTCTTTCCGCCATGATAGCACTGCTCAGTGTCGGCATTGAGGCCGGCTCGTTCGATCAGCGCCGCGCCCGTCACGACCTTGAACACGCTGGCCGCAGGCGCCTCGGCGCGCGCGTTCACGTCGAACTTGTCGGGCGCATTCACGTAGCTCGCGTAGGCCAGGACGCGCCCCGTCTTGACCTCGATCAGGACTACGCCGCTCTCCGGGATCCGGAATTTTTGCATCTGTGCGTGAGCGGCGCGCTGCACCACGGGGTCCAGCGTCAGCTGTGCCTGACGGCCGTCGCTGAGCGGCGCCATGACCCGCTGCGGACGTAAATCGAGCCGCATCAAATCCAAACCGTCGAGCTTGGGCATCTCCACGGCCTCGTGCTCCAGGCGGCGCAGGGGGCTTTCCAGGTTCACCTTACCCCGGACGATCGGCACCAGCAGAGCAATGATGCCCGCGGCAGCGCCTAGACCGAGCCATTTGCCGAACCGTCGCATCGCCCGACACGAGTTAGCGGGTACGGGCCTTCTAGGGCAAAAAAGCTGGGATCCTCGGCCGCTGACCCGAGCGATGCGCAGCGGCCGCGGGCGGCGTATGCTGCCTCTGAATTCTCGCACAGGAATCGACCGACGGCCAAATGAGCGACACCCCCGTTTCTGACCGCTTCGAGGTCGATAACACCGCAGTGCTGATGCAGCTGTCCGGACCGCAATCGACGCTATTGGCCGAGGTGGCACGCCAGAGCGGAGCGGAAGTGAGCCTGCGCGGCAACGTGATCCACTTCTTGGGCTCGGAGCATGACGTGCGTTTGGCGCACCGTTTCGTATCCGACGCGGCCGAGCTCGTCGGGCGGGGGTTCGAGCTCAACGCCAACGACATCGCGAGCTCCATTCGCGGGCTGCGGGCCAATCCGAATCAATCGCTCACTGAGCTGCTGGACGAGACCATCATCGTCAACACCAAGCGCCGACCCATCCGCCCTAAGAGCGCGGCGCAGCAGCAATATGTCGAAGCGATTCGTACCCACGATCTGACCTTCGGGATTGGACCCGCGGGCACGGGCAAGACCTACCTCGCCATGGCGATGGCCGCCGCCTCACTGATGCAGAAGAAGGTGAAGCGCATCGTTTTGGCGCGGCCGGCGGTCGAAGCGGGCGAAAAACTCGGTTTTCTGCCGGGGGATATGGCGGAAAAGGTAAACCCTTATCTGCGCCCGTTGTACGACGCGCTAAACGACATGCTGGAGTTCGAGCGGGTCGAACAGCTGCGTGAGCGCGGGCAAATCGAAGTCGCGCCGCTCGCCTTCATGCGTGGCCGCACGCTCAATGATTCATTCGTGATCTTGGACGAAGCACAGAACGCGACCAGTGAGCAGATGCGGATGTTCCTGACCCGCCTCGGGTTCGGATCCAAAGCGGTCGTGACTGGGGACATCACCCAAACGGACCTGCCGAGCGGCGCGCGCAGCGGTCTCCGAGAGGCTCGCGAGCTGCTCACTGGTGTGGAAGGGATCTCGTTCTGCCGCTTCACCGATGTCGACGTCGTGCGCCACCCCTTGGTGCAAAAGATCGTCGTGGCCTACGAGCAGCGCGATGAGCGCGTGCGTGAGGATCGAGACCGCGAACGCCTTTCGCGAGAAGTACGCGATAACCCGCAGCGAACCAGCTCGGGCGGGCCCGACAAACAACCATGAGTGGCGCGGGCAGCCCTCCAGCCCCGCTCGTTTCGCCAGGGGTTCGCGCGCTCAGCCCGCGCGCGCGCGACGCCGTCACGACCCTCGGAGCACTCGCCGAGTGGCTCGGTCAGCGTCCTGCTCAGAGCGGCGACACGCTCACCCGGCCACACCCGCTGCTGCTCTTGGTACGCCGCGCAGGCTTTTTGGTTTTGATCGCGCCGGCCGCTGTTTGGGACAAGGGGCGTCAACTGCTGGGCCCCTACTTGGAGAAGTTCGCAGCCGTCGAAGCACGTCTCATCTTGCTTGGGCGCCCGAACGATCCGGATCTGGGTCAAGCGTTAAACCTCGGTTTGTGTGCGCTGCTCAGCAGCACTCCAGCACCCGAAGAGGTGTTCGTTGCGCTGCACCAAGCCTTCGAGCTGATGGATGTTAAGTCCCGCAGCGAGAGCCGCGGCAAATGGCTGAATCGCTACCGCTATGAGCTGGGGGAATTGATTGAGATTGCGCGCGCGCTCACCACCGAACGCGAGATCGACAAACTACTCAATTTGATCCTAGAAAAGGCCCGTTTCATCACCGCAGCCGACGCGGGCAGCATGTACGTAGTCCATGGGGACGACCCCTCCTTGGTGCGTCGTCAACTCCATTTCAAGCTCAGCCAGAACGACTCGGTCTCCTTCGACTCGCGTGAGTTCGCGATGCCGATCAGCGCGCGAAGCATGGCGGGTTATGTCACGCTCGAGCAAAAGACGCTGCGCATCGACGACGTCTACGACATGCCCGCCGGGTCACCCTTCGGCTTCGATCGTTCGTTCGATCAAAAGGTCGGCTACCGCACACGCAGTATGCTCGTGACGCCGCTCATCACCAGTAAGGGCGAGGTGATCGGCGTCTTGCAATTGATCAACAAGAAGCGCGAACCGAAGCAGAAGCTGCTCTCGCCCGAGGATTTCGAGCGCGGTGTGATGCCGTTCGACGAGCGCAGCGAGCAGCTCGTGACCACGCTCGCAGCCCAAGCCGGAATTGCGCTTGAAAATGCAATTTTGTACCAGGAGATCCGCAAAATTTTCGAGGGCTTCGTGAAGGCCTCGGTGGACGCGATCGAAGCGCGCGATCCGACCACCAGCGGTCACTCTCGGCGCGTCGCTGACTTGACGGTGAACCTGGCTCGCGCTGTCGAGCGCACGGACACGGGCCCGTACCGGGAAGTGCGCTGGCAGCTCGAAGACATCCGCGAGCTCGAATATGCCTCGGTGCTGCACGATTTCGGCAAGATCGGCGTGCGCGAGCACGTGCTGGTCAAGGCCAAGAAGTTATTTCCACACGAGCTGCAACTGATTCGACAGCGCCTCGAATTCGTGATTCGCACGATCGAGGTCGATGTCATCTCCCGCAAGATGCAGGCCATGAGCCGCGGAGCATCCAGCGCAGAGCTCTTGGATTTGGACCGCGAGCTCGCCGAAAAGCGGGCGGAGATCGAGGAGTCCTGGCGCGTGATCGAGCAAGCCAACGAGCCCTCGCTGCTCGCCGCCGGTGATTTCAAGCACATTGAAGAGCTGGGGCGTCAGTCCTACGCGCGCCTGAGTGGCGACGTCGCCACGCTGCTCAGCGCCGAAGAAGTGAAGTCGCTCAGCGTAATGCGCGGCTCGTTGACGCCTGAAGAATTCGACGAGATCCGCAGCCACGTGTCGCACACGTATCGCTTCTTGTCGCAAATTCCCTGGGGCAAGACCTTCGCGCGTGTGGCCGTCATCGCGGGCGCGCACCACGAGCGTCTCAACGGTACCGGTTATCCGAATCGCCTGCGCGCCGAGGAAATCCCCGTGCAATCGAAGATGATGAGCATCAGCGACATCTTCGATGCGCTCACGGCCAGTGATCGCCCCTACAAGCGCGCGGTACCCGTCGAAAAGGCGCTCGATATCCTGGGCTTCGAGGTCAAAGACGGCCACGTAGACGGCGAATTAGTGCGCATCTTCACTGAAGCCCGAGCTTGGGATTCGGTGATGAACAAGCACTAGCAGCCCTGCGGCCGGTGCGGGGCCGACCCTCACGGCATCACTGGCAGTGAATGCGCGTGCTCGACAGCGCAAAATCGTCGAACCACAGGTTCATCGGGCCTGCGCCGTAGTTTTGCCAGCCGATATTCACGCCCGTGAGCGCGGGCTTGTACGCCGCACCCCACTGCATATCCACGTCTGCGGTGGGCGTCGCATCCGCGACTAGGCCCGTTACCAGCGTGTCGTCCACCCAGGTGCTGATCAAGCCTTGCGCCTGATCGATCATGAACTCGAGGCACATCCACGTGGCCACTGGCGGCGCTTTGCTCAGGGCAACGCCCGCCGGGCTCTGCGCCGGCAGAGTCGCGTCGTCGGCTTGACGATTCCACTGCAGGGCGGAATTTTGACCGCCCATGCGCAGCGCGTGGCCGGTCATGGCATCGGGAAAGATCATGAACGCAGTGTGGCCGGCGGGCAGCGCGGTCTCGAAACGCACGAAATAACGGCCGTAAACAACGCTGCCGACGGCCTTGAACGCAGCAGAATTACCGACCATGGCGTAGTCACAGAAACTCGCCGTGCCGGCCACTTTCAGCGATTGCGCGCCTGAGTGGTGCTGTGAAGCGTCAATCGTCGGCTTCGGCGCGTTGCTCATGCAATCCGTGAGCACGGTCGCACTCCACTTGCTGGGATCCGGTGGCATGCCGGGAGCGATGCCCTCGAAGTCATCGGAAAACGACGCGGCCTGGGCAGCACCCCCGGCACCCAGGCCCGCAGCGCCAGCGCTACTCGCATTCGGCGCGCCACCCGACCCACCGCTCGCGTTCCCGCTCGCCCCGGCACTCGCGTTCCCGCCCCCCCCAACGCTCGCGCTCCCGGCCGCAGCGACACCAGAACCCGAAGCCCCGGCCGTAGTGGCGCCGCCCGAATTACTCGGGCCCGCTCCGCCTGCGCCCCCGCGCGCGTTCATGGCGCCATCCGAGCTAGCTGCTCCGCAACCCGCAAGCAGGGGGAACCCACACATAACCAGGGACGACAGCGCTTTGCTCAGCATATTCAGAGCCACGGTATCAGTTCTCAACCGACGCGCCAGCTTGGTCGCCACACATCACTAGCTATGTTAAGCGCTGCGGCATGCCGGAAATTCTGCACATCAATGCACGTGAAATCTTGGACTCTCGCGGGAACCCCACGGTCGAAGCCGAGGTTCAAACCGATAGCGGCTTCGGTCGCGCCGCCGTGCCTAGTGGCGCGTCCACGGGTGAGCACGAAGCAATCGAGCTGCGTGACGGCGACAAGCAGCGTTATGGGGGCAAAGGTGTCAGCAAGGCCGTTACCAACATCAATGATCAAATCGGCCCAGCCTTGCTCGGCTTGTCCGCCTTCGATCAGCCGGCGATCGACAAAGTGCTGCTCGAGCTGGACGGCACGCCGAACAAGTCGAAGCTCGGTGCCAACGCCATCCTAGCCGTATCCATGGCGGTAGCGCGTGCTGCTGCGGATGCGATTGGCATGCCGCTTTGGCGCTATTTAGGCGGAATTCAGGCTCGCGTGCTGCCGACGCCGCTGATGAACATCATCAACGGCGGCATGCACGCTGATAGCGGGCTCGAAGTGCAAGAGTTCATGATCGTGCCGATGGGCTTCAGCACGTTCGCCGAAGCGCTGCGTTGCGGGACTGAGATTTTTCACAGTCTGAAAGCCATCCTCAAGAAGGAAGGCATGACCACCTCCGTGGGCGATGAAGGCGGCTTCGCGCCGCGCTTGGCCTCGAACGAGGAAGCCATTCAACGCATCCTGACGGCCATCGAGGCCGCGGGCTACAAACCGGGGGAGCACGTGGGCATCGCGCTCGACGCGGCGGCCAGCGAATTTTACAAAGACGGCAAGTACACCTGGGACAAGAAGCCGCTCAGCGCGGCCGAGCTGTGCGACGTGTACGTCAAGCTGTGCGAAAAATACCCGCTCGTCAGCATCGAAGACGGCTTCGCCGAAGACGACTGGGACGGCTGGAAGCAGGTTACGGATAAGCTCGGCAGCCGCGTGCAGCTCGTCGGCGACGATTTGTTCGTCACCAACAAGGAGCGGCTAGCACGCGGAATCGAGAAGAAGATCGCCAACTCGATCCTGATCAAGCTAAACCAAATCGGTTCGCTCACCGAAACACTCGATACGATTCGCCTGGCCAACACCGCCGGTTACACCTCGATCATCTCGCATCGCTCGGGCGAAACCGAGGACGCCTTCATCGCGGATTTGGCCGTTGCCACCAACGCAGGTCAGATCAAGACGGGCAGCTTGAGCCGGAGCGATCGCATCGCGAAGTACAATCAGCTGCTGCGCATTTCCGAGGAGCTCGGTGATGAGCAGGTGTACTCGGGCAAGACGCCTTTCTCGAAGCGCGCCTAGAGCTAACGCGCCTTGCGCGCTCTCAAGCCAAGCACATTGAGGGGTTCATCGGAGACGCCGAAACTAACGACGTCTCCGAGCCTCACGCTCACGATGCGGTGTGGCCCGTCCAAAAAGATGGACGCGTCGTCCATCTTGCTTTGCACGCGGATTTCCTGTGTTTTCCCGGCGATCAGCTTCAGCAGCTTGAACTTGCCGTAGGGCGAATACGGCTCGCGCACCACGAGCTGCAGCTTGTCTGAGCTGAGCGGCAGCACCTTACCGCCCGCGGAATGCTGCGCCGCCGTCGAGCCCGCGGCGGGACCGATCCAAATGCCGCTGGAGCGCTGCTCTTCGAGCTTCTTTCCGAAGTGCAAGATGTAGCGCGAGGTGGCCGCAGGCGACGTGTGACAATACAGGGCTTCGTTCAACACCCGCTTCGAACGCATGCGGCCATTGAGCGAAACGGTCATGCGGGTCAGCCGCAAGCTGGGTAGCTTACCGGCCAAAGCGCGTTCCAGGTGACTCGCGAAATCACTGCGCTGCGCGGCGCAGAAGAAACCGACGCTGTGCGAGGGCGCGCTGTTGACGCCCAAAATGGGCACGCTGCCCACGTTGTGCGAAGCCGCCAACAGCGTGCCGTCACCGCCGACGGCGATCACCAGGGCAGCATCCGAAGTGTCGAAGGCGGCGTGAGCGCGCTGTAAAAATAGCCCTTTTGCTCCCACTTTGTCGATCACTCGCTCGACCTCTTCGAGCGTGCGGCAATGCTCGAGGTGTGAGGCCCGCCACGAAGCGACACTCGGGTCACGCTTCTTGATCAGATTGCGCGCTCGCGGGTCCCCTTCGTCTTCCACGAAGCGGCGGTACGCAGTGCGTTTGCCGACGACGATGACGTGCGGACGGCTCACGCGCGTGCCTCCTCGCGCAAACGCAGAGCATCGAGCAAGCGCCACAAAGCGAGCTCTGTCTTCGAATCCTCAATTTGACCGCAACGGCACATGTCCAGCGCTTCCTCGAGTGAGACATCCACCACGGCACCGAGATGCTCCAGAGCGGAGCCATCCAACTCCGGCTCTTGGCGTTCGCTCGGCGTAACGCTGACTTCAAAGAAGAAGTGCCGTTCGGCGATGACACCGGGACACGGAAAAGCGCTCGCCCCGAGCGGCTTCATGGCAGCCAGCGGCATGCTGAACCCGAGCTCTTCGGCCAACTCACGCTGCGCGCTGCGCGCCACACCGGTTGCTGATTGCTCGCTCACCTCTACCAGCCCCGCCGGTACCTCCCACAGGCCCGTGTGACACGGGTCGTTCGGCAGCGGTGAGCGCCCTGGCTCACGTAACGCGAGCGGGGGGCGCACGGCACTGCGCAAATAGACGCGTCGCGAGCCGTCCGAAGCGACGAAATGCGCGACGATCACTACGGCGTCGATCGCGGCGCGATCGACTGCGTCGTAGACGAACGGATCGCTGCGCGTGCCGTCCGGATACACGGCGCGGTAGCGGCGCCGCACCAAACGCAGGAAGCCCCGGGGGCTATCCGGCGAGAGATCCTCGAGCAGCTCGAGCGCTATTTTCGGCAGTGACAAGTCGGCGCCGGGGGCGCCAGGCGCGCGAGGCGCTCCAGTGGCCATGGTCTCGTATTCTACAGCGGTTCGGGCAAACGTGGTAAAAGCCCGAACTCAGCGTCACGGAGGATCATGCTGCACAAAGCTCTCATCGGCATCATTGGCCTGTGCTTGGGCGGGCTTCCGCCAGCCCAAGCCAACGCGGCGCCCGCGGCAGGGGCAAAGCCCGTTGCGCGCGCCAACCTCAATTTACCAGAGTTGAAGCGAGCGCTGGAAAGTGGGGACGTTGACCGAGCCCTAAGCGCGCTCGATGAAATTGCGCAGGCCGGCAGTCCGAGCGCCGCACCGCTGGTGGAAGCGGTGTTGAACCGAGGCGCGAGCTCGAAATTGCTGCTACGCGCCATCGCGGTGGCGGGCTCACTCGGTCGGGAATCCTCGAGCGCGGCGCTGGCTCCTTACGTGAAACACCGTTCAGCAGAAGTGCGTCACGCCGCGGCCGTCAGCTTGACGCACACGAAGGGCAAGATCGCCGTGCAAGCGTTGCGTGACGCGTTACGCGGGAGCGATGCTTCCTTGCGCGGCGCGGCGGCGGACGGCCTGGGCTCGCTGAACGCCAAAGAGGCGGTGTCGGATTTGTTCGTAGTGCTGCCGAGGGAGGTGCCGGAGGCCGCGGGCGCCATTGGCGCATTGTGCAACGGGGAAGAGTGTAAGCGGTTCTTGAATTTCCTCGGTAAGCTACCGTTCGACGTGATGCAGTCGGGCTTTCTGCCCATTTTGTTGCGTACTGATGCTGAAGCACCGGAGCACGTAAAGCTCGACTTGATCGAGCGTTTGCGGCGCATGGCGACGCCTAAAACGAACGAGGTGCTGAGTACCGCGCTCGCCACTTATCCAGCCGGCGGCAGCCCCAAGGTGAAAACGGCACTCGACGCCGCGCTGCACGGCCACAGCGTGAAGGCCGACGAACCATGACTCATTTGCGATCCGTATCGTGCGTCGCGGGCATGCTGTTCTTGGCAGGTTGCGGCGCAGCAAACGTGAGTTCCAGCAAAGGGTTCGACAGCGAGTGGCAGAACGACAATGGCGCCTCGATCGCCGCGGTCGAACAACGGTTGCGCGGTTTGCCCCCGGTTCCGAATGCGCGCATCGTTGTGGGCGCCACGGACGCTGGGCTCGCCGCAGCGACCTTGGACGGAAAGGCGCACTGGGTGCACAGCGGGCGCATCGCGTCGCCGCCGATGATCGCGGGCCAGCTGGTAATTGTCGCCGAGGGTGATCGAATCATCGCCCTGGACGCGAGCTCGGGCTCCCAAGTGTGGAGCATCGACAATCGCGGCCTTCTGCTGCGCGGCGCCGCCAACGACGGCACGCTCAGCGCGCTGGTGCTGGCGGATACGCATAAGAGCCTAGTTTTGGGCGTTTCCGCGAGTGGGTCGAGCCTTGGGTCGGCCGAGACCAACGCCGCGTTGGGCACCCCCGCCGCGCGCGGAGGCGTCGCCTTCGTGCCCTGGAATAACCAGTACGTGTCAGCGGTGGACCTGAAGAGTGGGGCTGAGGTCGGGCGCCTGTTGACTCGCGAACAGGTCAGTCGTGCGCTCAATTTCGGCGGCACCCTCTACTTCGGCGAAAAGGGCTTGCTTCGCTTCGACGACAAGACGCGCTACGCGAGCACCAACCAGGGCACGCACGTCACGCTGCCCAAGTTGGCCCTGCCGGGCAAACCGGATTGGCTCGGAAGCGGTGCGGTCACGCCCACGAGTGAGGCCAATGCGCGCACCAAGATCCGCGTGTATGCCGCTCCTAGTTCAGCGCCGAGCGGCGAGTTGACAATCGGCGGCGGCACGATCGCGGCCAGCTACTTCCGCGTCGTGTTCGGGCTCGATGCAAAGAGCGCGGACCTGCGCTGGGTGCGCACGCTACCGGCGGACGTCGTAGGCGGTGCAGCAGCCGCCTCGGGCTTCGTGCTGTGTGATGCAAACGGCAAAGTGTGGTCCTTGGACAGCAACGGGGCTGAAGCCGGAAGCCTGGATTTAGGCTCGAAAGTGCGCCTCTGCGCGGCAGACACGGGCGCTCAGCCCGTACCTGCCGCCGCCGGCCGGCCCACGCTAGCGCCGCAGATCGCGCAAGCGCTGGACGCCCTCGAACCCGACATGGCCGAAGCCGAACGCTACCTGATAGCGCAACTCGGTAAACTCGAAGATCCGCTCGTTACCAAGACCTTGATCGAGCTGTCGAGCAGCCCGCGCATTCCGCCCGAGCTTCGCACCGAGACGCGGCGCTTGCTCGGGCTGCGCAGGAACGGCAATGATTACATGCTGAGCGCGCTCGCGCGGCACTATGACTTCGTGTCCGGCGTGCTGCTTCCACCCCCGGTAGGTCCGCTCGCAGACGCCCTGGCCGCGAACAACGAAACACGCGCCGCGCCACTGCTCGCCAAGCACCTGAACGACCCAGCGAACTCGGCTGAGGATGTCGCCCACGCCGCCCGCGCATTGGTCAAGCTCGCGTCAGCCGGAGAGTACGAAGACCTGCGCACCTTTTTCGCGCTATACCGCGCGACAGCAGATGACGATTCGCTCGTGGCGGCAGTGGTTGCATGCGCCGAGGCGATCCTGCGCATCGGCGGCGAGGCCGGGCGCGCCGTCGTGGAACGCGCCGCGCAGGATCCGCTCACCCAAGGGGAGGTGCGGGCCAGCCTGCCCAGCCTGCTGAACAAGGCTCCAGCCGCGCCAGGACCCGAGGATCCGACCAAGAGTGCGGCCGCCCGGTGATCGGTTAACTGAGCAGTGATACGTTGTAAGGCTGACGATGACCTTCGAGCGCATCCGACATCGGTTGCAGAGTGGACGGCCGCTGGTCGTCGATGCGGATACGGCTGCGTCCTTTCGCGCCCGTGGCGTGGAGCTGGATTCGCCGGGCGCCCTCGGCTCTTTATTGCGCGCGCGCGCTTCGGAGGTGAGCGCTCACTATCGAGCTGAAGTCTTGTCCGGGGTCGATGTGCTGTGCGCCTTGACGGCAGACACCACGCCGCGCGCGCTCGCGGAGGTTGGCATGGAGCACCGCGCGGCACAGCTGACGCGCAAAGCCGTCGAGCTCGCGCTAGAAGCCGCGGCGGAAGCGGGCAAACCGGTGGCCGTCGCGGGCGTGCTCGGCTCGGACATGGTGAGCCCAGTTGAGGCAGGTCGCCTGCACGATGAGTTCACCGAGCACGCGGCACGCCTGGCCGCGGCCGGCTGTGAAATCTTACTTGCCCGCGGGCAGGGCTCACGGCTCGGCTTGATGGCCGCAGTCACGGCCGCCGCGCGCGCCGAGCTGCCGACCTGGGCCGTGCTCGAATATGCCTCAAACGAGGAGCTGGTCGGCGGTGGCAACTCCGCGGATCTCGTGGACGCATTGGCGGAGGCCGGCGCGAGCGTAGTGCTGTTCGAAGTCAGCAATGTGGATCTCGGCCTCGCTTGCCTGGCTCGCTTTCGCTCGGCCTTTGAGCTGCGCGGTATCGCCCCTGGAGTCTTGCTAGCGGGCAGCGAGACCAGCGTCCGGGGTTTCAATGACGAACCCTCGGACCCCGAGCGCTGGGTCGAGCGCGCGGTCGATCTGAGCATCGGCGGCGCACGTGCCATAGGCGGGGGCGCAGGCACGACCGAGGCGCATACCTGCTGCCTGGCCAAGGCGCTCGGATCCTTGCATCCGTCGTTGCCGGTGCGGCATTCCGACACCGGGCTCGACCGCGGTCGGAGCGGCTGGTAAAGCCGCAGCCCCGGCTTGCGGTCAGAGTGACCTGTACCAGGCTACCCCTCGCGAGCCCGGCTCGCGCTCACCCCGGCGACCGCCCCCACCTCGAGACGACACCGTGGATTCATCCGAAGATCAGCGCCCGCTCCGCACGAGTGACGACCTGCTCGAGCTATTTCACGAAGCCGAAAAGCCTCGCTCCGAATTTCGGATCGGGACCGAGGCCGAAAAATTCGCGGTCGACAGCGATACCGCAGCGCCCCTCGCGTACGAGGGCGAGCGCGGCGTAACGCGCATTTTTGCCGCCTTGGTCGAGATGGGCTGGAAAGAAGAGCGTGAAATCGAAGGCGGGCCGGTGATTGCTCTGCTGCGCGGCCAAGCCTCGATCACGCTGGAGCCCGGCTCACAGCTGGAGCTGAGCGGCGCCGCGCTGACGAACATCCACGAAACGCGCGCCGAGTTAGATCAACACCTGGCAGAATTGTCCGGCATCTCGAAAGAGATGAACCTGACGTGGCTGGGCGTCGGCTTTCACCCGTTCGCCAAACAGAGCGATCTGGACTGGGTTCCGAAGCAGCGCTACGCCATCATGCGCGACTACCTGCCAACGCGCGGCAGCGGCGGGCACGACATGATGCTCCGCACGGCAACGGTGCAAGCAAACTTCGACTTCTCGAGCGAGGCAGATGCTTTGCGCAAGCTGGTCGTGTGTTTGAAGCTCGCGCCCCTGGTCAATGCGCTGGGCGCCAACTCGCCCTTCGCCGAGGGCAAGCCGTCCGGCTTCAAGAGCCGCCGCGGGAACGTGTGGCTCAATATGGATCCCGCTCGATCAGGCCTAATTCCTGCGCTTTTGCGTGCGCGCAAGCCCACCTACCAGGATTACATCGAGTGGGCGTTGGATGCCGGAATGTTCCTCATCAAACGCTACCGTCGCCCTGTCCCCAATACCGGGCAAACGTTCCGGGACTTCATGGCCAACGGCTACGAGGGTGAGCACGCCACGTTCGGGGATTGGAAGCTGCATCTGAACACGCTGTTTCCGGAGGCGCGGCTCAAGAGCACACTGGAGGTGCGCAGCAGTGACTCGCTGCCCTCGCGGTTGGGTTGCGCGGTGCCTGCGCTGTTTACTGGCATTCTGTACGACGACATCGCTCTGGCGGAAGCCGAGTCGTTTGCGCGTGACTTGAACGTTGATGACTTGCTGCAGGCGCGGCCGCAGCTCGTTCAGCACGGCCTGGGCGCTCAAATCGGCAATCGGCCAGTACGGCAGTTAGCGGAGCGGGTGCTGGAGATCGCCGACGGGGGGCTATCACGCCGCGCTGTCTTGAACGACCAGGGTGAAGACGAGCGGGTGCATTTGCGGCTACTAACGAGCCTCGTGCAAAGCGGCAAAACCCCTGCAGACGTGCTGCTGGAAGGCCTGACTGCAGATGCGACGCCCAGCGTCCGCGAGCTAATCGCGCGCACCCATATCTGAACGGAGCGCGAGCACGCTAGGGGGCCCACGAATGGCTAAGTCGATCGCGCTCGCGGTCGATGC
>JBDTYJ010000060.1:0-20131 GCA_040005755.1 Pseudomonadota bacterium
ACGGCCGCCGCGTGCAACTCTACGGAAACACGCTCATCGGCTTCAGTGAGGGCGCCTACGCGGCAATGAACGTTGGCGTGCGGGAACCCCATGTGTTCAATCGCTGGCTCATCTTGGCTGCCAGTGACCGTTACTGGGGAGGGCCGGGCCTAGAAGCGCTGCAAACCGCGAAAGAGCGCGTGCGGCGCGTGTTTTTGATCACGGGCGAGCACGACGGCGTCATCGACAATACGCACCAAGTGGAAGAGTGGCTCGGGCGAGCGGGCGTCGACACGCGCGTGGTAACGCCGAACGACATGGGTCATGAGCTCGCGTTGGATCGCAAGCCCGAGCTGTATCACGGAGCCCTCGCTTGGCTGGACCGCGGGGATTCCAAGACTAAGAAGAGCAAGCTCAAGGGCGAGCGCGGCGAACGGGTCGCCCGCAAGTAGTTGCGCGGGCTCGGCCGACGTAGCCTCGGCCGAGCGGAAGTGCAGCGCTCAGTGCCAGGCGGCGGCTTGCTGAATCGCCTTGCCCGTACGATCGTGCTCCGCGATCAAGCCGCGCGCGACCAGATCGCAGTCAGTGCATGCGGGGAAGCGCGACTGATGCTCACAAATCAAGTACTTGGCCGTCGGCGGCGCGACAGCGAACTCTTCCGGATCCAAGTGGCGGCCGCAGGCGATGCAGTGAATGTGCGCCTGCTGATGACCACCGCCCGCGCTCGGGTTTTGGTCTTTGCGTTCGCGTTTGGTGAGACGGGGTTTTCGCTGCATCGTGGCGGCACTTAAGCCAATCTGGCCCCCGCCGGTCAAGCGCGTTCTGTGCCGAGCTCCGCGAGCAGTTGACGCGCACCGACGTGGTCTGCCTTTTCGGCCAACGCCTTGGCCACGAGCACCTTTGCTTTGCGCGAATCACCGGCTTTTTTTGCCAAAACTGCCAGGTAATAGTTGGCGTCCGCCTTGGCCTCGGTGGAAGCCCCGTCAGTGCTGCCAGGCGCCGGCGGTTTCATGATCGACACCGCCCGGAAGACCTTCTGCGCGAGCTCATCCTCGTCGATCTCCACGGCCAATTGCCCGAGCCTCATCGCGAGCTCACCGTTCTTTGGATCGAGTTCGAAGGCCTTACTGAGTGCCGTCAGCGCATCGCTCAGGTAACCCTCGTCCAGGTGGACTTGAGCCATCGCGCCGTAGATCCCAGCCAGCCCCTTGGTACGCCGACCCCGGTTAGCTTCGGCAATCGCGCTGAGGAGCGCAATCGCCTCCTCAGCGCGCCCCGCTGCTGCGTAAGCCCGCGCCAGGAGCAAGACCACTTCCACGCTCTCAGGATTCTCGTGGCGCCCCGATTCCAGCACCTGAACCGCCGCGGCGGGATCGCCGTCCGGGCCGAGCAAGAGCCCGCCCGCTCTCAATAACGCCGCCAGACGGAGCGCGGGGTCTGGCTCGTTCATGGCATCTTCCATGAGTAGGCTGGCCAGTTCCCGCTGAGCTCCCGATGCTTCGTACACGGCTTGCAGCCGGCGGCGCAGCCCGGCATGTAGGCGATCTTCCTCCAGCGCGCGCTCGAGCGCTCCACGGCTATCGACGATGCGGCCACCGAGCTCACACGCTTCGCTGTAGCGCAGTGCGGTCTCGATCAAAGCGTCACCCCGTTCGGCATCCACCAATTGCGCAAGCGTCTCGATCGCGCCTTCCACGTTGCCGGTCCGCGCTTCGAGTGAGGCCAAGCGCCGCAGCGCGCTGAGATCATTCGGGTTCGCGCGCACGAATGCGGCCAACCGCAAACGTGCTCCGGCCAGATCTCCAGAGCTCTCGAACACCTCAACGAGGCGCAGCGTAAGCCGCGCCTCCTCGGGTGGCTCGGCGCGCACGATGGCTCGTTCAATGGCCTCGATCAGCTCGCCCACGACCGAAGCGTCGGTTCCGTACGCCCGCTCGAAGGCGACGACCGATTCGTCGTCGCGACCGAGGTCAGCAAGCACGACGGCGCGCTTACGGTGGAAATCCGCGTTCTCCGGTTCGGTACGGATCAGATCCTCGACCACCGCCAGCGCGGCTTCTGGGTCCTGGGCGGCGCGATGCGCTTCCACCAAGCGTTCAAGCAGCTTCCGCTCATCCGGTCGCTCGCGCAGCGCTCGACTCAGGAGCTCGGCGGCCCGGGCGTATTCTTCGCGTTCCGTGAAACGCAGCAAGAGCAAATCACGCAACGATGAGTCGCGGGGGTTGGCTTCGAAGCCGAGCATGAGCGCGCGTTCTGCGCCGTCTGAGTCACCCTGCTCCTCGCGCAAGGCGGAGAGCCGACGACCGAGTGTGGCCGCGGTCTCGGCCTGTGCGACGCGCAACAGCCCTTCCAACGCATCGGCGATCACGAGCGAGTCGCCGGTGGCCTCTGCCAAGCGCAGCACCGCCTCCAAGAGCTCGATGCGCCCGGGATCCCATTCCAGGGCCGAGCGGCACACGTCCAACGCCTGAACAGCTCGGCCTTTGCGTTCCAAAATCCCCACTAGACGCAGGGAGAGTTGGACAATTGTCGGCACATCGCGGGCGTCCCTGGCCTGATCGATCTCGCTCGTGAGCAACGCCGACAGGTCCTCGATCCGCCCCTCGCGCTCGAGCAAATCCGAAAGCACTCGCGCAGCGTCGCGTTGCGATGGGTCATCCGCCAGGATGTCTTGCAAGAGTAGAATCACCTCTCCCGCCTTGCCTGGCTTTGCGAGGAGCGCGTTTACTTGTTCCACACGCAGCGCAGAGCGCTCCGCGCCGTCTTCGATAGCAGGGGTGATGCGCGAGATGAGCTGTATCAGCTTCGTTGAATCACCGCCTTGACGCAGCAGCTCGAGCAGCGGCTGCCAGATCGACCGATCACTCGGATCAGCGTCGAGCAGGAGCTCGTAAAGGGCGACCGCTTGTTCGGAAAGCTGAGGGTTTGCGGCGTATTCTTGAGCCAGCGACAAACGCAGGTCGCGGGCTTCCTGGGCGGGCAAGTGCTCGGCGGCCTGTGCCTGATAGGCGAGCGCCTCAGTGCGTCGCCCGGCAGCGTCCGCGAGAGCGGCCAATTCGAGCCGCACCCAAGCCGCGTCGCCCGGCGGCGCGAGCGCGACATCCAACTCGAGCGCGGCCTTGAGCATGCGCTCGGTGAGCGCCGAGTCGCCCAAGCGCACGGCCACGGCCACGGCCTCTCGCACCCGCGCCAAGCTCGCCTCGGGCGAAGCGAGCTGGGCAGCGAGCGCATCGGCAAGCACGCGATCATCGCCCGTTGCTCGAGCAATGCGCTCGAGCAACGCGGCTACACGCGCAGGGTCCAAGCCGCCGGCAGATTCTGTGAGCAGGGTGCGCGCTCGCTCGAAATCAGGCGCGGCATCTAGCGCACGTTCCAGTAACTCGAGCCCTTGTTGGCCGCCGGCCGGATCGGTCAGTCGCGCTTTCGCCAGTCGATACAGCAAATCAGCGTCGGCGATCGCGCGCCCCGACTGCAATTGCCAGGTGACGCGCCGCTCGAGCACCTGCGCGCCGCGCGGCCCGTCACCGAGGTAATCATAAACGCGGCCCAGCGCCGACCAGGCGCCGTCGTCGAAGGAGGCGGCGGCTTCCAGGCCCGCTTCGAGACTCAACGCGCGGCGCGCCAAGTCGTCGCGAACCTGCGACAGGTCGCGCAGCCCTTCAGCATGAAGCATCACCAGATCCGCCAGCGCACGCGCAGCATCTGACGCAGGGAGCTCACGGGCGAGGCGCGCCTCGAGTGCCCTCGCCAACAGATCGTAGCGTTGCTGCGCGCGCAGCGCGGTTTCCAAGGCCAAAGCGTCCGCCGGACTACGCAAGGCCGCCTCGAACGCCGACTCCAAGAACTCCCCGGCGCGCACGGAATCCCCGCCTCTTGCCGAGATTTCACTGAGCGCGATCAGCGCCTCGGCCTTGCTCGGCCCGTCCCCGGAATCGTCCCGACCGAGCACGAGCAAGAGCGAGCGATACATTTTCTCGGCGCGCTCCAGCTGGCCATGCTCGAGCGCCATCCGCGCCAGCATCTGCATGATGCCGGGATGCGCGGGATCGATCTTGGACGCAGCATCGAGCTCCTGCAGCGCTTCGTCCTGGCGCTTAGCGCCCAGGAACACGCGGGCGAGCAAGAAGTGCGCGAGAGCGCGGTCTTTCGGCCGACGCATTCCGTAGCGCTCAATCTGCGCGGCCAGAACCTGCGCAGCTTCTTCGTAGCGGTTGGCCAAAAAGAGCGCATTCGCGAGCTGCAAGCGCTGCTTCTGGTCGTCGGGTTCCAGCTCGATGGCCCGCGCCAAGAGCGGCACGGCAGCCTCCGGATCGGCGCGCTGAACCAAATGCAAGCCTGCCGCTTCGCGTAGCAAGCTGAGCGTCGTCTTGCGGTCGGTGGCGCGTTCTGCTTCTTCTGCCAGCAGCGCAGCCAGCGCCGCGTAGTCTTCGGCCTCCCGGTACAGCGTCGCCAGGCGCGCGCGCAATGCCGCCGCGTCCACCGCGATCAGCGCTGCCTTCTCCAAGCTACGACGCGCCTTTTCCGGCGAGCCTGTCGCGAGGTAGGCGCCCGCCAACTCGAGCGAGCGATCCGCAAGCACCTCGGGTGAGGACTGCGCGCACAGCGCCTCCAAGACCAACGCCGCTTGCTCGTATTCTTTGCGTTCGAGGTAGATGCGCGACAGCGCTTCGAGCGAGTCCTCGCCGCCCAGCGCAGCTCCCGCTTGATGGCAGCGGATGGCGCGCTCCACGTCGTTCAACCGTTCCTGTGCGAGCTGGCCAGCTCGCGCCCAGAGCGCGGCTGCGCCCGAACTGTCGCCCGCGGCAGCGCGCGCGGAGGCTTGGCGCTCCCAGAGGGTGACGATCTGCTCGTGTTCGCCTTGCTCGTCCAGCAATAGTGACAGCCGCGTGACCAACGAGCGGGCGACCTCGTCACCTGCATCTTCGGCCAAGAGCTCTTGGAACAGCTGCACAGCGCCAGCAGCGTCGTCCAGGCGGTCCGAGCACAGGCACGCGGCGTCTCGACGCAGACCGCGGCGCCGAGATACGGTGAACGGAAGCTTTGCAGCGCTCAGCAGGTGGTCGACCACGTCCCGGTACTTGCCGGTCTCTTGCAGGCGGTCGGTAAGCTCCGAAACGGCCCAATCTGCGGCACGCGCCTCGGCGCTCTGCGCATCGCCTTGGCTGCGGTTCCAGCCCTGAACGGCAAGGTCGAGGAGGCGTTGACAGACGCGCCGTCCGAGCTCGCGATCTGCATGGTTGGCGCCCGCCACCTCGATCGCTTTGCTCCAATCATCTGCCGCGACGAACGACTCCAGCGCGGCCAGCATGTTGCCGGTGCGTGACTGATGCAGCTGACCGAGCTCGCTGTGCAGCCGCCTGACGCGCTGCTCGCTTTGCTCGTTGGCGACCTCCTCACACAACAACTCGGCTAGCTCGTCGAAGCGTGACTCTGCCGCCAGCAACGAAGACAGCGCCTCGAAGCTCTCCAGATCGCGGCCATCATGCGTTTGCACTAGGCGCCAAGCGTCAATCGCACGCGTTCGGTCACCCTTGACCTGTTCGTGCAATAAGGCGATGCGCACACGATCGGCACGCGCGGCTCTCAGGTCTTCGCTCTGGCGGGCACGCTGACCGAGCGCCGCCACTAGCTCGTCCCAGCGTTCGGCGCTTTCCAAGGCGCGGCACAGGCCGTCCAACGAGCTCTTGTCCAGTGGATCCAGAGCCAAACGCGCTTGAAAATTGCGTACGGCGCGGTGTGGGTCGGCGAGCGCCGTCAGCGACAACTCGGCCGCCTCGCCGAGCGCGGCGAGGCGCTCTGCGAGGCCGGGTTCCAATCCTGCCCGTTGCTCGAGCACGGCCGTGAGCTCGAGCAATTCCTCCGCCGCACGGAGCAAGTCGCTGAGCTCCCGCGCGGCGTGGAGCGCGGTGAGTGGCGCTTCCGACGCGAGGCCCAGCACGCGCCGGTACAGATCCATCGCGTGAGGCGCAGCGCCGAGCTCCGTGCGGTAAACGTCGGCGGCTTCGGCGAGTAGCGCAGCGCAAAGCTCCGCGTCCTCCTCCTGCTCGGCGACACTGACCAAGGTTTCGGCGCGACGCTGCTGCCCGTTGACCCGCGCCGCGAGTTCCGCAAAACGTCGTCGTCGGGCATCTAGCCCTGGTTCGAGTCGAACCAGGGTCAGGAGCGTTTCGAAGCCGCCTACGACGTCGCCCAACTGATCGAGGCTGAGCGAGACGACCTCTTCGAGCAGAGCGATGCGCTCCGTGCGCGGCGCGCTTTGAGCGATGACGTCGAGCATGCGCACGACATCGAGCGTGGAGTTCGCCACGCGGTACTGCTTCTCCAACTTGCGGGCTGCACTCACCCGCACGGACTCGCCGTTGTCCAGCACCACGCTGTTCGCCGCCGGTAGTGCGACGATGCGTTCGAGTAGCGCAGCCGCGTCGCGCGAGCCGGCTTCTCGAGCGAGCATCTTTTCTGCCCATTCGAGCGCGGGCAGCGGCTCGTTCAGATCGAGCCAAAGCGCCGTGATACGGGCCATGGTCTCGCCGGGGTCGCGGTCCGTGTTCTCACGTAGGCGCACGGTCAAGAGCTCGATCAACGGGCGACGATGCCCATGTCGCTCGTACAAGCGCTCCAATGACGATTCGACGCGACCGTCACCGGGCTTGATGCCGTTGAGCTTTTCGAAGTAACTGATCGCGCGCTCGGGGTCGTTCGCGAAATCACGTGCCGCCATGGCGGCTTCACGCAGTATTTCCAGCCGTTCGATGTCCGGAATGGACTCAGACAGACGACGGTCGTACAGCGCGAAGAGCTCCGGCCAGCGCCCGCCGTGATTGAACGCCAATTTCAGACGATCGAACGCCCATTCCGCAGCCGGGCACAACGCGATCACCCGCTCGAGCAGGTGCACCACGTGCTCGGGGTCATCGAACCACTCTTCGTGGAACTCAACCACGTTGCGGCCCAAGGAGTCTGCAACGTCAGCGGGTAGCTCGCGCTCGATGGCACGGGAGTAGGCTTCGGCCACCGGCCCCGGCTGGTCCAACCGACGCGCCATTTGCTCGGCAAAGGCCCACAATTGCTGCTCGGCGGGCGCCGCCTCAGCACCACGCAAGGCGAGCCGCAACGCCTCTTCGGGCGCTTCGGACTTGGTCTCGAGCAGCTGCATCAGCCAACGGCTACGCGCCGCCGCCAACTCCGGGGCGTCGTGAGATACCGCCAGCAACGCTTCGATGACGTCCGCGCGCGCCGCGGGATCTTCGGACCCCTCTGCAACACGTTCCAAAATCGCGGCCGCCCGAGCCCGCGCCTCCGGCACCGACAAAGCATAGTGCACGACGCGCAGCCCGTCCGCATCACTAGGATTCGCCGCCAAAATCGGCTCGACCAATAGCAACGCTTCGACGGCACGCCCGAGCGATCCGATCATCAACAACGCGCGGCGCAGCCCCACCGCGGCCCGCGCCTCCGGTTCGACGCGGGCGGCTAAGCTCTCCAAGGATTCCAGCGCGCCCTTTGCATCACCGGATAGGGCTTGAAGCCGCGCGAGCTCCGACAGGGCGTCCGTTCGCTCGGGATCACGCTCGAGCACTTGCCGATACAGTTTGCGCGCGGCCTTCACGTTCTCGAACAGCGTTTCTTCGAGGTGCGCCCACTCCATCAGCACTCCGGCCGGATCGGAACCATGCTCCAGACGGAACCGGAACAGCCAACGTCGGTCATCTACGCGCGCGGGCGAGCGATCCGCGCGCGCTAGAAAAGCCGTAAAAGCCTCGGCGTCCGCGACCCCGTCGCCATCCGAGGACTCCAATAAACCGCGAAATATTTTGGCCGCGCGATCCGCGTTAGCGGGATCTTGGGAGAGCACGCGCGCCTTCGCCAACTGCAGGTGGCGCGCACGGCCGGACTGCAGGCCACGCGCCAGTGCGAGATCCACCAAGGTTACGAACCCCGAGCCGTTGCCGGTTTGCAGCGCCGGCTCCTCGATCCCTAGGATCAGCGAGACGAGCTCGCGCTCGTCGCTGCTGCGCAGCAGCACCTCGAACGCTGCGCGCACGGCGTCGAAATCGCCCGCGCGCGCCGCCAATGCCACGAGCTGTTCCGCGGCTTCCCGATTTTCTGGGTCGGCGTCGAGCACGCGCGTAAACAAGCGCTGCGCTCGCACCCCATGATCCGGAAGGGATGCACTCAGCCGACCGCCTTCGAGCCAAGTGCGCGCTGCGTTTATCGGGTCATCGAGCTGCCAGGCCAAGGCGTTACCCAGGCGTTCCAGCAGATTGGCCCGCAGCTCAGCGTCAACGGTGTGCGCCAACCGACGCTCCAACACCACGCGCACGGTCTTGCCGTCGTCTTGCTCGCGCGCCAGCTGCTCGATCGTTTCCAGCACGTCGTCGGAAAGATCGCTCGATTGCACGAGTTCGCGGTAGTGCGTGAGCGCGCTCACGCTATCGTGGCGCTGGGTCGCGACCTCGGCCAAACGGAGCAACGTCACGTCGCGTCGTTCGCGATCCAATTGCGGCAACACTCGCTGCAACTCTTCGTAGACGCCGTCCAGATCAGCGCACTCCGTGAGTGTCTCGACCAAGGACTGATGCAGCACTAGGTCGCGCGGTTCTTCACTCACTGCGCGCCGCCAAATGGCGATCGCGGCTGCCGGATCACCCAGCTCGCGTCGCTGCAAGAGCGCCACGCGATGCAAAATCTCACGGCGGCGTGTCGGGTCTGTCTCGCGCTCCAGAGTGGAGGTGTAAAGGGCAAGGCGTTCGGCGGGCGCACCTTGCTCGGTCAGCAGCTCGTCCACACGCTGCATGAGTTCATGTGACGACGAATCTTGAGCTAAGGCGCGGCGGAAGGTTTCAACCGCGCGCGGGATATCACCCGCGGCAGCCAATGCCTCACCTGTGGCTTTGGCAAGCTCCAAACGGCCAGGCGAATCGAGCGGTCCGGCGCCCAAAGCGGCACACAGCAGTTCGGCGCGGCGACCGCTGTCGCCGGATGCGCTCGCCAGGCGGTTCACCACGGCGAGCCGGTCCACGATCTGGGCTGGTTCGTGCGGGGCCGCCAGGGCCAACGCGCGGCCCGCAAACTCGAGCGCGCGCGTGGCGTCGTTCAACGAGGTTTCGCTGATCGTCGTCGCCTCGTCCAGGGCGCGCAGGCTCTGGCTCACGTCCGTACTGAATTCTGCGCGCGTCTCCAAGACTCGAACCAAGCCGATGCCGGGCTCTTCACGCCGAAGCAAAGGCTCCAGCACGTCCGCCGCGGCCAAACGCGCCTCCCCGGCCGCAAGCAACTTTTCGGTCGCCGCGCGGGCGCCTCGATCGCCGGGATCGAGTTCGAGCGCACTGCGCAGCGCTTGCAGGGCGCCCTGGGAATCCCCGAGCCGTGACAAGCGCAGCTGCCCCAGCTTCACCAACAGCTGGACGCGTTCTGCGCCGGACAGTAGCTCGGCTTCGCGCTCCAACACGGCGGACAGCTCCGCGTAGCGCTGTGCTTGTTCCAAGAGCGGCAACATACGCTCGTGGATCTCGCGCGAAGGGCCGTAACGATCTACCAGCTTTTGCCAGGCACTGAGCGCGGCTTCTGGATCTCGATTGCGCGCGGAGCGCAATTCGGCGGCCTGAAATGCCAGGCGGCGAGCCTCGACCGGATCCTTGCTGCGGTCGGCGCACACGAACAACACGTCCGAGAGCCCTTCGTCGTCGGAAGCGTCTGCATATAGTAATTCCAGACGGCGTAGCGCTTCATCGGTCCAAGGTGAGCCGATGAGCGCGCGCCACGCCACGATCGCGCGCGCTGGATCGCCGCCCTCGCCCTCGCCGTCGCACAGGCGCACCAGGCGTCGCGCGGCGGCTTGCCGCGGTTCACGCTCCCTCTCGAGCGAAACCACGCGTTCCAGCACAAAAATTAGCTGTTTTCGCTCGTTCGCCTCGGTGTAAAGCTCGCACAGGTGCCGGGCGGCCTCGAGCACGGCAGCGTCGTCGCTGCCTGCTTCAATGACTTGTTGAAAGGCGGCTTGCGCGCGTTTCACGTCGCCCGTCTTCAGATACACGTGCCCGACGTCCACGCCAACGCGAGCGCGAACACTGAGCACGCGACTGGTCTGCAGTGCGCGCGCCAGCAAGCGCGCCGCTTGCTCAGGCTGATTCAAGCTCAAGCTGAGCTCGACGAAGCGCCGCCGCAAGTCATCGTCGCCGGGATCGCCGGCAACGACGGGAGCTAACAACTCGAGAGCGCCTGCCGGATCGTGCAAAGCGTCCTGCCGCAAAATCCCGAGCCGGCGCTGCACTTCCACGCGGCGGGGCCCACGAACTTGCTTGAGTTCAACCCCCAGCATGGCGATCGCACGCTCGATACGGCCCGTCTTCTCGTAGGCATCGGAAAGCGCCGCCGCGGCGCGCAGGGACACCGTGCGATTCTCGAGCAGCGCCTCTGCGGACTTGAGCGCCATCGGATGATCCGGGGCTGTGGCCAACAAGCCTTCGACGTGCCCGAGTACCCGCGCCGGGTCCTTGAGCTCGGACGAGCAAAGGTCCACCAACCACTCACGCAAGGTGGTCGCTTCGAGCGCGCCGGGCGGCGGATCGCGGCGCAGCGCTTGCTCGAGCAGATCGACCACGTCTTTGTGACGGCCCCGCGCGATCAAGCCTTGCACGACGACCGAACGCACGTCTTCGCGGCTCGGATCGACACGCAAGATGCGCTGCCCGATTTCAATCGTGAGCTCTTCGCTGCCCACCGAGGTTTTGACGAGCTCAGAGGCTTCGTGCAGCAGCGCCGAGCGACGCGCCGGATCCGCTTCGCGAGCGCTGGCTTCGACGTAAAGCTCGGCCAATTTACTGTTTTCGCCAGCGCGCCGTAACAGGAACTCCAAAACGCTGAAGGCTTCCGGGTGGCCAGGCACGGCCTGCGCAGCGCGCGTCGCGTGCCCAATCGCCCCTTCGATGTCGCCGAGCGTGCCCGCGAAGAATTCGGCGGCTCGCAAGTACACGAAGACCTGCTGTTCTGGCTGCAAGAGCTTGATGCGTTTCTCGGACGCCGTTTGCTCGTACGCAAAGGCAAGCTCCGCAATCTTATCGTGGCGTGCCGCAGCAGCGTGTAGGGCTTGCCATGCGTCGACCGGTTGTTCGCCCTTGGCGACCGCGGTCACCAAGATTTCCAGCACCTCGGCCGGGTTGTCGAGCCGCTGTTCTAGCGCTTCGGCGACTTCCCACAGCTTCAGAGCGAGCACGCTGACGGGTCGACGACGGCCTTCCTGCGTCGGAGGGATCGTGGACATTGTTTGAACTCCGTACGTTATCAGACCTGTTCGCTCGTTGCGCGGCGCCTCGCACGGATCACACACACGCCCGCGGCCCAAAAAGGCATTGCAGCAAAGCACCTACATTGGCGTCTTGCTTTCATCCCGCGCCCGGCCGTTCGGCTCCTGCGCAGATGAACAGAGCGAAGCTGCGGGGGCAGTTCAACTTTGCCCCGAGCCTGTAGCGTTCAGAAAGCTCAGCACGTGAAACGTGACCTCTGTCGGCACATCGTGATGCAGCCAATGCCCGGCATGCGCGAAGCGCTCCGTTCGCACACCCGGCACGTACTTCGGCAGGTCGGGAAGCAGAAGCGCGCCGGACAGCGCCTTATCCTGATCCCCCCAGAGCACGAGCGTGCGTTGCTTGATTGTGCGGCGCGTGCGCACCGGCACGCGAAACGCGGCGCGATAATAACTCAGTGCCGCGCACGCCGCACCGGGCCGCCGCATCACAGCTACATAACGATCGAGATCCGCATCAGAGAACGCGCCAGGACGCACCTCCATCCCGCGCAACGCCAATGACATGGCTGCTCGGCGCTGCAACAACCACTCGGGCAACCACGGTAGTTGGAACAGGAACATGTACCACGAGCGCCGCAGCTGTTCGTAGTGCTGCAGCGCCGTCCGAAAGAGCTCAGGGTGCCCGGCGTTCAGCACGATCAGCCCCTTGACGAGTTCGGGATGCTCGGCCGCCAAGCAATACGCGAGCGTGCCGCCCCAATCATGTCCCAGCACGTGCACGCTCGGCAGCTCCAGAGCACGAATCAAGCCGGCGATGTCAGCGGCGACTAGCGCGGCCCGGTAATCCAGCACATTCGGCAAGCGCTCGGATTCACCGTAGCCCGGCAAATCAAAGGCAATCGCTCGAAAGCCGTTGCCAGCCAGAGCCTCCATCTGTTCGCGCCAATCCTCCCAATACGACGGGAAGCCGTGCACGAGCAGGACCGGTTCGCCGACGCCGAGCTCCGCCACGTGCAGGGTCAGCCGCCCCGTGTTCACGTGGTGATGCCGGATCTTCACGGCGTAGCGCCTCGCTTCCGATCCAGCAGGCGCTGCGTCGCGCTCAGCACGCGATGAGTCAAGTTCGGTGCGGCGCGCTTGAGCAAGTACAGGGCCCACGCCTCGGCGCTAACCGGAAGCAACGCCGGGTTGTTCCGCGCAGCCCCCAGCACGGCTCGCGCGACGCGCTCCGGCGAGTAGTTGCGTCGTTGGTAAAAGCGCTGAATTCGCGCGCGCTCGCTCTCCGGATAGTCTGGACCGCGTAGGCGCATGGTGTCCACGATCGGCGTCGCTACGAAACCGGGACAAACCACGGAAACGCCCACGCCGCGCGGCGCGAGCTCTGCGCGCAATGCCTCAGAAAGCCCGACTACGGCGTACTTCGTCGTGCCATAGGCGGTCATGGCCTCGGAGTTGTAAAAGCCTGCTGCCGACGCGATATTGATGATCTGCCCGCGGCCGCGCTCGCTCATCAACGGCGCGAAGAAGTGACAGCCGTGCACCACGCCCCAGAAGTTCACGCTCACAATCCAGTCCCAATCCTCCAGCGTGGTGGCCAATAGCCCGCCGGCGAGGCCCACCCCGGCGTTATTGATCAGGATATCGGGCGCGCCGTCGCGGCAGACCCCGTCGCGAAACGCGGCCATTTGCGCGCGCGAACCCACGTCCACTGGGAACGCCCGCGCGCTGCTTGCCCCTTCCGCCAGCAGCTCGGCTTCCAGCGCGGGTAATGTTTCACTTGCAACGTCGCACACGCACAGCCGCGCAGAGGCGCGCGCAAAAAGCAGCGCCGTAGCTCGCCCGATGCCACTGGCCGCGCCACTGATGACCACTAGCTTTCCGGCAAACTCGTTGGTCCTCTTTACCTCCTGGCTCAACGTACCCTCCCCTCAGCGAGATAGTTCAACGCACGCACGCTGGGCAAGAAGAAGTACCCGCCTCCTCGCACCCGCGCCCCAGGCGCGCGCTCCCGCAGCTGCTTTCGGTGATTGATCTCGAACTGACGCCGAAGATCAGTCTGTAGGGTGACCAGCCATCGCACGCGCTGCTCTTGCTCCACCTTTCGCAGCGCGAGGTAGCTGCCATTCTTGCCGAAATCTTGGGCATTTTTAGCACGCACCCAAGCCGGCAGCGGTCGCGCGCTGTACTTGATGGGGACAAGCGGGCCGGCAATTCGCTCGCCGACCGCGTCCGCTTCCCCGAGCACGAGATCCCCCAGCGGGAAGCGCCTGAAGCGTTCACGTCGCAGTACGGGGGCGCCGGGCTCGCCGGCTGCAACGGCGTCCTGAACTTGGAAAGAAATCCCGAAGCGCACGAAGAGCCGCTCGTAGGGTGCGCTGAGCTCCGCCAACCGCGTGTCAGCCCCGCCTAGGGTCAACCAAAGGGCGTCAATGCGCGCCGTGTTGGGACCGCCGAATTCCCAATGCTCAGCGCTATCGAAAGCGACGTCACCGATCGCGAGCGCACGCTCCGGATGCGCCATTCCTTGCCGAAATTCGCGCGCGAACTGGGCCATTTCCGGCTCGCCGAGCCCGAGCTCGCGCAGGCCCGAAGCGCTGAATGCCAATTGGCGCCGGCCCGCGAAACCCGCCGGCTCGTCAGCGCTGGCGATATCCGCCAGCAAGCGCGTCAACATGGCTCGCGGATCACCCGCCCCGAACGTGAGCAGGTGGTAGCGCACCTGCCCATCGCCCGGATAGCCAGCGAGCACGACGCTTTGAATGTCTTCACGGTCCATTTGCGCGGCGCTCTGAGCCCAGACACGGTCGGGGTGCCTGAGCGTTGAACCAGGCGTCCACCGGCGCGCGGCCGTCAAGTAAGAACCGGTGTAGATCGCGGGCTCGCCGCGCCCGGCGTACCCAAGGCCGAACGCCAAACCCCGGCACTGCCGCCCAGACGCGTGTGAGCGGAGCAAGCGTGGCGGCGCTCACGCGCTCCGCCCAAAGCCAGGCAATTTGCGGTGGATACGCGAAAAAGAGCAAGCAATTCCCATGTAAGAGAAAGCGCGCGTGCGGGTCGAGCAGCGCGTCCTGCTCCAGTGAACGCAGTGCACGCTTCACGCGCGAGAGAGCCACCTCCGGCAAACGTGCCACGTGCAGCAAGGGCACGCCGGCCTGCCAATCTTGCATGCCCACCGCGGCGCGCCGGTGCTCCAAGTCCTCCGCATTCGGCGCCGCGCCGAACGAAGGCCAATGGCAGCGCGCGAGCAGCGCGTTGCGCGCGCGCCGCCACGTCGACCAGTGGTCTCGGCCCGCCTCGGGACTCGCGCGCGCACGTTTTGCCCGAGCGCTGAGGTATGCCGCAAACCCAGCCGGGCCACAAAATGGCGGAAACTGCGCGCAGCACCCGAAGACCGCGCGGAACTCCGACTCCGCCAGAGCAAACGCCGCCCCCAACACTACCGACAGCGAGCCCCGAAACGAGCACTCGATGAACAGGGAGTCCACCTGCACTGCGAACGGCCGCGGCAGCAGCGCTAGACACGCGCTTTGCACACCGGTCGCTTCGGCGAACGCCGCCTCGAGCGCCGCGCGATGCTTCGCCAGCGCTGCTCTGCAGGCAGGACCGTCGTCCACCGCTACGACGACGGTGAGCGACTGGCACGCCGTCGTCACGTGCCCAACTTTCGGAACCCCGGCGCGCTCATGGTCAAACACGCGGAAATATCTACGACCCCGCGCAGCGCAAAATCCGCCCGGCATTTGCGGATCAGCTCGTGCCCCGAGTCGCCACCCAGCAGCTCTGCATAGCGTTGCCGCGCACACAGCGCCAAGTAGCCCATATCCACGGCTTCTAAACCCGTGGCGGCTCGCTCGAACTCACGCAGTGCGAGCTCCGGGTTGCTCTGCGCGGCTGCCAAGCAACCGGCCACGTAGTGCCCCATTGGTCTCGCGTACTCCGGCCCGTCCGCAAGCACATTTTTCACGGATCGCTCGGCTTCCCGCCGCACCACGCTCGCCGTTTCGCCCTCATCCAACGCGGCAATCAAGCTCAACGCGCGTTCGAACTCAGAGAACACGCGCATCAAGTGCACGCGCAGGAACTGGGATGATGCGAGCCCGCCCCAATTGTCTAGAACGAAGGCGCGGGCGCGCCTTCCCTCTCCCCGATAGCGGTGTACGGACTGCGTGGAGATGAGGCGCCCCCAGTGGCCCGCGGTGAATTTCCCCGGCTCGCATGAGCGAAAGGTGGAGTCATCCGTGGCGATGCGAAAGCCAGCGTCCGCGTCGTTCGCCGCCAACGCCGTGATGCAAGCCGGATAAATCATGTGCATGAGCGCGTAGCGGTCCGACCGCTCCTGCGCTTCACCGATTAAGGTTGGCATGCGCGCGGCGGCTTGTCGCAAATCACCGCACAAAATCAGGGCATTGCACGACCAAGCCTGGGTGTTCGTGAGCTCCCACGTGACCGCGCGACAGCGCTCGCGCAACAACACCTCCGCCTCGTCCAGCATGTGCTGACCGGCCCGCCATTCACCAGAGAATACGCGCACCAAGCCGCCGGTGATCTTCGCCAGGGCCGTGCCGTGGGGATCTTGACTGCGCAGCGCGAGGCCTTCCGCGGTGCGCACCAACCGCTCGATGCGATCCCGCGAGCCTGCGCCGACCGCGGCGGCGTTGCCGGCCTCGAACGCCAAGGCCCGACAAATTCGAATCGGCTCGCCTACCTCCAGCGCCAACAACAAGTGTTGCGTGCCAAAACTCGCACCGCGGATGACATCCACCATCGCCAGCCCCGAGGTCGCGGAAAACGCGACGTCCACGCGCGTTAGCTCACTGGCATCGCAGTTCTCCGCCGCGGCGGTTTGGAACGACAGGCCGCGCAGGCGCAGGCGGGCCCGGTGATAGAGCAGGGAACCCAGCGCGCTGGTCGGCGCGCGCGGAAAGCTCATGCCCACGCTTTTCAGCACCGCCCGCAACGCGTCGAGGCCTTCGCGATCTCGACCGCTCTTCAGCAGGTGCTCGGCTGCGCGCCGTCGGAGCTCGACCGCTTGCTGCCTCGGCGCAACCTGTGCCGCTTCCTGATAAGCGTCCGCGGCTTCTGAGCTGCGACCCGCGTGAACCAACGCTTCGCCAGCGCGAGCGAGCAGCTCGTGTCGCGGGCGATCCACACCGATGTCCAGCGCCAGGCGATACAGACGCGCCGCGCGCATGAAGGCCAGAGCGGCTTCCGCGGCTTCGGCCGCGCGCAATACGTGGAGCCGCGCCCGCGCGCTGTTGCCCGCCGCCAAATAATGTTCAACCAGCGCTTCCGGATCGGCGCTGCCGCTATTTTCCAAGACGTGGGCAAGCGAGCCATGCCCGGTACGGCGCTGCTCATCGCTCAACGTGGCGACGACACTTTCGCGCACACGCGCGTGATAGGCCTCCGCGTATTCTTGCCCGTCCGCTTGGAACGTTCGCACCAAACGCGCGGCGCGCAGCCGCGCGCGCAGCGCATCGTTGCGCGTCAAGCCAGCGGCCTGCTCGGCCAACCCATAGCGCACTGGACCGTTGGCGATGGACAACACCCGCAGCAGCGAATTGGCCTCCGGGGGCAATCCTGCGACGCGATTTTGAATGACCTGCTCCAAGGACACGCCGCGCGTCAACCCGTCCTCGCCGGACCGACCATGCCGTTCCAGCTGCCACTGCGCGAGCTCGGCGACGAAGATGGGCACGCCATGGGATTCCAGGGCTATTGCCTCGGCGAGTTCGGAAGGGGCGCCGCGCTCCGCATCCAACGAAAGTTGCGCGAGCTCCACCGCCTCGTCAGGGGAGAGCTGAGCCACGGACAATTCCCGCAGCTCTAGCTGCGAAGAGAGGCGTTTGAGCATCGCGAACAATTCACTCAGCACGGGGCTCGAGTCCCGCACCTCTTCCCGAAACCCGCACACTAGGAGCAGTTTGGGCGCATTGGGCGCGTGCAGGAGCTGTTCGAGCAGCACCAAACTATCGATATCACTCCATTGCACGTCATCGATGTGCACGACCAACGGGCGGCGCGCGCCAAGCGCGGCGAGCAGCTCCTTCAGCGCCGCGAACGCGCGTTTTCGCAGCTCGATGGGCTCGGCGATCTCGTGCTCGGGTGCGGGCAGGCTCTCCAAGCACGGCACCGCGCGCAGCACCGGAAACACGCGCGCCAAGTAATGTAACCCTGCGGGCACGGCGTCGGCAATGTCGCGCGGCGACGCGACCGTCAGGTGGCGGCTCAGCTCATCGACGACGCCATCCATGCCCTTGAATGGCAAAGCTTCACGTTCGAAACACCGCCCAGAGAGCACGAGCGCGTTGTGTTCCTTGCTGAGGCCGGCCAGGAACCGCTGCACCAGCACGGTCTTACCCATGCCCGAGCGCCCGCCCACGAGCACCACCCCGGTTCGGCCGTTCCGACACCGTTCGAAGGCAGCTTCGAGAATTGCCAACTGGCTCTTTCGTCCTACGAACGGGCGCAGGGCGAAAGTCGTGTGGCCGGATCGGGCGACCGACGCGTGCTGCGGGTCCAGGGCGGGCGACAGGCGGCGCAACACGTCCTCGCCGCGCGGGCGTTGCCTCGGATCCGGATGCAACAGATCCATGCACAGCGCGTCCAGATCCTCCGGCACGCCGCTAACTACGGCGCTCGGGCGTACTGCGCGTGTGCCTTGTTTGCTGAACAGAATGTCGTGCGGGCTGCCCTCGAATGGCAAGTGGTCGGTGAGCGCCTCGTACATCATCACCCCCACGGCGTACCAATCTGCGGCGGTCCCGGCGGGCGCGCCGCGCGCTTGTTCCGGTGCCATGTACGCTGGCGTGCCCAGGATTTGGTCTTCGAGCCTCGGGTTCTCGCGCGCGGCGGCGAGATCCCCCACGACCCCGAAATCCAGCAAGACAACGCGCGCATCGCGAGTCACGATCACGTTGGAGGGCTTGATGTCGCGGTGCAGCTTGCCGGCGGCGTGAATCGCTACAACGCCCTGCGCCAGCTGCAGCAAAGTCGGGCGCAACCGATCCAAATCACACAGCCGTGATGGCGCGTGATGACGCGTGGCGCTCACAACGCCGGACGTCGAGGAGGTCGCCTCCGGTAAAGGCGCGCTGTCCAAGGTAGGTGCGGAGGAGTCCCAGGTGATCTTTCGGTCGGTCCAAGGCGTGAGCAACGACGTCAGCACAGGCGGCTCGCTGTCCTCCCGGTGGACCCAACGCAGAAAGTCCACGCCGTCCAGTAGCTCCATCGTGAAGAACCAGTGATCGCCCTCCGAGACCATCTCGTACAGCTGCACGACGTTCGGATGTGAGATATCCGCCAGCGCGCGAAACTCGTTTTTGAAGCGAAGCAACGCGGCCGCCTCGACGTGGGTCATGGTCTTCAGCGCGACGGGCAGAGAGGTTTCAGTGTCGCGCGCGCGATACACGACCCCCATGCCGCCCTCGCCGAGTCGGCCTTCGAGCACGAAGCGTTCCGTGCCTCCGAACTCGAGCGACGCGCGATTTGCCGACAATTCAGCCTTTCATTGAAGAAGGGCGAGCGTAACGCGAGGCTTTGGTGCGTCGCAAGCGAGACTTTCGCTCTCGCAAGCTCGCCACAGACTATCGGCTCATGCCACCATCTGACGCCGTCTTGCTTGAGGGGTAGATGTCCGACACCGAGCCACTGACCGTTCTCGAACGACACGTCAGCTATTTCGACCCCGACGGGGACGGGGAAATTAGCATTGCGCAAACGTTCCGCGGTTTGCGCAAGCTGGGCGTGGGCGTGGTCATCGCCGGTTTACTCACGCTCCTGATCAACGGGTTCCTCGGCTACCTCACGCACGGAAAGCCGTCGCTCAGCGTTTCGGTGAGAGATATTGCGCGCGGCAAACACCCGTACGATAGCGGCACGTTCAACGAGCGGGGTGAACTGGACGAGGCAAATTTCGAGGCGTTGTTCTGCCCTCCGACCGCGAACCCACCCTTCGACCGGCTGACTCGCGACGAGCTTCGAGCCATGATCGTGAAACGCGGCGACATCAAGAAGCCCTTCGGTGAGCTCGGCTCAATTTTGTCGAACTGGTTTTCGGGCCGAGAAATTCAACTACTTTTGTGCGTCGCCAGCGATTGCAGCAAAATGTCCGCCAGTGGAGAGGAACAGCCGGCAATCAGTCGTCGCACGTTGCGCCGTTTCTACACGGGGCACTTGTTGTTCCTGCTTGCGCGCCGTCAGCGCATTTTTCAGGCGCGACGCAAGCGCTGAGCTCAGCGCGCGCGGTGCTTGTTCGCAAACTTGCGCGTCGAGCCGGAGTCACGCGCGCCACGGCCCGGCGCCACCGGCGTGGACACGCCGTAATCAGGCGGAACTAGATGCTGCGGGCCGCGGCCAATGAGATCCGCGCGGCCCGCCTTGCGCAGCGCCTCGCGGGCAAGCGCGTGATGCTGTGGGTCCCACCAAAAAATCAACGCCTTCATCATGCGCTTCTCGCGCAAATCCCGGGCGGTATACACGGGCTCGTTGGTCAGTGGATCGATACCGGTGTGGTACATGGCCGTGGCGATGGCCATGGGCGTCGGAATAAAGTCCTGAATCTGACGTGGGCGCAAATTCTGATTCTTCAAGTACAGCGCCAGATCAACGGTATCGTCCAGCGTGGAGCCGGGGTGCCCCGTGATGAAGTAGGGCACCAGGTATTGCTCTTTGCCCGCGGCTTCACTGGCTTGGCAGAAAGCCTGAGCAAAGCGCTCGTACACCTCGATGCCCGGCTTCTTCATCTTCTTCAGCACCTCCGGGTTGGAGTGCTCGGGCGCGACGGAAACCTGTCCCCCCGTGTGGTGCTTGGCGAGTTCAGCAATGAACTCGGGGCTGCGCTCGGCTAAATCGTAACGCACGCCGGAAGCGATGAACACGCGCTTCACACCCTTTTCGGCGCGCACT
>JBDTYJ010000061.1:0-19835 GCA_040005755.1 Pseudomonadota bacterium
CACGCCAATCTTGCGGCCGTTCAGGCCGACGGCACGAGCGAACTCGTGCTTCTCCCACTTGCCGCCGCGCAAGCTGGCCACGCCGTCCGGCACGCGGCGGTCCAAACACCCAATCAGCGTCAGCGTCAGCTCGGCAACCGCCGAAGCGTTTTTACCGGGGCAATTGGCGACGTAGATGCCGCGCTCGCTGGCCGCCCCAACGTCGATGTTACTCACGCCCGCGCCCGCACGAATGATCAAGTTGAGCGCCTTGCCCGCGTCGATGGCCGCCTTGTTCACGACCGTGCCGCGCACGATCAGCACGTTGACGCCATCGAGGACGCTCACCAAGCCTTCGCCATCGAGATCAGGTTCGTAAATCACCTCGACGCCGAGGGTGCGCATTTCGTCGAGGCTCGACTCCGAAAGCCGATCCGCTGCTAGGACTCTCATCTTCGGGGCCTTCTATCACGGCGCTTCCCCAAAATTCCCGAGAGGCTGACGCTGGCCGGCGATTTCCAAGAAAATCTCGCCATTTTCTCCGCTGGACAGCCAGGGAGACAGGGCGGTTTGCGCCGCCTGCGTGAAACGCGCCCGGAATCTGCCTTTTTTGACGGTGGTGTACAGGGCACCACCCTCGCCGACCGTCAGCGGCGTGCTTTCGTGCGCGGCCTCCCCGAGGCGGCTTTCGCTGCCATCAGAAAGCGAGAGCCAGAGGCTGCCCCCCGCCTCGTGCAGGCCGCGCACAAAGAAAGGCGCATCCTCGACCTGAAAATAGCTCCAGTCGTACCCGTTATTCAGAATGAAGCGGCCGTCGTCCGGGTGAACCTCGATCCACGACGCGAAAGCGCGCGCCATGCCCGGGTGTTCCACGAGCGCGCCGTGATGAAAGAAGCGGCCCTGCGCGTCCAACACGATGGTGCTCTCGCGCGAGCGGCCTTCTGGTGCAGCCAAGCGAAAATACTCCGGGTGATCCTGAGGTCGCATCGCCTGAATGTACCGCCGCCTCAGGCCGCCGGCACGTGGCCGTCGGCCAGCAGCTCCCCGAGTGTGGCGTAACTGCCGAAGCAGAGCAGTACGTCCCCTGCGTGCAGCACCTCCGAGCCGCGTGGATCGGGCAGCACGGTGGCGTCGCGCGCGACGCTCAACACGCGAACGTCGCGATCAGCAAGCGACAGATCACACAAGGCTCGCCCTGCAAACGGCGACACTCCCATTTGCTCGAACTGCCGCACCACCGCGGTCTCGAACGGCGTAATCGACGCGCCGATCCGCGGAATGGCCGCGTCGTAGCGCGTGAGCGGGAGATTGCGAAAAACAACGCCGGGCGGCCCAACTCGACGAGCAAGCTGAAGCGCAGGGTATGCAGCACCTTAACGCGATGCCCGCGTGCGAGGCACGCCTCGCGTAAGCGACGGGTACTGTACGCCTGGCGTTACACGACAAAATCGCAATTTTCACGGGCCCAACCTGTCGCGCTGGCGTTTGAGTGGTGCCGTTTTCGTCGCTTCAGGTTTGCGCGGGGCAGGCTTGTCCAACACGTACCGCCGACTCGGATCGACCAGGAAAGCATGCGCAAGCGCACGCCGACCGATCAACATCCGAAAGATCATCCGCCCGCGATCGACCAAGCTGAGTTCGACGGCCCGCTCGATTGGACCGATGCGTAGGCGGATCAGCACGAAGATGCGGGTCTCGACCTCCCCGTTCGACGCACGCACCCGGCCACGGCGCGCGACGGGCGCTTCCACCGTGACCCGACGTTCGCTTTGACTGCGACTGAGCCGAACATCAAAGCGCACGCGCCCCGAGGCTAGCTCGCGAATGTTTTCCACGTGCAGCGCACTGCTGCGTGCACCGGTGTCGATTTTCGCGCGTAGGCGGACGATCCGCCAAGGGGGAATGTCGACGTACTCGGTCACGCCGATGATGAGCGGTTCGGATGCGCTCCGGGTCACGCGCCCCTACGTTACTACAGCTGGTGTAATGAGCGCGGGGCCTACCGGCCCGTATCGCAAAACCACTACCAAAACGCCTCAGCTCAAATTTTCGTGCGTCTTTCCGGGGCTCAAGGCTAAAGACGTGAAGACGCACCCATGCCGGACGAATTTCCTACACTCGAGGCCGTGGCCGCGCTTGGCGTGCTGGCGCTGCTGCTTCGGACGGTGCTCGTGGCGAGCGAAATGCGCAGCCTGCCAGGCTTCGCGGAAACGCTCGGTCGTGCGCTCGGAGCCGGAGACCGCAGTGCTGCCTTGGCAGCGTGCAATGCCCCTGCGGCGCCCGCCCTCGCGCGCACCGCGCGCGAGCTCATCGCTCACGTCGGTGAACCGCCTTACGGCCCTGAAAGCTCGCTCGACCTGCAGCACGACCAGGCCGAGCTCGAGCAAGCGTTGGCGCGTCGCGCCGAAAGCGGTCGCGCGCGCGATTTGGTGGTCCTAGCGGTACTCTTGGGCGCAATCACCTTCGCCTTCCTGTCGCGTCTGCCGGTGAGCGTCTGGTTTCACACGCTCACCGCCGTTGCCGCGCTACTCTTGGTGGTCGGGTACGTAATGAGGAGCCAGCTGCGCCGCGTCGAACGCGCCGAGCTACAGCGCATCACGGCCTCACTCGGACGCATGGTTCAGAGCGCATCGAACGTGCTCCCGAGCCGCCGCAGCCTGCACTCGATCGACGGCGGCTGTACGGTGTGCGGCGAGACGCTGTTCTTGGTGGCACGCGATGCGGCGCTCGGCGCAGCGCTGCCGGCGCTGGGCATTCACGAGCTCAGAATCTGCAAAAATTGTGGCTTTGTCGTGGGGCAGGCCGAGGATTCGCAGATCTTGACCCAGGCCGCGCTCGAGGAGCTCAGCGTACCGCTCGACCTGGACGGCGAAGCCAGTTCGGATGACACCGAACACGACGGCTGACCGTCGACGCACCGCTGAGCGGCCCTCCAGCCGTCTTTTTCTTGCATCCGGCTGAACTACGGTGGCACTTTCGGCGGCCATGGACAGCTCTGGTACGCAGGACGCGAATCGCGCCTATTACGATGCCTTCTCAGCGGGCTATGAGGCGCAGCGCGGCCCCAATGATCCGGGCGGCTATCACGACCTCCTAGACGAGCTCGAGGCTGAGTACGTAAAGCGTTACGGGGCGAATGGCGACGTGCTCGAAGTGGGCTGTGGCACAGGGCTAGTGCTCGAACGGATCCGTCGCTTCGCGCGCTCGGCGCGGGGCGTGGATTTGTCACCTGGCATGCTCGAAAAGGCCAAGGCGCGCGGCTTGGACGTCGTGCTTGGCTCGGCCACTGCGCTGCCCTTCGAGGACGGCCGGTTCGATGTCACGTGCTCGTTCAAAGTGTTGGCGCATGTGCCGGAAATCGAAAAGGCCCTGGCAGAAATGGCGCGCGTCACGCGGCCCGGCGGCACCATCCTGGCAGAGTTCTACAACCCATACAGTTTACGCGGTCTGGTGAAGCGCTTCGGGCCTGCTGGGCGAATAGCGGCCTCGGCCAATGAAAGCCAGGTGTACACACGTTTCGATTCGCCGTTTGCCGTGCGCAAATTGCTGCCGCCCGGTTGTGTGCTCGCCGGCGCGCGCGGCGTGCGCATCGTCACACCGACGGCAAGAGTCATGCACAGCGCGCTCGGGCGGCGTGTGTTCCGCATGGCCGAGCGCGCCCTGTGTGACTCACCGCTGCGTCTGTTTGCGGGGTTCTACGTCGCCGCGATCGAAAAACGCGGCTAGCACGCCGCTCCTCAAAACCGCCCGCTCACGCCGAACATTGCCCCGCCGGGCACCGGCATGGCGCTCGGTTCTACATGAAAAAAAGAGGCCTGTGGTCTGAGGTCCGGCGGCAATGCACGCTTGCGGGTTTGGTGTTGTTCGGGCGTGAACATCAACTGCGCTTCCACGATGCCGATCACGGAAACACCCAGCCAAGCGTAGGAAGAATAGACGAGCGCGCTGCGCCAATCTTTCAAGCGGCTGGCGTTGCTCGCTGCCGCCTCTTTGGTTTGGCTCGTCGCTAGGATCAGGTGGCTTTCGACTCCCAACGTGGTCAGCGTGCTGGCTGCGAGCAACGCCTCACTCGTGAGGAACACGTACGCGAGCGCCTTTTCGTCATTCTGGAACTGACCGACGCCGAACGGCACCAATGCCAGCCAGCGTGATTTGGGCGTAATCAGCGTTTCCTGCTGCGCAAGGCGCTCCAGGCCGGCGACGCGCAGACGCTCTTTGCGCGCGCGCTCCTCTTGGTGGCGAGCTTGCTCTTGAGCCTGCCTGACGCGCTCGTCTTCTGCCTTGCGGATCACGTCGAACATGGTCTCGCGGACGCGCAAGAAGCGCTCGATCACCTGAGGCGGGAAGACCAGGCTGTCCGGAGGCTTCATCTGCGGATTGACGCGAATCGCCGCGCGGAGCGGCTCGTCTGCTTGCTGGTTCTGCCCAATGCCGATCAAGCACGCTGCGTGATAGATGCGCGCGCTTTCGACCACATCCGGGTCGCGCAACGGGCGCGGGCTGTCGGCGCTGAGCAGCCGATGAAACGACTCGGCGCATTCCCCGTATTTGCCGGCCTCATAAAGGCTGACCACGCGCGCGAGCTCGGCCCTGTCGTTCAGCCTTGACGGCTCCGCGGCCACTGGCGGGTGAGGCGTCGGCGCGGCCTGGGCTCGCAGCGGCGGAGCAAACAGCACCACCATCAGCAAACCGAAGCTCGTAAAGGTGCGCGACAGACTCATCCGGAACCCCCGAGACCAGGGACTTATGACCCGGGGATAGCGAAGAGTCGACCGGGGCTGAGCGTCAGGTCAAACTCTTTTGGAGGTTGGTCGCTGGTCGGGGGTGCCAAAAGCGTGCAATGCGCGTGCAATGAGGCCGTCGCCATGCGGATTTTCTGCTGGCTGGGCACATTGAACGAACCGAGCTCCCCGCAGCTCGCGCTGGTTCCGGGGCTACCCTGGAAATCGATGATCGCGGGCTTGAACTCGATGGTGCCACGCACGGTCTGAACCTCAGTTGGGTCATTCGGCCGGACGATATTCACGGTCATCGTTTGCGGCGCCACGCAGCACTCCTCATTCGGGGGCACGAATTCGAAGGTGTGCGAACCAACCGCCAGCTCGTGCGGCGGCCCGAACCAGACGATCTCTTGGCCGTCGACCTTGACGACGGCGCTCTTCGGCCCGTCTACCAGAACGCGGACGGTGGCCGTCTCCGTAGCGGCAGATGTCGCCGGCAAAACGCGCGCTCGCGCGACGCGATGCACGCTTTCTGGTGCAGCGCGGTGTCGCTCCTCGCGTTCCGACGCTGCGGGCGGCGCGATCTGCGCGCTGGGCAGGGCGGGATTGACGTGCAACGCGCTCGCAGGCGCCCCAGCGAGCTTCGAAAGGCCGCGCGCAGTGTGCGCGCGCCACCAAGCAAGCGCGCCCAGCGCGATGCTGAGCACGCCCAGCACTGCACCCAGGACGATGCCGGTTCGCTGCACCGCGCGCCGCATGCGCTCGCCTCGTGCGATTTGCGCGACCTGCCTGAGCAGGTCGGTATCGGAGGGCCGGAAGGCGAGCGCGCGGTTGAACGCGGCCGCCGCCGCCACGAAATCTTTGCGCGCGCGCGCCGCGTGTGCGCGCTTCACCAGCTCAGCGACCACGCGCGGCTCGTATTGAGCTTGGTACGCGGGTGGGTCGCGAAGAAACTCGAAAATCTCCCGGCGCGGCTCGTTGAACCCGAGCTGCGAAAGCTCCGCCTTCAGCGCATCCGCGAGCGCGCCTGCGCTTTGGTAACGCTCGCTCGCGTCGCGAGCCAATGCCTTGCTCACGATGTACGAGAGACCCGAGCCGATGGTGGGACGCGCGCGATCAGCGGCGGTGAAGGTGCCATCCAACACGCGGCGCAGCACCTGCGCAGGGTTCTTGCCGTCGAAGGGCAGCTTGCCTACGAGCGATTCGTACAACAGCACGCCGAGGCCAAATACGTCAGCGCTTGCGCTCACGTCCCCGCCCTCGATTTGCTCGGGCGCCATGTGTGCGGGCGACCCGAGCACTTGACCGGTGGAGGTGACGCCCTGCACGTCCAACAGCTTCGCGATGCCGAAATCCGTGATCTTGATGCGCGGGACCAAGCCCGCCTCCGCCGGCGCGGCCGCTTGCCCTTCCGTGGGCAGATCCACGAGCACGTTCTCCGGCTTCATGTCGCGATGAATAACGCCGAGCCCATGCGCGTGCTCGAGTGCCGCAGCGATCTCGACGGCCGCCGCCGCCGCGACTTCGGCGGGCAGATAGCCGTGCTTGGCGATTAGTTGGCGCAGCGTGGTGCCACGTACGAGCTCTTGCACCAGGTAGCGCTCGGGCTCGTCCGCGTCCGAGACGTCGTACACCTCGACGATGTTCGGATGCTTCACTTTGGCCACAGCGCGCGCTTCGCTGACGAAGCGCGCTGCGACCTCCGTGTTCTCACGCAGGTGGTGGTGGATGACCTTGACCGCCACCTCTCGACCGAGACGCCGGTCGCGAGCGCGATACACGGTGGCCATGCCGCCGTGGCCGATCTCCTCGATCAGCTCGTACTTTTCAAGCTCGGGGCTACGCCCGGAGAGCGCTGTTAACAGGGCACCCTCCGCCGCGCCTCACGGCTCATGGCAGTTGCTCCACCCGAACGGCATTGGTCGCACCCCGAACACCCACCCGAGCACCATACACCATAACGTAACGCTCGCCCGACTTGACGAGCCCATTATCCATCAAAATTTGACTGGTGTTTTGCACCTGCTCTTCCAGACTTGGTGCACGTCCGACCAGACTCCGCGGCGAAACGCCCCAATAAAGGGCCAAGCGGCGCAGCGTGCGGTCGTCCGAAGAGAACGCCATGATGGGCGCCGTCGGGCGGGCCTTGGAGACGAGGCGAGCGGTTAGCCCCGATTCCGTCAGCGTCACGATCAGCTTGGCCCCCACTTCCCGCGCGATGGCGCACGCGGCGTGGGCAATCGAATCCGGCGTCGTGTGATCGGGCTCGGAAGCAGCTGGCGCAAAGAAGCGGCTCGCCTCAGCCTGGCGAATGATGCGGTCCATCATGCGGCAGGCCTGGAGCGGGAATTTGCCGCTGGCTGTTTCCGCGGAAAGCATCACCGCGTCGGCATTGCCGAACACCGCGTGCGCTACATCACTGGCTTCGGCGCGCGTCGGCCGCGGGGAATCGACCATCGACTGCAGCATTTCCGTAGCTACGATCACGGGCTTCCGGTGGATGCGGCAGGTGCCGATGATTTGCTTTTGAATCACCGGCACCGTCTCGGGCGGAAGCTCCACGCCGAGGTCCCCGCGCGCGACCATCGCAGCATCCGCCGCGCGTACGATCGAATCCAGCCGTTCCACGGCCGAGGGCGTTTCGATCTTGGCGATAATCGGCGTGGGCCGGCCTTTGCGTTCGCAGATCTCGCGTAATTCCTGGATCTCTTCGGCCCGACGCACAAAGGACAGCGCGATGTAGTCGACTCCGAGCTCGAGCCCGTAGTCCAGATCCTTCTTGTCCTTTTCCGTAAGTGCAGCCAACCGAAGGCCAGAGGACGGCAAATTCACCCCCATGCGAGGGCGCATCGGCCCGCCGTGCTCCACACGGCATTGCACGCGATCGCCGAGGATAGCAAGGACGCGCAGCTCTACCTGGCCGTCGGAAAGCAAGATGCGGTCATCCACCCGCACGTCGTCTTTAAGGGGTGCATAGTCAATGGCGATCGTGCGCTCATCACCCGTGTCGCCCGCGATCAGCTCCACGGTGTCGCCGTTGACGAGCGTTGCTGGACCGGTCTTGCCTGTGCGAATTTTTGGGCCGCACAGATCTTGGAGCAGCGCAACGGGCTTGCCCAGAGCAAGGCTCTCCGCGCGGATCATCTCGACCATGCGGCCGTGATCGGCGTGGGTGCCGTGGGAGAAATTGAGCCGCGCGACATCCATCCCGGCTTCGATGAGCCCACGGATGGCATCGCGAGACTCGACAGCGGGACCAACGGTACAAACGATTTTTGCGCGGCGAGCGATCATTGATCTATTTATCCGGTCCGCTTGCTTGACGCGCCCGCGTTCCGGGACCGACCGCCGACAGGGCAAGGCGCGCGCAGCATGCCACAGCCTGCGGCCCCTCGGGTAGGCTTCCCGTTTCCACGATTTGCGTCCGTGGAACGCCCTGGTATGCCGGTGGGATGTTCGGTTTTCGACGCAACGCGCTAGGCCAAGCTTGCCTTGGGGAAACACCCCTCGCCGACCTCCTGGCGCAGGCGGGCTTAGAGACGCCGGTCTATTTCTACGACCTCGACGCGATCGCACATGAAGCGCGCGCACTGATCGCGGGCTACGGCAGCGCGCGCCACGTCGTTGCGTATGCGGTGAAGGCGAATTCCGCGGGCTCGGTCGTACGCACCCTGGCGGCTGAAGGCACCGGCGCAGACGTCGTGTCAGCCGCCGAGCTGGAGGTGGCAATGGCCTGTGGCATCCCCGCCGAGAAGATCGTCATGAGCGGCGTAGCAAAAAGGGACACCGAGCTCGACTTCGCGATTGCTTCTCGCCTCTTGGCGATTCAGGCCGAGAGCGTGGAGGAGCTGGTTCGGATTACGACCCGTGCGCGCGCTCTCGGCCGGCAAGCGCGCGTCGCCTTTCGGCTCAACCCCGGTGTCGAGATCGAATCGCACGCGCACATTTCAACAGGCCACGACAAAGCCAAGTTCGGGATCACGCGGGCAGACGTCGGACGGGCGTTTGAAACGGTCGACACCAGCGGGGATGCGCTCGTTGTAGTGGGCCTCGCCACGCACATCGGTTCAATGCTGGGGGAGGTCGCGCCTTATCTGAAGTCCGCCCAGCATGTGTGCGACGTTGCGCGCGCGCGCCGCGCGGCGAAACCGGGCCTCGAGTACGTCAATTTTGGCGGCGGTTTCGGCATCGACTACGGCACAGGGCAGAGCGCGCGACCGGCGGATTTCGCGCGGGCTGCGCTGGGCATGCTTTCGGAACAACGTTTGTCGGATTTGATGTTGGTGGCGGAGCCGGGGCGCTCGATGGTGGGCGCGCATGGCGTTCTGGTCGCCAAGGTAGTGCAGAGCAAGGTCAGCAACGAGCATCAGTGGCTGATGATCGACGCGGGCATGAATGATTTGCTCCGCCCGGCATTGTACGGCGCAAAGCACCGTATCGAGCCGCTGGAGCAACCGCCCTCTCCTCCAGCGTGGCGCGTCGTGGGTCCGGTATGTGAAAGCTCCGATGATTTTGGCGAACACGCGATCGGTGTTCAGGTGCCGAGCAGCGTCGTGATTCGCGACGCCGGCGCGTACTCATTCACGATGGCCAGCGAATACAACGGCCGGGCACTCGCAGCCGAGGTGTTCGTGAAGCAAGGCGCGATCGTCAGCGTGAGCCCGAGCCCGGGCGCCGCCGCCTGGGTCAAGCGCCGGTTACAAGCCTGAGCTTGGCTTCGCGCTCAGCGGCGTGAGCACAAACGCGTGCCAAGAAAAGGTGATCAACACGGCTGCCTCGCGCGCGCCGGCATCCGGGTAGCGCAACAGGCCGCGCGCCTCGAGCCAAGGCCCCGCTGCGCTGGCGAAGAGCGGCACGCCAAAGCCGAGGCCCGCCTCGAAGCCGCGTCCGGTTTGGCTCGCTGTTGCGTGTGGCAGCTCCGCAGCCCAAAAGACTCCGAGTGATAGCGAACAGGAATCCAGCGTGAGGTCGCGGAAACTGGGGCCAGTTTCGTAGCCCTTGGCCCAGCGCGGGACGAACAGCGGGCGCACATCCACCCCCAAACCGAACAGCGAGCGTGACGCCTGGTCACGAGCGCGCACGCGGCCTTCCAAGTACACGCCCGCCATCGAGAAGTAATGTGCCGAGGCGCGCAGCGCTGGAGCAACGCCAGCCGACGACCCGAGCTCTGCGCCGAGGCCGAGGTCCAGGTCCAGATCCCCATCCAAGCGGTCGTAGACGCCATCGCGCGCGCGATCGCCCATGCGCGCCGAGGCGATCACTGGCCCCGGCTCGGCCGCGGCCCGGCGCGAACACAGCGCAACGGCAGTCACGGCGAGCAGCGCAGGGATCGTCGAACGGAGTATGCCGCGGCTCATCCTCAATCCTGCGCCAACCGAGCGATGATCTCATCTCGCAGCTCGGCCGCAAAAATCAGCCGAATGCGCGACATTCGCTCGCCGCGTAAACGCCCCAGCAAGAACGATACATCCGCGAGCGCCCGGGTTACGCCCCCTGGAAACATCACGGTCAACGGGTCGTGTATGTCGTCGAACGCAACCGTAGAAGCCGCATCTAGCCCCACATAAATTTGCGGATCGAGGCCGCGACGTTCAGCCACGTCCCGAGCGATATCGAGAGCGCGCACGCGGGCATCAGGCGTCGCGCGTTCGTCGAAGAGTTCGTACGTTTTGAACAGCTTGCGAGCATGAAAGCGACTCGCCAGATCGGCGAGCACCGGATTCTTTGCGCGCCGCCAGGCGCTCAAAGCAACCCACAATGAGGTGTCGTCGAGCTCTAGGTAGTCCGAAAGGAGCGCGTCCCCTCCTTGCGCTAGCGAAACGATGGCCGCCGGGGTCGCGGGCAACCGCTCTCCTTCGGCCAACATCTTGGCGACCTCGGCGAAGATGCGACCCAGCATCCACTCGCTCGCACGCTCGGTCTTGTGAAAATAGACTTGTTGGAACATGAACAGGCGGGCCAGCACGAACGACTCGATGGCGGGGATGCCTTTTGCTCCGTCAATCGCTAGCGGGGGCGCTTGCCCCGCTTCCGCAACACCGAAGCACAAGCTCCGCAACAGCCAATCCAAGTCGAATGAACCGTAGCTGACGCCGGTGGCGTGGGCATCACGCAGCAGGTAGTCACAGCGGTCCACGTCAAAGGTGCCGCTGACCGCGCGCGCTAGGAACGTGAGTTCATGGCGGCCATGAACCAAATCCACCACGCGCTCGGGCAAGCCGGGGTCGAACCGCGTCAAGACCGCGTGCACCTCAGTGCTCGGATCGAGCACGATGCGCGTTGTCCACTCTTCGTGTTTGATGGTGTCGGGCAGCGCTTGCTCGAACAGGTGCGAGAATGGGCCGTGACCAACATCGTGCAGCAACGCCGCCGCCAACGCGTCGCGCGCGCGTTCGGTGGTGAGCCGCTGCCAAAACGGCAAGCTGTCGTGTAACCCGCGCAAGCGCCGGATCAGACGTGTCATCACGCATGCCGCGCCAATGGCATGCGCAAACCGCGTGTGGTCGGCGCCCGGATAAGCGAGTGAGGCAAGACCCGTCTGACGAATTCGCCTCAAACGTTGGACCTCGGCGGTCTCGAGTAACGCGGGGATGATGGCTTCCTCGGGCGTCTCGAACGAGACGAGGCCGTGGACGGGGTCACGGAGAATCATGGGCGATGCACTGTACCAAGATTGGACGGTAGCTCTCTGTTCGCAGGCCGCACTCCCGAAAATCCATCGGGAAACCCGGGAGAACGCCGGCGAGCGTGGGCACCCAAACCGCACGCTGGGCCGCGCATAGTACGAAATTGCAGGCGGCGTGGCTTTTTGGGGGTGCTACGAACACCCGGAGCGCCTCACGCCGCGCACCCCGTCGCCCCGGGCAGCTGCGCACAGCCCTTGGCAAAGGCATGTGCGCACGCGGCATGTCTCTGGCGGCATCGAACGATCCCGCGTGGCCTCATTTTTTGAAAATGACAGCCTTCAGCAAGGGATGTCAGGCGCGTGCGGTTGCACCCGAGGCGCGCGCACGCTTGCCGCAGCTGTAACGCCCAAGTGCGAGCGTCTTGCGCCAGGAACGTTTCCGACTATTTGTGAGATGCATGAAAATTGTGAGAGCGACGAGAAGATCGCAGACGAGCGTCGCTTATCGTGCCAGTATTGTTAAAGCTGGGGTGGTCTCGAGGGCAAGACGGGAGAGCCGCGCACCAGCGAAGCACTGACCATGGCAACGCGATGCGTCGGTGCTAGCAAGACGAACGCGCGACGAACGGCAACGAAGACCGAGTGCAAAGCGAGCTCGTTCGCGTTGCCCAAAGCAGTAAAAAGCCGAACCAATGAACCTCGGCCGGCCTGGACAGAAGCCGGTTTTCGCGGTTTGCTAGCGAGATCCCATGCCCTCCCGTAAAGACACCGAGTCCCAAAGCATGGGAGCGATCCGCTTGGTGGACGTATTGCGCCAGCTGCCCGAGCGTGAGCTTGGCTCGCTGATTGCTCGACTCAAGATCCGGATCGACGAGGCGAAGCGCATCGACGTCCCCTCCCAAGTGGCGCGCATGCTGCTGCAGCTGCCCGAAATGCGCGATGCCGGTATTTTGCCAGGCCCGACCCGTGAGCTCTTGTACCGCGTGGCGGAAGCGCGCGGCGTACTCTACGCGCAAACGCTACCGCCCGCGGTCGAGCCCCTCGTTGCACGCGGTATCGTGTTCATTCGCGGCCGGGAGAAGGGGCTAGAGCTGCTCCTGCCCATCGCGCACATGATTAATTTACGCACTTGGGAGGGTGAAGATCCGCGCGGCGCTCGGGCACTCCTCTCTCAATTACATCCAGACGTCGCAAGCAGCGTGGCCAGCCACTACTTGGGACGCCCGGCAACCCCGCCGGTGGCACTGTGCTTGGAGCCCGCGTGGGAAGTGTTTGCCGACGTCAAGCGCCTCACACGTGAGGTGGAGGAGCTCGCGCCGCTCGAACGCAAATTGCTGAACGCGATCGAAAAGGTCGGCGGTGAGGTCGACACCGAAGAGCTGCTCGATCTCGAGCGTGAACCTATGCGGCTGCGCGGAGCAACCGGAGCCACGCCCTCTCGGCGCGGCGTCGGTTTTGCGCTGGAACGCCGGGGCTTCCTGATCCCCGTGCACCCGAATCGACACGTAATTCCGAGTGAAGTGGTGGCCATCGTGGGTACCCAACGCCGGGTCGAACGCGAGGCACAACGCCGCGAAATCCGCAGCTTCGTCTTGGCCGAGGACCATGCGCCGCGTCGCGCGCGCTTTGCGGAAGATCCGGCACCAATCGCGCTCGCCATGGCACTCGCGGTCCGAGATCCAGCAGTCGAAGTGCGCGCGGGCGTGGGCACGCCGCGCTCCTTGATCACCAAGTTCGGCTCGCGTTTCGGGCGCGACCCGGAGGTGGTCGCGCTGGTCGCCTCGTTGAGTCGCGCCATCGGCTTGTGGGATCCGTCTGCGGTGAGCACGGCTTCCCCGCCCGGCTCGCACAGCGTGGCTGAGCTCGGCAAAGCGTTGTTCGATGCCTGGCGCCGCGGCGGTGCCTGGGATGAAGCACGCCCGGACGGTGAAGCCTTGCGCGTCACGGCCGATGCCCGCGAGACCAGCGCAGTCGGTGTGGTCCGTGAATTGGTGCTCGAAGCGTTGCAGGAGCTTGGGGATGGCCGCTGGGCTCCCTGGGAAGCGATCGCGGCATACGTTCGCTCGGATGCGCGCGCGCCGGGAATTGCCCGGTTGATCGAGCGCTGGGCGCAACGCGCTGGCGTTGAGCCAATGACTCCCGCCGAGGTGGCGCGCCGTATCGCTCTCGAAACGCTGCACGTGCTCGGCGTGGTCGATCTCGGTGACCCGGAGGCCGACGACGCAGAAGCCATCGGCCCAACCTTGCGTATCACGCCGCGCGGACGCGCATTTCTCGCGGAAAGCTTGCCGGATTCACGGCGCGCCGCGAGCACACCCGCGGCCGCTCTCGTCGCAACCACGAGCCGTTTCCTCGACACACAAGCGCTGCGCGTTGGCGGCGCTGCGAGCGTCGGTAGCGTGATTGCACTGGCGCCTTTTGTGGAAATCGGCGGCGTCACCGGCACCGCGCTCGACGTTCTGATCACGCCCCAAGCGTTGTCCCACGCGCTGAGCGCCGGCTTCGATGGCGAGGTGATGCGGTCCCGGCTGGAGGTGCTCGCGCCACTGCCCGACCCGATTGCGCGTACGCTCACTCAGGCCAGCACGGTCATCGGGCGGGCCGAGTTCGTAATGACCCAAGGCTTCCTCTGGGTAGAAGATCCAGAAGTGCGTGAGCTCTTGCGCACGCGCCGGCAAAGCGCGGACCTGTTTGTGGATCCTTCGCCCCCCTCCGGCTTGCTGCTCGCCGTCGGCGCGGATCTGGAGCGCGTGGCTCGGCGCTGCCGTGCCCTGGGCGTGGAGGTCCTGGTCGACGGAGAGGTTTATCGCACCCGCTCCGTGCCACCAGGTCGTAGCGGCGCGCGGCGGATGGAGTCATCCGGATCGATGGCTGCGGTGCGTTCGGGCTCTACCGGCACCATGGCAGCGGTGCGCACCGCTGCCAGCGCGGCGCGGGCGCCTTCACACCCGCCGTCGGCGCCTGCCTCCGCTTCCAGCGTCCGTCAGCCGGCCGCGCGTTCCTCCGGTACGGGCGGCTCAACGCCCCCCGCCAAGCGCGGCATCGGGGAGTAACCGACGCGGCAGCTTGGGTCGCGCACCAGCAGCGCGAGCAGCCCTGGCAGCAGAAACATCGTCAGCAACGTCGAAAACGCGATACCGCCGATCACCGCGGTGGCGAGCGGGCGCTGCACTTCTGCCCCCGCGCCGTGAGCCAGCGCCATGGGCAAGAAGCCGAACGCAGCGACGCCGCCCGTCGTGAGTACGGCGCGCATGGTGTGACTCGAGCCTTCCAAGATCGCCTCGCGCAGTGGCCAACCGCCAGAGATCTTGGCTTTGACCTCACTCGCTAAGACCACCCCATTGAGCACGGACACCCCGGCGAGCGCGATGAACCCGACCGCCGCCGGAATGCTGAACGGTAACCCGCGCGCGGCGAGCGCCAAGATGCCGCCAACGAGCGCCAGTGGCACCACTGCGAACACAGCCACCGCGTAGCGCGCGTTCTGAAACATCCAGAGCAGCATGCCGAACACGATGGCCAACGCCATCGGCACCACCAGGGTCAAGCGCTTCTTGGCACGCTCGAAGTTCTCGAACTGGCCACCCCAAGCGACAACGTAGTCAGCGGGCAGCCGCAGCTTGCTGTCGACCTTGGCGCGGGCCTCGTTCACCCAGGAGACCAGATCGCGACCGCGAAGGTTCACTTCAACGCGCACCGTGCGCGCTAAGTCCTCGCGCCGGATCTGCGACGGGCCCTCGGACTCAGTGATGCTTGCAACCTCTGAAAGCGGGACGGATTTGCCTTGCGAAGCCTCCACGAACAAGCCGCCCAACGCGGCTGGGCTCGGCGAACTCGGCGGCATCAGCACCTTCATGTCGAAGCGCCTTTGCCCTTCGTAGATTTGGCCGACAGGGACACCAAGCCGCGCGGCGCGTACTACCTGCAAGGCATCCTCGCTGCGAATGCCGTAGCGGGCGAGTCGCGCTCGGTCCGGCTGTACGGTGATCTCCGGCGCTCCCAATAGGCGTTCCACGCGCACGTCGCCCGCGCCGGGGACGCCGCGAACCAAGTCCGCCACTTCCTCGCTCAGACGCTTGAGCTCAGTGAGGGATTCCCCGAAGAGCGCGATCTGCACGTCCGCGCGCGAGCCGCTAATGAGCTCGTTGGTCTTGTCCTCAATCGGTTGCGACACGGATACGAACGTGCCGGGTACTTCACTTTCGATCGAGTGTTTGAACAGCTCCGACAAAGCGTCCAGATCATGGGCACTGGTCCATTCCCGTTCGGGTTTGAGATGCACGAAGATATCCGTGTTGTCGTTGCCGACCGGATCGATGGCTACCTCCGCCCGGCCCGTCATGCCGAGCGAGGTCACCACCTCAGGAAAACGACGGAGCACGCGTTCCGCGGCTAAATCCAGCTCCTTTGCTTTGGCCAAGCCGATCGATGGCGCCCGCCGCACCGTCACTACGGCGTCGCCCTCGGCGATGCGTGGCACGAAATCAGCGCCGCTCCGCGCGAGCACCACGAAACTTGCGACCAGCGAGCTGGAGAAAGCGAGCAAGAGTGCCAGCTTGTGTTCGATGGCCCAGGGCAACGCGCGGTCGTAGTGCCGGCTGAGCCAGCTCACCCAGCGCGGCCCGTGGCCTTTGGCGGGAGGCACGAAGATCGCCAATAGAGCGGGAAAGAACACCACTGAGTACACCAACGCGCCGAACAACGCGCACGCCATGGTCACGGCCATAGGCCGGAACATTTTGCCCTCGATGCCCTGCAAGGACAAGAGCGGCAAGTACACGAGCATAATGATGGCGACGGAGAAGGCCACGGGGCGCGACACGGCCCCCGCCACCTCCGAGTACGCGCCATCCCGTGCGCGTTTGATCAACGTCTTGCCGGACAGGGCGGCAATCACGGCCTCTAAGATCACGATCGGCCCATCTACCAAGAACCCGAAATCAATCGCTCCGAGGCTCATCAAATCCCCGGTGATACCGAAGTAGTGCATGCCGAAAAGAGCAATCGACATCGCCGCCGGGATGCCCAGCACGACCACGAACACACCGCGCAAAGAGCCCAAAAACAACGCCAAAACCAAGGTTACTACCAGCGCCCCCTCGATCAGATTGCGCGTCACTGAGCCCAGCGTGCGCGCCAAGAACTCCGAGCGATCGTAGATGGGTTCGATGATCACGCCGGGCGGCAGATCCTTCTGAATTTGCGCGATCCGGGCCTTCACCCCTTGCACGACCTCGCGACCATTGGCTCCGACCAGCATCATGGTGATGCCCGTGACGGCCTCGCCTTCCCCATCGCGCGTGATGGTTCCGAAACGCATCGCCGAGCCGACTTGCACGTGACTCACGTTGCGCACCAAGACCGGCGTGCCGTCATCGGCCGTGCGGATCACGACAGCTTCGATCTCTTGCTCATTGGCTAGCAAGCTCACGCCACGCAGCGTGAGCGCCTCACCTTTGCGTTCAATGTACCCTCCGCCCACGTTGACGTTCGCTCGCAACAACGCGTCGGTCACGTCAGTCAGGGTCAACTTGTAGGAATGAAGGCGCCCCGGGTCGATCAGGATCTGATATTCCTTGAGATCCCCACCCATCGTATTTACCTCGACAATGCCGGAGGTTTGCCGCAACTTCGGGGCGATTTCCCAATCCAGCAGGGTGCGCAGTTGCATGGGTGAGTGCTGGTCCGAGCGCACGACGAATTGGTAGACCTCGCCCAGGCCACCGGACACGGGAGACAGCTGCGGCTTGCCCGCGAGCTTCGGAAGGTCCCCCTCCGCCGACCGCACGCGCTCGAGCACCATTTGTCGAGCCAGCCAGATATCCACGTCGTCCCTGAACACAGCGGTGACCGCAGACAGCCCTGAGCGCGATACGCTGCGTAGCTCGCTCAGATTGGGCATGCCGTTCAGCGCGGTCTCCAGGGGGAACGTAACTGAACGCTCGACCTCGACCGGGGAGAGCCCGGGGGCGTCCGTGAGGACCGACACCTGCACGGTCGAGACGTCGGGGACGGCATCAATAGGCAACGCACGCAGCGCGAAGCCGCCCGCCCCGAGCAGGCCGACCAACATCACCAGCATCACCCACTTGAGGCGAATCGAGGCCTCGACGAGATACTTCAGCATCTAGCGAAAAATCTCCGATTTGAGGGCAAATACACCGCTCACTGCGATGCGCTCGGCCTTCTCCAGGCCACGCAGCACCTCCACGCGGTCGCCGTCTTGAGCACCAAGCGTGATGGTGCGCGGCTCCACGGACAGATCGTCGTGTGCCACGAACACGGTCGGCTTGCCGTCGACGCTGCTCACCGCAGCAAGCGGCACGGAAATGGCCTCCGAGACGGGCGCAGAGGTGTGAATCGTGGCCGACACGGATTGACCTGGGCGCAGCCGCGACTCGGGGTGCTCGACGACGATGCGCACCGGTGCCGTGCGCGTTTCCAAGTCGATGACGTCACCGACATAGGCCACGCTGCCGTGTAGCGCGGAAGCCGAAGCCGAACCCACCGCCGCGAGCACGTCCACCTTGTCGCCGGCGCGGATCGCCCCGAGTTGTCCCTCGAACACGGCAAGCTCCACCCACACGCGATTCAAGTCCGCCACGCGAAACGCGGTCAGGGTTGCCTCGACGGATTGCCCACGCGTGACGTTGCGCTCGATGACCCGCCCCGAAATGGGCGTCGTGAGGCGCAGAACGCCCGTGGGGCCGTCCGTCGTACCGCCCAGCGCCCGCACGCGTTGCTCGGCGGCCGCGAGCTCGGCGCGCATCGACACGGCCTGAGCTTTTGCCACCTCTGCCTCGCGATAAGCGGAAATTTTCGCTTCCGCGAGCTCGGTCTCCCGCTTTTCGTTGGCCGTGGCCGCCTCCGCGTGAGCGCGCGCGGCGATCACGGTGGCCTGCGCCTGGCCCAAGTCCGCGCTCTCAATTTCTGCCAGTAGATCGCCGGCCTTCACGTCGTCGCCCTCGATTCTGTGCAAGCGGCTGATGCGTCCGGCGATGCGCGAACCAATGGCGGCCACGCGCTCGGGATCAAAAGCAACCGTGCCGGTCACGTTGATCATCGGTTTCAGGCTGCCCTCGGTCACTGCCTCGAAGGCGATCGCTGCGTGCTTCGCGAACGACGGGGAATAGCGAATCCACTTGCCGTCCAAGTAGGGCACATCCCGCTGCTCGGCTTTATTGGCTTCGGCGTTCGCTTTGTGCTCGCTGCGCGTGAAGTACAGGACTGCGGTACCAGTGAGGCACACCCCGCACGCAATCACTGCGAGTTTTCTGGCAATTTTTCTCATGATTTCACCTCTCCACCAACGGCGCGCTCGAGCTCGATGCGCGCAACCCACGCCGCCTCAATGGCGTCGATGCGGCTCGCCCGAACTCGGAGCGAATCCCGCGCCGCGGCCAACCACCGAAACACGTCAAACCTGCCCGCCTGAAAGCCGGCCTCTGCGAGCGACAACGTACGTCCTGCCGCAGGAATGGCCTGCGTATTCAGACGGTCGAGTTCCCGACGGCTCGATTCATAACCGCCGAGCGCCGCCAGCACTTCGCGCGCCAGGCGCCGCGACTCGAGCGCCAGAGCAACCTCGGCACTTTCACGTGCGCGGGCCGAAACCGCACGCTGAGTTTGATTCCGCTGCGCCACGGGCAGCTCGATACTCAGGCCGAGCACTCCGTACGTGGGCGAGAGCGGCGCGGCGTCCACACCGGCATAAAAGCCCACCCTCGGGAACACTTCCGCGCGCAGCCGCTGTTCGGTCGCGCTCCACAAGGCCACTCGCGCCCCGAGGGCTTTGAGCTCGGGGTGTGACGTCAGTGCCCGCTCCACCAAACCCAAGACCTGAGCCACGGGTGGGGGCTCAGCGACTGCGCTGGTCAACGTGAGCGCGAGGTCACCGGGAAGCTCGAGCGCGTCGCGCAGCTCCATCTGACTCGAAGCGCGATCGCGTTCGAACGCCATGCGCGCGGCTTCGAGCTCGGCCACCTCCAGCTGGGCCGAGGACGCATCGAGCTCGGAGCCCGCTCCGGCATTTACCCGTCGCACCGTTGCTTCCAACACGCGGCGCGCGACCGTGAGCGCGGCATCTGCCTCGCTGATACGCAGCTCTGCAATTTGCGCGAGCACGTAGCCGCGCAGGGCGCGCACCCGCGCCGAGCCGCGCGAACTCGCCAAATCAGCCTGGGCGACGGCCGAGAGGCGCTCGGCTTCCCGCACGCGGGCGCGCGGCGCCCCGCCCACGTCGAACAAGAACTCCACACTGGCGCCGTAGCCCATGCGCCCGGAGCCGCCGCTGACGAGCGGCCGCGCGTCCACTGCCAGGCGCGGGTTCACGGGCATGAGAAGCCCAGCACCGACGCGCTGCGCGTCCGCTTCACGCAGCGCAAAGCGCGCGCGCGTGACCTCGGGGCTAGCAACCTTGGCCCGAGCCAGAGCGTCATCGAGCGACAATGAGAGCGCCTGCGGCTCAGCTGCGCGTGCCTCCGGCAGCGTGACCGACCACCACGTCGTCA
>JBDTYJ010000062.1:0-19741 GCA_040005755.1 Pseudomonadota bacterium
GGTCGACCATCGTGTTGATGGTGTTCTTGAGCTCGAGGATCTCGCCCTTGACGTCCACCGTGATTTTGCGCGAGAGGTCGCCGCGCGCGACTGCCGTGGTTACTTCGGCAATGTTGCGCACTTGGGCCGTGAGGTTGCCGGCCATGAAGTTCACGCTGTCCGTGAGGCCTTTCCAAGTACCCGCGACACCCGGAACTTGCGCCTGCCCGCCCAGGCGGCCTTCCGTGCCGACCTCGCGTGCCACGCGCGTGACTTCGCCCGCGAACGCATTCAACTGATCGACCATCGTGTTGAGGGTCTCCTTCAGTTGCAGAATCTCTCCGCGTACGTCGACGGTGATTTTTCGCGATAGATCACCGCCAGCAATTGCGGTCGCGACCTCGGCGATGTTGCGCACCTGACCGGTGAGATTACCGGCCATGGAGTTCACGCTGTCCGTGAGGTCCTTCCACGTTCCGGCAACGCCCGGAACCTCGGCTTGGCCGCCCAACTTACCGTCGGTACCTACTTCACGCGCAACGCGCGTGACCTCCGCGGCAAAAGCGTTGAGCTGATCGACCATCGTGTTGAGGGTGTCTTTCAGCTCCAAGATTTCGCCGCGCACATCCACGGTGATCTTGCGCGACAAGTCTCCGCGTGCGACGGCCGTAGCCACTTCGGCGATGTTGCGTACTTGGGCCGTGAGGTTGCCGGCCATGGAGTTGACGTTGTCCGTCAAGTCCTTCCAGGTGCCTGCTACTCCGCGCACCACGGCCTGGCCGCCCAGCTTACCTTCGGTTCCGACCTCGCGTGCGACGCGAGTCACCTCCCCAGCGAAGGCATTGAGCTGATCGACCATCGTGTTGAGCGTCTGCTTGAGCTGCAGGATCTCACCGCTGACGTCGACCGTAATCTTCTTCGACAAGTCGCCGTTGGCGATCGCGGTCGCCACGTCGGCGATATTGCGCACCTGATTCGTCAGGCTGTTTGCCATCGAGTTGACGTTGTCGGTCAGATCTTTCCAGGTCCCGGCGACGCCCGGCACTTGAGCCTGGCCGCCCAGCTTACCCTCGGTGCCGACCTCGCGAGCGACACGCGTTACCTCCCCGGCGAACGCATTCAACTGGTCGACCATCGTGTTGATGGTCTCTTTCAGCTGCAAGATCTCGCCGCTGACGTTGACGGTGATCTTGCGCGATAGGTCGCCGTTGGCGATGGCCGTCGACACCTCCGCGATGTTTCGGACTTGCGCGGTCAAGTTGGAGGCCATGAAGTTGACGTTGTCCGTCAAATCCTTCCAAGTACCGGCTACGCCGGGGACTTGGGCCTGCCCACCGAGCCGGCCTTCAGTGCCGACTTCACGCGCTACGCGGGTCACCTCTGAAGCAAACGCATTGAGCTGGTCGACCAAGGTGTTGATCGTGTCCTTCAGCTCCAGGATTTCACCGCGCACATCGACGGTGATCTTGCGCGACAAGTCGCCGCGGGCGACGGCGGTGGTCACCTGTGCAATGTTGCGTACCTGATCGGTGAGATTGCCGCACATGGCATTCACCGAGTCCGTCAGATCCTTCCACGTGCCGGCGACTCCGGGCACGATGGCTTGGCCACCGAGCTTGCCCTCCGTACCGACTTCACGCGCGACGCGCGTCACTTCGGAGGCGAACGAGCGCAGCTGATCGACCATGGTGTTGATGGCGTCCTTCAGCTGAAGGATTTCACCACGCACGTCGACGGTGATCTTCTTGGACAAGTCGCCGCTAGCCACGGCAATGGTTACTTCGGAAATATTACGCACCTGGCCCGTCAGATTGCTGGCCATGGAGTTCACGCTGTCCGTGAGATCCCTCCACACGCCGCTGACGTCCGGAACTTCGGCCTGGCCGCCCAACTTACCGTCGGTGCCGACCTCGCGCGCGACGCGCGTCACTTCGGAAGTGAACACGCCCAGCTGCTTGATCATCGAGTTCACGATGGTCGCTGAGCGCAGAAATTCGCCCTGAAGCGGTCGGCCGTCGACGTCGAGGCGCATGTTTTGCGACAGATCGCCCTGCGCCACTGCTGCCAGGGCGCGCGTTACCTCCGTCGTCGGCCAAAGCAGATCATCCATCAGGGTGTTGAGTGAGGTTTCCATCTCGACCCAGGCTCCCGTTTGGCGGGGGAAGCGCACACGCTGACGAGTCTTGCCCTCCTTGCCCACGACCTGGCCGACGCGCTCGAGCTGCTCTGCCATCTTTTCGTTGGCGGCGACCACATCGTTGACGGAGTCGGCGATCTTGCCGACCAGGCCCGTCCAATGTCCCGGCAGGCGCACGGAGAAATCTCCCTCACGCACCGCCAAGAACACCCGCAGTAACTCGCGCAGCTCATCCTGCGACTCGGCGAACGCCGAGGGCGGCGCACCGTCACCATTGCCATGCCCGGTCGCTTGTGTGCTGGTCATGCTGGACTTCCTACTTCGTGCTGCTCGTGTACAGTTGCTCGTTGCGCCACTGGCGGCGGCTCAAATCCACGAATACTTCGACTTTTTTGCGGACTATTTCCGCGTCGAGCGGCTTGACCAAATAGTCTGCCGCCCCTGCCGTGTAGGCACGGTGAACTTCTTCCGGGTCATTGCCGAAGGCGGTGACGAAGATGATCGGAATGTCCCGGCTGCGCTCGAGCTCCTTCAGATGGACCGCCACTTCGAGGCCGTTCATGCCGGGCATCGCAATGTCTACCAGCGCAACGGCGAAACGTTCCCGCAAGGCGAGCGCGAGCGCTTCTTCGCCCGAGCGAGCGGTGATCAAACGGTATTCGGGGCGCTCCAGGATGGCCTTGAGTGCCAGCAAATTTTCGGGCCGGTCGTCGACCAATAGGACGTTCGCAATTTCCGGCGCATCGACTCTCGGCTGTGATGGCGTTGCTGCCGGCACGGTGAAGAACAGGGTCGTGCCCGCGCCGACCGAGCTTTCTGCCCAGATCCGCCCGCCGTGCGCTTCGACAATCGTCTTGCAGATCGAGAGCCCCAGCCCAACGCCGCGCCGCTCCTTTTGCGTGGCCTGCCAGAAGCGATCGAAAATATGGGGCAGCTGCTCGCTCGTGATGCCCGAGCCGCTGTCTTTGACCCAGATCAGAATGTCCCTTTCCCGCTGGCTCGCACCCACGGTGATTGAACCGCCTGGCGGCGTGAATTTGATGGCATTGCCAATCAGGTTCTCGAGCACATCCAGCAATCGTTCCTCGTCCGCTTGCAGTGGCGGCAGGTTGGGAGAAACGTCGGCCGCGACGATCACGGAGGCCGCAGCGGCCAAGCTATGCTGAGACTCGAGCGCGCCCAGAATCAGCTCTGGGGTTTGTACTGCCTGGATGTCCAGCGAAAACCGACCGGTTTCGATAGCGCTGATCGTCAGCAGGTCACGGACCATCCGATCGGCGCGCTGCGCGCTGCGGATGATGCGCTCTGCCGAGCGACGAATGGCGGCGTCCGGTAGCTGATGCAGCAAGCCATGGGCCGTCAGCGAGATCACGTTCAGCGGATTCCGCAAATCATGCGCTACGACCGAAAGAACCGAGTCGCGGGAACGAACCGCCTGCTCCAACCCCTCATTGAGGCGTCGTTGCTCGTTCAGCTCCGCGGTTGCCCGCGCGCACTCGGCCCTGGCCTCATCGCGCTCACGTCGCGGGTCGTCGGCTGAAGTTTCTGCATTGCCAGTCATGGGCGCTCTCGGTACTCTATCCCAAGCGTGGGTGAGTCAAGATTGAATGTGGCTTCCGAGTGCTCAAAACCGGCGAAATCCGGCGGATGTGGGGTGGGGTGAGGCAAGTTGCCTCGGCGGAAAGCGCGCAGGGCACGCGACGTCTGGACCAGACGAGAACGACACCGATAGAGGAGGGTGTGCGGTCCCTCGCGCTCGCTACCGCGGCTCTGGGTCGGGGAGAGGGGTCGACGCTCGTGGCAGATCGTGCGGCTCAGTCATCGTCTCCTCGAGGGCAGAGATCATCGCGTGAGCCGGGACGGTTTCTTGTAACGCTTCGGCGATTGGGTCGACGCGATTGCGCACATTGGGCAAATCTCGGCGTAGCTCTTCGAGTAAGGCCACGATTTTGGCCGTGCGCTGTTCGGATAGGATGTTTACTTGCAGGTCCAAGTGCGCGTTGCGGCGCGCGTCCCTGCTCTGCCGGTTTTGCGTTGCCAAGATCATCGTGGTCATCAGCGCGGCGTAAATGCCGACGACCCCCTGGAGTATGAAAAAGGGTGCAGGATCGAGTTGCCGAACGTGCAACACCCCGGCAAGGCTGTTGTAGGTCATCCAGACGACAACGATGATCCCGAAAACATAGAGCGATCGCGGTCTGCCGATCCAATGCGTCAACGCTTCTACCGCGCGTTGCTCCGCCGAAAGAGAGCGCTCTTGCTCAATCCGCTGTGTCGCGATGGCTTCGATGTTTTCGTGAACGTGATCCGGTAGGCGAGGCTGTTCTGTCATGCGCGGCGATCGGTGAAAGGCTTCCGCCCCGGCTCCGGGAAGAAAAGCGCTGTAGGCGAAATGTCGCTACTTATCATCGTAGTGGGGCTGGTTGTCAGCGTGCGCTCCTAAGAAAGTTAGGCACGTGAACGCGCGGCAATGGCCACTTGCTGAGCAAGGCGCTCGTAATGACGGTGGGCGCGGCGCGATTGATTTTGGTCATTTTTTAACCGCGATGTCAGGCGCCGCGGTCACCTGCTCGCCCGCGTTCTCGATTGGAGCAACCACGTTGTAGTCGTCGAGGCGCATGCGCCTCGCTGCGCAGAACCCCGTAATCGAGCAATTGGCCAGGTCGCCTGCGCGGTCGATCTCCAGTAGTTGCGATTCGTCGAGCTCCTCGAGCAAATACCGAGAGCACCCTCGCGAACTGCAAGCCGCGCGCCACGTGCGTGGTTCAAACGCGCAGCGGTGTTGTCGTTCACGCAAAAACGCCTCAAAAAGGCCACGTTGCGCGGTGCTTATTGTTGCAGTGGCGGCGCGCGCCATTATTTGCGAGGCTAAAACATTCCCACCAGTGGCACCGTGAACTCACCACCCGGTCACCCAGCGCATAAGAGCTCATCTGGTCTCGCGGCCGAAGCGTTTCGCCTTCTCGTGCAAAGCGTGGAGGACTACGCGATCTTCATGCTGGATACGAGCGGTCGCGTGCTCACCTGGAACCGCGGCGCTCAGCGCATCAAGGGGTATGCCGCCGACGAGATCATCGGGCGGCACTTTTCAATGTTCTACGGCGGGCAGGATCTTGCCGATCGAAAGCCCGAGCGGGAGCTTGAGGTTGCTTCACGCGATGGCCGCGTCGAGGACGAGGGCTGGCGGATCCGCAAGGACGGCACGCGCTTTTGGGCGAACGTGGTGATCACCGCGTTGCGTGACGAGTCAGGAACGCTTCAGGGATTCGGAAAGGTGACTCGTGATCTGACGGAGCGTCGCCTGGCGGCCGAAGAGCTTCGGCGCTCAGAAGAGCGGTTTCGCCTCTTGGTGGAAGGTGTCGGTGACTACGCCATCTACCTGCTCGACCCGCAGGGAAAGGTGAGCACTTGGAACTCCGGTGCTGAACGCATCAAAGGCTACGCGCCTTCGGAAATCGTCGGCCGCTACTACGCCGCGTTTTTCACACCCGAAGACGTCGCCGCAGGGCGGCCTGAGGCTGAGCTCGAAACGGCGCGCGCCGTCGGTCGTTTCGAGGAAGAGGGCTGGCGGGTGCGCAAGAATGGTGAGCGGTTCTGGGCCAATGTCGTGCTCACCGCGCTCCACGGTGCGAGTGGTGAACTGGTCGGTTTCACCAAGATCACCCGGGACCTGACTGCACGAAAGCAGGCGGAAGACGTCGCTCGCACGCTGCTCCAAGAGCAGGCGGCTAGAACTGCGGCGGAAGATGCGGAGCGGCGGGTCAAGGTAGAGCGCGAGCGTTACAAGTCGCTCAGTCGGCGGCTCGAAGTGATCTTCGAGGGCATTGGCGACGGCATTACCGTTCAAAATCCTTCGGGCACGCTCATCTTCGCCAACCTCGCTGCCGCCCGAATCTGCGGCTTTAGTTCCGTCGCTGAGTTATTGAAGGCGTCCCCGCACGAGGTTACCGCAAAGTTCGAGCTGTACGACGAGCACGGGCGCGCGTTCGACGTGGCTAATCTGCCATCGCGTCGCGTATTCGAAGGAGCAGAGAGCGCGCAGGTCGTGTTGCGTGTGATGGAACGAGAGACCGCGCGCCAATGGTGGACGACCATTCGCGCGAGCCCGGTTCGTGGCGACCAAGGTGAGCCAGAGCTGGCCGTCAACATCTGGCACGACGTTACCGCTGATCGTCGGCGCGAGGAGCGCGACCGATACCTCGCGGATGCGACCAGCACGCTGACGTCGTCCCTCGACTATGAGGCGATGTTAGGTGATCTCGCCGGGCTGCTCGTGCCCAGCCTCGCCGACTGGTGCTCGATCCAATTGCTCGAAGGCGGGGACCTGAAGAACGTGGCGGTGGCCCACGTGGACCCGGCGCGCATGGAAGACGCGCGCTCCTACGCACGGAAATACCCCCCAGATCCCAAGGCTGAACGCGGTGTTGGGCAAGTGCTTCGCACGGGGCGTGCCGAGGTCTATCCGGAAATCACGGACGAACTCCTGCAGCTGGCGGCGCACGATGAGGAGCATCTGCGATTGTTGCGAGAGGTCGGGATGAAGTCGGTCATCACCGCGCCGATCCAAACTCGCGGCAGGGTGTTTGGAACCATCTCCCTCGTGTCGGCAGAATCCGGTCGCCGTTACGACGAGGTGGACAAGGCGCTCGCTGAAGACCTCGGTCAAAGAGCCGGCTCGGCGATCGAGAACGCAAAACTTTACGCGGCGGAAAAAAAAGCTCGCGAGCAGCTGGAGCTGATCGCGCGCGCGGGCGGCGTTTTTTCCAAGTCCATCGACTATGAAGTAACGTTGAGCAGCGTTGTCGGCACGGTTCTGCCCGTGCTTGGAGATTTCGCATTTTTCGACGTGATCGAAAAGGGCGGCGTGCGGCGTCTGGCGCAGGCGTTCGACGACCCGGAGGTGGACGCCCTGGTCAAGCGAACTTCCTTCGTGCGATCGCCCCGGCAAGACAAGAATCTGTGCGCGCTAAACAGCGGCGTGACCGAGTTTCATCCCCAGATTGACGATGCCTGGTGGCACGATGTTGCAGCGGGCTCTGAGCACACGACGCTGCTTCGTCGTCTCGGTGTTTGCTCGCTGATCAGCGTTCCCGTAATGGGCCAGCAAGAAGTGCTCGGCGCTCTAACGGTCTGTTGCGCGAGGTCCGGTCGTCATCATACAGCGGAGGATCTGAGCGTTGTCCAAGAGATTGCGCGACGGGCTAGCGCCGCACTGATGCAGGCGAGGCTGTTCGCCACCGCAGAGGAGGCCGCGCAAGCAGCCACCAGAGCGGCTGCCGCTGCTGAGGACGCGAGCAGAGTCAAAGACGAATTCCTGGCCACGGTGTCGCATGAGCTCCGGACTCCGCTCAATGCGATTTTGGGCTGGGCGTCGCTGCTGAAAAGTAGCAACTCCGACCCCGCCGTCTCCAAGGGGCTGGGCGTCATTCACAGAAACGCGCAAGCCCAAGGCAAAATCATCGAGGATATTCTGGATGTTTCGCGGATCATCACGGGGAAGCTGCGGCTCGAGGCCGGGCGCGTCGATTTGATCCAGGTCGCCAAGGATGCGATTGACGTGGTGCGCCCGACCGCAGCTGCAAAGGGCGTTTCGATCGAATTTTCGGATGCGCCGAGTCAAGCAATCCTGAGCGGTGACGCGGAACGCCTGCAGCAGGTGGCGTGGAACCTGCTCTCGAACGCACTGAAGTTCACCGATTCCGGGGGCTCCGTGAGCGTTTCGGTGACCCGGCGGACGGCTGGCTTTGCGCTGACCATCAGCGACAATGGCCGCGGAATCGACCCGGCCTTTTTGCCGTTCGTGTTCGACCGCTTCAAGCAGGCTGACTCCTCGACGACGCGCCGCATTGGCGGCCTGGGCCTCGGGCTCGCGATTGTCCGACACATCGTGGAGCTGCATGGCGGTCGCGTGAGCGTCCTCAGCGCCGGTCTGGGGCAGGGCGCAACGTTCACCCTCGAGCTCCCGATTGCCGCTGTGATCGCCGACGTCGAACACCTGGGGGGCTCGTTGCTCACCGCGGAGAGCGCTGATTCCGGCGGCCAGCAATCGCTTGCCGGCTTACGCGTGCTCGTGGTCGAAGATGAACCAGACGCTCGCGAGTTGCTCGGCGCAATTTTGGCCCGAGCCGGAGCGCGGGTGTCGGCGACCGCTTCCGCCGCAGAGGCGTTCGGGCTGCTGCAAGAGCTCCGTCCGGACGTCATCGTGAGCGACATCGCCATGCCCGGAGAGGACGGCTATTCGTTGATGCGACGGATTCGCGCCCTTCCGTCCGAGCATTGCGGCGCGATCCCTTCGCTGGCTCTGACGGCGTATGCACGTGCAGAAGATCGCGCGGCGGCGCTCGCGGCCGGGTTCACCGCGCACGTCGGCAAGCCCATCCAACCGCAACACCTGATCGCTGCGGTCTCGGAACTCCGTACCCCCGTCCTACCCCGCACAGTGGCCTCTTTTTAGAGCTGCCCCGTCCAAGCTGCCTCATCAAGGGCGGGATCATTTGGCGATCTCGATCCATGCAGGGGCATGGTCCGACGCATGCGCCTCACCTCGGACCCACTTATCGACGCCCGCTTTACGCAAGCGCTCGCGGAGCGGCGCATTCAGCAGCAGGTGGTCGATGCGTAGCCCGGAATTCGTCTCCCAGTGTCTACGAAAATAGTCCCAGAACGTATACACCCGCTCGTCGTTGAATTCGCTGCGCAGCGCGTCGCACCAACCCGGTTCCAAGAGCCGACCGTAGCGCTCGCGGCTCTCGGGCTGCAACAAGGCGTCCTTCTGCCATGAGCGAGGATTATAGATGTCCAAGTCAGTGGGCACCACGTTGAAGTCGCCCGCCAAAAGCACGGGCTCGGCGAGCTGGAACAAGTCGTTCGCCCGTTCAATCAGGCGCTCAAACCAGGCCAGCTTGTACGTGAACTTTGGACCGGGTTGCGGGTTACCGTTGGGCAAATACAGACAGGCGACGTGGATGCCGTGCGCGTTCGCCTCCAGGTAGCGACTATGCTTGTCGTCAGGATCTCCGCTGAGCCCGCGCTGTATTTCTTTTGGCTGCTCGCCTTTGGCAAGAATCGCCACTCCGTTCCATGAGGCTTGGCCATGCCAGAGCGCGCCGTAGCCTGCCGCGTTGAGCTCGGCGATCGGAAATGCGTTATCGGCCGCCTTCAATTCCTGAAGGCAGACCACATCCGGCCCCTCAGCGCGCAACCACTCGGTCAGGTTGCTCAGTCGCGCGCGAATGCCGTTAACGTTGAAAGTCGCCAACTTCAACACGGCGCCTACGACTTTCTTCTGTCGCGTTTTCCGGGCCGGCACCTGGGGGTCATTGAATGCTTTTGAACTGCGCCGGCGCGCCGAGCAAGGGGCAAGCACCGTTAAACGCGCGGGCAACCCCCTCGACGAGGTTGCTACAGGCGAGACGCGATGCCACGACAGCATGCGCGCCTCATGGGCGCACGCTTCCGTGGCTGCGCAGGCTAGAGTGCTGGCTTCACGATCTGATTGCTGTCCAGATCGACGGCGGCGATGCGAGCCAGTGCTCGGCCGTTGAGCTCGGCGCCGGTTTTCAAGGTGATGGCTTGGTCGGCCATGATTGTTCCTTGGAAGACGGAGGTGGTGCCAATAGTAGCGGAGGTGCCAACCTGCCAAAAGACGTTGCTGGCTTTGGCGCCGTTGCTGAGGATGACCTGACGCCCGGCCGTCGTCGTGAGCGTGGACGCCATCTGAAAGATGAAGATGGCGTCGCCATCGCCCTCTGCATCTAGCGTTAGGTCTCCCGAAGACACTGCGAGCGAGGTCGTCGACTTGTAAAGACCCGGAGCAAGCGTTTTTCCGCCCAGATTTCCGGAAACGCTCACGGGGCATAGCGTTCGGCCTTTGGCGCTGTTGTAGGCGGTCGTGAGATCTGCCATGCCCAGAGCAGAGGTCGCATCACCGGCGTGCTTGGCGCCGACCACGACGCCCGGCGGGAAGCCAGTAACAGCAGTGCCTGGGCTGACGCCCAGATCACCAGTCAGCGCGCTCAAGCCGGTGCTGGTCACCGTTGAGCCCGCCAGGACCACGAAGTTGGCAGCGGCCCCGAGTGTCACTGGCATCTGCTCACACGCGGTTGTCGCGAAGCTCCAAGAGAAATCGCTGGCGAGTGACTGGCCCGTCGCGTCTTCGGCGCCGGTGCTGATGGTTGCGGTGTAGGGCAAACCCAGAGCCAGCGAGCCATGCGGAACGAAGGTTGCGGTGTTCGATGCGCGATCGAAAGACACCGTACCGGTGATTGGATCCGAGCCTTGCCGGAGCACAAAAGTGGCCTCGTTGAGCGTGCTTTCGGCCATTGGCTCGCTGAAAACGGCGCTGATCTGAGCGCCGCTCGGCACGTGGCTCGATCCGTCCGCTGGGCTTGTTGAAAGCACGGTCGGCGCCTGTGCCAGCGCTCTGTCGCCCGCGGCACCCGCGGCGCCCGCCTCCGCTGTGGCACCTCCCGCGTGGGCGCCCGCGATCCCGCCTGCGCCGGCGTGGATGCCCGCGCTGCCACTGGAACCGCCGCCTGAAGCAGAAACCACGTCTCCCGCGGCGCCCGCGTCCGCAATGGCTCCTGCGCCCGCGACATCCGGCGGGGTGACCAGGGCATCCTGGTCACTGCAGGCCGCTACGAACAACGCGCCCAGCGCGAACCAAGTTGCCAACGGGGCCCTGCAGACACGGGGCCCAATCAATAATTTTGCGAGCATGTCTTTTCCTGATTCAGCCGCACCAGGATCTCCTGGTCGTCGGCAAGACGGCGCGGCGGTTGCTTGCAACTCGCTAGGCGCCGCAATGTGTGTTCTCCGCCAAAGCAGTTTCCGAGCCAACCCGGGGACACGAACAACTTCAAAGGCTTGGGGTATCCAAAGTCTGGCTTGTTTCGCCTAGAACACGCCAAATAGTCACGACGACCGCAAAACAGCCACACTCAGGCGGCGGGAGTGCACCGTGACATCGAGATCCGGATTAGCCGCGAGGCGTGCTGCGCGGCAATCCTGAAAGGCCTAGAACGCTCTCTCGGTGGGACCGACGGAGGACCCGACGCGGCCGAAGTACGCCTTCGCATGAGCCACAAGTTGACCGTCCGTCGGATGGTCAGCGGTCTCGACTCCGACGACTTTGAGAGCGAGTGCCGGATGGTGCGTTTGCGCGTACTTGAGAAGCTCCAGCTTCGCCGTGGACGGTCCCAACAGTAGGACTTTTGTGCTGTCCTCGAGAGACTCTACTACCTCCTGGAAGAAGCGCTTGACGTCTTCAGGCCGCGCTTTGACGCCTTCCTGCCCGCGCGGATGGTTGTGGTGGACATGGTGTGGTGCGGCAATCACTGCCTCTTCCGCCATGCCCGCAAACACCCGGCAGATGCGCGCTTCTTTATGATCAATCCAAACCGCAACGTTCTCGGACATCGTGCAACTTTCCGCGCGGTCTCGGCCCGCGCACAGATGACTCGTGGAAGAGTGGGTGCACGAAGCGCGCCGCACGCGGCAAGGCTCGCGGGCGAAGCGTGGGCGCCGTAGCCGCGCAGAGTTAACGGGAAGCGCATGCCTGGAAGCCAAAGTTAGCCCCAATGGCGCCATTTGGCCCCAACCCGGGTTGCCCGTGTGAGGCCGGATTGTCGCGGCACTCAGCCTGGTTCTCGGTTTGCACTGATCGGCGCCGAGCCGCATACGGGCTCAAAAAACGCTTGAAGGAGAGAACATGATTAGAATCAACATTGGCGGCGGCGCGGCAAAGTGGCTCGGATGTGGCGTGCTGGTCGCGTCAATTGCCGCGTGCTCCAGCGACAAGCCGCCGGCGCAGGCGCCCACCCAACTCGCCGGGGAGAACACAGCGCAACGCGCGCGCACGGCGCGCAACGACGCGGACACGACCGTTCACGTCTCGGAAGAGATCATGAATGCTTGCCAATTGCCCAAGACCGCCGAAGCATCACCGCACTTCGACGTCGCCGACACGACGCTGCGCCCGCATGGCCAGAACGTACTAGATGACGTTGCCCGATGCGCGAAGGACGGCAACCTTCGCGGTCGCGTGATTACGATCATCGGACATGCCGACCCGCGTGGCTCTGCCAAGGACAATCAAGAATTGTCCGAGCAACGCGCAGAAGCAGCACGCAATTACATGGTCGGCCACGGTGTTAGCAGTCAGAACCTGCGCGTGCTCGCGCGCGGTGAATCCGACGCGCGCGGTGACGACGAAGCCAGCTGGAGCCTCGATCGGCGTGTCGACTTCGAACTCGGTCCAATGGGCACCGACCGAGCGCCGGTGTCGAACGCAGCTGCTTCACCCAGCGTTGACACCGCCAAATAGCGGAGCCTGCGCGAAGCCCCCGCTCGCTCCGCGGGCGGGGCGATTTGATGGGCGCCCGCGCGCCGGCCACGCACCTCACTCTGCGTGGGATTCCCACGAGCCGCGCGCGCCGGGCCCCCCCCGGGGTCCGCTGTTTAGCTGAGCAAGACCACCAGAGCCTCAGCGAGCGCGACCAATGCCGCTTTGTGCGGTCGAGGCTCGCCCGGAGGCACGGCAATTTCGGCGTCGAGCTCGCTGCCCACCCATTCGTGATGGTAGGCGTCGTATTCCAGCGGCGGCACTTGCCAGGCACTTCCGTCCTTGGAAATTTGGATCAAGCCGGTTTCAGGATCGGTGCGAACGCGCGCGCTTCCCGCGCCGTTGAGCGTCAACAGCGTCTCCTCGCCCACCGCCTTTACGGACCATTGACGGACTAGGCTCGTGACGTTGACGAGCTTCGCGCGCAGGTCCTCCGCCGCGCTCAGCTTTTCCGCGAGCGTTTCGCGGGGATGGTATTTGTCCCTAAACGCTGACAGCACCTTGGCCGCGTCTTCCGTGTCCCTGGATAGACGATTCGACATTGCCAAAGTTTGCGGCAGGCCGCGGCCCTAGCAAACCATTTTCGAGTTCGGCTAAATTTGGCGGCCTATTCGCCCCTTCCGGCCCGCACAAGCTGCATCGTCGGGCACCCGCTACGATGAGTCGAGCCAATCCGAAACAGCGCGTAGTCCCGGCGCCTCACGAATGGCGGCACGGTCGCGTTGCGCGTTGCGCGTTGCGCGTTGCGCGTTGCGCGTGTAGCTGCCCAGCCTCTGAGCCCGCCAGGGACACGCGCAACGCGCCTTTCATGTTCGTGCCGCGGAACAACGCGCAGCTCACGACGGCTCAGGGATTGCCGCGCGTTTCGGGCGCGGCAATCAGCTCTCACATCTTCACTTTGTGGCAGTCATGGCAGCCGAAGCCGGTCTTCGTCGTCATGTCGAAAGGCTTCTGGCCCATGGCGCCGGCCATGTGCGGAACGACTTCCTTGCCCATCCACTCAGCGACCTTCGGAGCGTTCGCATTCGCCGGCTTCACCAACTTGCCATCCTTGAAGGTGAGCTCGGGCAAGAAGTCCTTCGGGTTTTGGTACTTCGGACCGTGACAGGTCTTGCAGCTGAAGTCCGCGTATCGCTTCGCGTCGAACGCTTTAAATACCGGGCCCATCTCTGGCACCACGTACTTCTTCATGAACGCTGCCTGTTGATCCTTAGTGGCTTTCGGATCCCAGGCTTCGTGCGCGGGCGCAGCTGGGGCTTCGGCGGGCGCCGGAGCGGCGGCAGTTTCGGCAGGCTTGGGCGCTTCGGTCGCCGCGGGCGCAGCCGATGCCGCTGGCGCTTCGGGAGCCGCGGGCGGGGGGGGCGGCGGCGGCGTGGCAGGCTCGGCGGGCGCGCCGCCGCAAGCGGACAGGGTGAGGATGATGGTAGCGAAGATAGACTCTCGGAGAATTCCCATGGGCGCATGGATTACTCCGAAGCTAGCCCGGTCAATAGCCAGAAATAGCGGAACGCACCGTTCCGCTAGTGCACCAATCGCTTGCTCGATTGCCACAACCTAACACCACGTTCACCGAGATGTGTCGGCCCGGTGTCGGACGGGCGGAGGAGCACTACTTCTTGGGCACTTCCAGCGTTAGCCCTTCACTCGCGACAATCACGTCCGTGCCTTTGGCATGTTCGGTGATCCAGCGCTGCGAGCGCTCGCCGATGGCATCGAGCGCGTCGTCCGTGCGGTCTGGATCGTGGTGAAACAGGACCAGCCGTTTGGGTTCGGCAAGCACGCCTAGGTTCAACACGTCATCCACCACGGAGTGGCCCCAGCCGTGTTTGTGCGGCATGTCCGCCATCAAGTATTGCGAGTCGTGAATCAGCACGTCCACATCGTCCGCGAAGCGCGCTAGTTCCTCGACCGTAACCAACGCCTTGCCGGCACGCAGCTCGTTGTCCGTGATGTATGCGAGCGAGCTGCCGTCATCGTCGTCGATGCGGAAACCCTGCGCGCCGCCCGGATGATTCAGCATGATCCGGCTCACCTTGGCCGAACCGATGCGCCAGGTAAGCGTGTCCGGCTTCACGAACTCCATTCGTGCGGGAATGTCATCCACGCTGACGGGGAAATGGATATCGTCGAAGATATTGCGCTGGAAGCGCTCCTGCGCGTCATTCGCCAACGGGTAGACGAAGATGTGATTGTCCTTGTTCCACAGCGGACCGAAGAAGGGCAAGCCCAGCACGTGATCCCAGTGCGTGTGCGACAGCAGCAAGTGCACGGGTGACGTGCGCCCCTCACGCAGCAGGTTGTTGCCCATTTGGCGCATGCCGGTGCCGGCGTCGAGCGCCAATACGGAGCCATCGGCAAGCCGCACCTCCACACAGGAGGTGTTTCCGCCGTAGCGAGCAGTCTGTGGCCCGGGTGAGGGAACCGAACCCCGAACGCCATGAAAGGTGACGCGCATCGACCAGCGCCGACTCTACCAGCAAGCCATCGGCGGTGACACGCGGCTTTGTTTCCAACCTGGCTGAGTGCGCTGATTTTACCAGTTTCGGCGTTCCGGGCGAAGGTTGCCGAGCGCTGACGTGCCGGTAGGCCTTCGGGCTGGCCTGGGGTGTCGAGAGTCGTCAGCCCCTGGCCAAGCGCTCGGATGTGCATGACCGCCCCGCCAAAGGCCTTGGGTGCGCGGGACCCAATCGACGAGCACGGGGGAGCGCGTTAGCTTTGTTCACTATGTCCTCCGCATTGGCTCCGGGCCTGCTGCTGGCTGCACCTCCACTTGCCGATCCGAACTTCGAGCGCTCGGTGGTGTTGCTTTCGGCGCACGGCCCTGAGGGCGCATTTGGCTGGGTGCTCAACGGCCCGGAATCAATGCCGCTGTCGGAGCTCCTGATGCGCGCGGGGCTGACCGAAGCCGTTCGGAACGTCGCCGGAATTGCGCGCATCGGCGGACCGGTAGCGCGGGAGCAAGTTTGGTTGTTGTACCCGAGCGGTGTCCTGCCCAGGGACATCGAGGGCCAGCAAGAGGTCGCACCGGGCATCATCGCGAGCGCTTCACGGAAGGTCTTGGAGGCCGCGGTTTCGGGCAACGTGCCACCTGGCATGATCACGCTCACGGGTTATGCAGGGTGGGGGCCGTGGCAGCTCGAAAGTGAAATCAAGCAGGGCGCTTGGTTGCCCACGGACGTCACGGCCGACGTGGTTTTCGACACCCCGCCCGCCGAGCTCTGGGAGCGCGCGTATCAGCGCGTGGGAACGAGCCCGATGGCGTTTACGACGCGCACCGTCGGTTCGGCCTAGCCGGCGCCAGAAGACAGCTGTCGACGTTCGAGTGGGTGCGAAAGGCTCGCAGGACCCGCGCTCTTAGCTCGTGACCAGCGGCACGAAAATGCAGGGCACCGTGCGTCGCCACTCCACAGCGGTGGGGCCAATTTTATGGCCCACGACCAGCGTTTGAGACTGGCTGTTCCCGACCGGAATGGCGATGCGACCTCCGACGGCGAGTTGCTCGATGAGCGCGTCCGGGATGCGGGGCGGCGCCGCGGAAACCAAGATGCGGTCGTAGGGCGCATGCTCGGCCAGGCCAAGCGTGCCGTCAGCGGTGAAAATATGTACATTGCTTGCGCCGGTGCGCTCCAAACTCGCTCGCGCGCGCTCGGCGAGCGCCGGCCGCAGCTCCACCGCAAATACCTCACCCACCAATTGGGCGAGCAATGCCGCGGCGTAGCCCGAGCCAGCGCCAATCTCGAGCGCGCGTTGGCCGCCCTCGCACTCGAGCTCACTCAGCATGATCGCGATCATGCTCGGCTGGCTCACGGTTTGCCCCTCGCTTAGCGGCACGGCGCGGTCTTCATACGCAATCTCCCGCTGTTCCTCGGACAGGAATTCGTGCCGCGACACTCTTGCGAACGCGTCCAAGATGCGGGTGTCCCTGAGCTCAGTCGAGGCGCGAATGCGCGCGATCAGATCCTGGTGCTCTTGGCGACCGGCGGTACCCATTTCGCCCGACAAGATGTGTCGCCGCGGGGCACCATGCAACCGGCTTGCGTCATTCGGTTCGAGCCGCGAAATAGCCTTGTTTTTGCTCGATTTCAGCGGTCGGCAGTGTCGAGCTAGGCTGCGGCCATGCGTCAGCGCTTGGCGGCTATCCTGTTCCTGCTCGCGGGCCTGAGCCTCGCCACCTCGCGTGCCGATCCCGCGCGCACTGTGGCGCCTGTGCGCCGCTGTAGCCTCGACATGGTGCGCGTGCACTCGTTTTGCATCGACCGTTGGGAAGTGCACACGCTCGACGTAGCCAGTGGCCAGCCGCTCTCGCCCTATTATCCACCGAACCCCAAACTCGCAGCCAGTGTGCGTGACACGTGGTTGCGCGAGCAGAGCACGCTTGGCTCGCCCGCAGCGCGCGCGCTGCCGCTCCCGGATCTGCCCAGCTTTCAACTCCAGCACTCGTTCGAACCGCGTGCGGTGTCGGCGGGCGGCGCCGTGCCGCAAGCGTACATGTCCTATCACGTGGCCAAGAAGGCCTGTGAGAACGCGCACAAGCGCCTGTGCACCAAGGACGAGTGGGTCACCGCGTGTCGCGGTCAAACCGACACACAGTTCCCGTACGGCAACGCGTTCCGCGCCGGCCGCTGCAACGTGCACCGCGCCATTCACCCCGGTTACGTGCTCCACGCGTCGTCGTCGTTGGGCCTCTTGGATCCGCGCTTGAACTTAGTCGAAGAGGGTGATGATCCATTGCTTCATCTCACCGGGGCCAGCGCGAGTTGCGCGAGCGAATGGGGCAACGACAAAATCTTCGACATGGTCGGCAACCTGGACGAATGGGTCGAAGACAGCATGTTCCTCGGCGGCTTCTACGCCCGCTCCACCACCAAAGGCTGCGACGCCCAAATCTCGTCCCACGCCGAGAGCTACTTCGATTATTCGACCGGAACCCGCTGCTGCGCAGACTTGTGAGCGCTTGCCGAGCTCGCATCGACGCACGGTGGTGTCGCAGCATGTGTCTGCAACAGTCCTGCGGGGGCTCGACCAAGGCGAACCACCGGGATCGCGATCGGTGGCTTGTGCTCACGCGCGCGGCTATGCCGTGGCTCGGTTGTCTAGGATTCGGGATAAACGGCTGAGGGCGGCTTGTAATTGGGCCAGCGTTGGAGCGGTGTCTGGCACGTCCCAGGTGGACCAGGTGGCTGCGAGGAGGCGTTCGTTGCGGGCTTGCGGGCAGGGCAGGGTACGTAGCGCGAGCAGGGAGTGGTTCGTTTCTTTCCAGGACAGGAGCACATCCCGCGGTGGGGAGTGCGAGAGCACTTGACCGTTCAGGGAGGGCCCCCAGGCGAGCTCGAGAGCGATTTCACTCCCCACTGCGCCCACGTTGTTGGCGGCAGCGCTGCGGGTGAGCCAGCCGCTTTGCGCACCCGCCAAAGTGAAGAAGGCATGCGCGTCTTCGAGGCTGGCAGCGGCGCGTTGTACGGCCCAGTGTACGGCGCGCGTGCGGCCGTCGTGGTGCTCGAGATAGTGCGCGAGCGTCGCGAGTGACAGGCGCCATGACGATAGCGTCCCTTCACTTTCGTCGTCGTCGAAATCGGCGCGATGTTCGACGCTCACTCGGTTCGCGGCAATTTTCAGCTCGAGCTGCGAGTCCTCGCTCTGGAACACGATGCGTCGCATTGGCTCGAGCTGTTCAACCTTCAACTCGATGGCGACTCCCAGGCTCGGCCAGCGCAGTCGCAACTGCGAGCCTGGCGAAACAACGCCTGTGATTTCATCAGCTTGCCACGCGGCCAGGCCGTGAGCCTCGGTGCAGGCCCGCCAAATACGTGCGAGTGGCGCGTGCACGGTTTGCTCTACGTAGATAGTTTTCACGGTAACACTTGCTCACACCCGCCAAGGGCTTGCGGAATCCTCCGTCCGCTGGCGTTCCGACGGCGCCCACCGTAACCTAAACCGGGATCATCGTCATGAGCGTCAGGAGTCGGAGGTTTGCTTGGGCCACGCTGCTTGTGTGCGCCGCCGGTTGCGGGCTTTCGTGCGGCGCTCATGATCCAGACGCAAACGTTCGAGAGGGGCGCTTGGCGATCGCTGGGGGCGAGCCCGACAGCACGGACTCGAACGTGTTCTTTCTTTTTTCACACCGTGGCACAGAGGGCGTGGCGCTGTGCTCGGCATCCCTGATTGCGCCGAACCTGCTGCTCACGGCCCGCCATTGCGTTGCAGACGTCACGAGCGAGCAAGTCACCTGCGGTAAGACCACCGCGGGCGCGCCGTTCGCCGCGAACACGTTCTTCGCGGCCAACACCGCGTCGGTCGACGACGTCACGAGGGCGAAAGCGTTCAGCGTGTCGGCAATCTCGGTACCCACCGAGAGCGACATCTGCGGTTATGACGTGGCGCTCGTGACGCTGTCTGCCTCCGTCCCCGCCAGCGTCGCTAAGCCGCTCGTTCCGCGCATCGACCGTGCCGTCATCGCGGGCGAGCAGTACACCGCTGTCGGCTACGGTACCGATGAGCCTGGCGACGGCGGAATTGCCGGGCTTCGCCGGGGGCGCACGGGCCTCCGGGTAAACTGCGCACCGGGGCATTGCAGCAAGGGAGTTGAGCTGAGCGAGTTCGTTGGGGACGCCGGAATCTGCTCGGGCGACTCGGGCGGGCCCGCTTTGGATGCGGATGGCAAAGTGGTCGGAGTGGTGTCGCGCAGCGCTGACGATTGCAACCACCCCGTTTACGGCTCTGTGGCGGCCTGGAAGGGCTGGATCGGCAGCGTGGCTACGGCCGCGGCCGCGCAGGGGAAGTTCGCTGTGCCCTTCTGGGTGACCAGCGGCTCGAGTGACGACCCAGCCGGCGGGGTGGCCAACGGGCTCGGGCCATCCGCAGGTGTGCAAGGCCGCGCCTGCTCGCTCAGCGAAGCGTGCTCGGCCAGTTATGCCTGCTATTCCCCGACCAACTCGGCCAGCGCCGGGGACGCGTACTGCGCTGCCCAGTGCACGGCTCAAAGTCAATGCGCCGCCGGCACGGCGTGCGATCTGAGCTTAGGCGTGTGCGTGGGGCGAGTGTCGAGTTCAAGCGCCGGCTCTTCCGCCTGCGCGCTCAGTGCGGCCGGGGCGCGCGGCAGTTCGGGCGGCGCTGCGGCTTTGGCGGCGCTTGGGCTCGTGCTCTCGCGCAGCACGCGCCGGAGGCGCCGCGCCTCTCTTTACTGAGGCGCCGGCCTGGCCCGAACGGGAATGAAACTAAGACCTGAAGGGTGGAGCGGAGGGGGATCGAACCCCTGACCTCTGCATTGCGAACGCAGCGCTCTC